>NZ_JAMYMJ010000207.1:0-502 GCF_040318435.1 Mesorhizobium sp. M1143 | reverse complement strand
CATAGAGATAGACATGCGGGACATGGGTGAGCCCGGCGATAATCGCGATCGATGTCACCGAATAGACATTCCAAGGCACGTAGCCAATCACCGACTTGACCGCCAGCGAGACGAAGCCGACTGGTCCCAACGTCATCACATAGCCGAAGGCCAGCACTACCGCCGACATGAACACCGGGATGAGGATGATCGGCTCCAGCCAGCGCTTGCCCGGCACGTCGGTACGCACGATGATGAACGCCAGCAGGATTCCCACCGGAACGGCGATCAATGTCATCCCCACCGCGAGCTTGAGCGAAGTCGTCAGCGCCAGCCAGAAATCCGCATCTGCAAGGATGAAGCTATAAGCCTTCAGCGACAGATGCGCTGTCTTCTGGAAGAACGGGCCGGACAGAAAACTCTGGTAGATGATCAGCGTTACCGGCGCCAACACCACCAGGATGGCGAGGAGATTGGTGCTGACACGGAAGACGCGGAAGGGCATGATCGCCTCGAACAAAGC
>NZ_JAMYMJ010000206.1:0-538 GCF_040318435.1 Mesorhizobium sp. M1143 | reverse complement strand
GTCGACTACCAAGGAAGCCTATGCCTTCACGGTGTTCGAGAGCGTTTTCAAAGAGTTCGGCCTGCCCAGCGCCATCAGGACCGACAACGGCGTTCCCTTTGCCAGCCCAAACGCGCTGTTCAATCTCAGCAAACTGTCGGTCTGGTGGCTGCGCCTGGGCATCGACATCGAGCGCATCCAGCCGGGCTGTCCGCAGCAGAACGGGCGCCATGAGCGCATGCACCTGACTCTCAAGAAGGAAACCACCAAACCGGCTGGCGCCAATTTCCTGCAGCAGCAGGCCAGGTTCGATGACTTCATCAATGAGTTCAACTCAGAACGCCCACATCAGGCGCTCGACATGGCCTGTCCAGCCGAGCGCTACACGCCGTCACCGCGCATCTATTGCCGGCCTGCCGGATCTCGATTATCCGTTTCACGACAAGGCCGTCACCGTCACCACCTGCGGCCGCATCTGCTACAATCGCAAGAAGATCAACCTCAGCCTCGTCTTTGCCGGCCAGACCGTCGGCATCAAACAGGTCGAGGACCATATCTG
>NZ_JAMYMJ010000205.1:0-569 GCF_040318435.1 Mesorhizobium sp. M1143 | reverse complement strand
CGCCTTTTCGGCAGGAAACCCTCGGCCTCATCACAATGGAGGGCGACATTCGCAGCGCCCTATGGAACCATCCAGAGTGACATAGGCTGTTTCATTAACTTCCTGATGACATCAGGAGGCCTGTTAAGCATGCCAGTTGTTCGCGCTCATAGCTCAGATGCAGGTTGGAGCTCTGCCTAGTGCACCAGTATGAGAAGCGAGAACTAGGAACCGGGAGTGCTGCGAATAGATTGCCGCAGTCCAGCTTTCATCAGAGCATGGCAAGGGCTGCCTTTCTCTCCACGTTGGCAGTCGTCCTGCTGCTCGCGCTATTGCCAGACCACCTGCTGCACGCCCTCGGATTGGCCTTTACGTCTCATCACGACAAGCTCAACCACGCCGCCGCGTTCGCCACCTTGTCAGCTTTGGGTAGCCTCGGCTGGCCCCAACAGGTGGTCCGGCTGGCGGTTCTACTTGCTTTAACGGGCGCAGCGATTGAAATCCTTCAATGCGTCACAGGGCGTGACATGAGTGTCTTCGACTGGTTTGCCGACTGCGCCGGAATGGCATACGGGCTGAGAACTATGAGC
>NZ_JAMYMJ010000204.1:0-606 GCF_040318435.1 Mesorhizobium sp. M1143 | reverse complement strand
TATTTCGGATTGGTTCAACAGATTAGCCACGTTCTCGGCACGCGCCGTATTCGTCCGGGATCATCTAAAACAAGGTCTCTGCCTGGCATTGAGCGTTACGGAGGTTACGCACAGGACACATGCATCGCGTGTTTGAGAACTTCGTCGAGCAACTGTCTGCAAGTGTTGATGCTGCCGATCTCGGTGAGGCAATGGCCTCCGCTGCAGCCGGCTTCGACTTCCCGCTATTCGCCTATTTCACCTACCCGTCAGCCTCCGGCGACGCCCCCCAATTGATTTCAAACTATCCTTCATCCTGGACGTCACGTTACCTGCAACAGCGGTACCACAGTCTCGATCCGGTCATCCTGCGCGGGCTGCAAGGCTGGGATACATTCGATTGGGGTGTGGATCGCGCTCGGCACGGTCTGCCGAATTCGCAGCAACAAATTCTAGAGAGTGCGGCTGAGTTTGGCATCTGCGGCGGCCTGACGATGTCCATGCATGATCATCTCGGCCGGTTTGCTGCCCTGACCTTTGCTTCCGACGAGTCCCGTCCGCCTCTGTTGCGGTCACTGGCACGTTACGAAAAAGCATTGCAGCTGGTCGCCATCAACTTTCATATCC
>NZ_JAMYMJ010000203.1:0-612 GCF_040318435.1 Mesorhizobium sp. M1143 | reverse complement strand
ATTACTCTTTGATGGTGACGACGATGCCGGCACCGACGGTGCGGCCGCCTTCACGGATGGCGAAGCGCAGCTTCTCTTCCATGGCGATCGGCACGATCAGCTCGACATCGACCGTGATGTTGTCGCCGGGCATAACCATTTCCGTGCCTTCCGGCAGCGACACGATGCCGGTCACGTCGGTCGTGCGGAAGTAGAACTGCGGACGGTAGTTGGTGAAGAACGGCGTGTGACGGCCACCTTCGTCCTTGGTCAGGATGTAGGCTTCGGCCACGAACTTCTTGTGCGGCTTCACCGTACCGGGCTTGGCCAGAACCTGGCCGCGCTCGACGCCTTCACGATCAACGCCGCGCAGCAGCGCGCCGATGTTGTCGCCGGCCTGGCCCTGATCGAGCAGCTTGCGGAACATCTCGACGCCCGTGCAGGTCGTCTTGGTCGTCGGACGGATGCCGATGATTTCCAGTTCCTCGCCGACCTTGACGATGCCGCGCTCGACGCGGCCGGTCACGACCGTGCCACGGCCCGAGATCGAGAACACGTCTTCGATCGGCATCAGGAACGGCTTGTCCAGCGGACGAACCGGCGTCGGGATATAGGCATCGACCGCAGCCATCA
>NZ_JAMYMJ010000202.1:0-643 GCF_040318435.1 Mesorhizobium sp. M1143 | reverse complement strand
TGGAAACCTCTTCCCGGGCGCTGCAGCTGAACAACACGCTTTCGCAGAGCGACATCCAGGCCATCGCCACGCAGAAATTGGTGAACCTGGGTCTGCAGAACGTCATTGTGACGATCGCGATCGACCCTGCCAGCGGCGGCTTCAAGATGGCGCATCTGACCGCGAGCTATGCCTTCGTCATCGCTTTCCCGTATTTCGACCAGTATCCGATAAATTACGCCACGACCGTCACGGTGCCTCTGGTTGCTAGCTAGGCGTACGACCGGCTTTCGTTGAGTTGGCGGCCCTGTATTCAGCTTCCCAAGGCAATGCGTCGAAGTCGGGCTTGTGCCCCGCTTCACGGTAGGCGGCCTGAGTGAGGAAACCTGCTTTGTCCCGCTCCACAACGCAAACAAATGGCGGAGTGCCCGGGCACCTATAAACGCCTACAGCTTTTTCCATGCAACAGGTGTGCTACGGGTGCTCGGAGATGTCGTCCTTCATTACGATGACAGAACAAGAGCGAGGACAGCAGCGGCCCGGCATCACTGAAAGGGTGCGGGTTGGTAAAATTCGTACAACTCTTTTCATTGCGGAGAGAGTTTCGGCGAGCTTATTAATGTGTCGTTTGCCATTGCCTTTTCTGGGAGGCTGCGATGGTTGC
>NZ_JAMYMJ010000201.1:0-676 GCF_040318435.1 Mesorhizobium sp. M1143 | reverse complement strand
CCTGGGGCCTCGAACATCCACTGATTCGGTCCAGTCCAGAAAACTGCCACCTCCTGACCTGCCACCCAGCATCCCGGCCCCGGCAAATTCACACCGTACGGCTGGGGCTCAACGGCTTTCCTGCGGAGCGCTAGAGAGGCAAGCGCCAGATCCACATTCTCACGTATCTCCAGTATTGAAAACGATGCGGAATTAGGCTTTTCGGCGCCGCACGCTGTAACCGGTCTCAGATTAGCCACGCAGACGTGCTCCTTCAGGATCAATGAAATGCGCCGATACGACACGCAGGCGAACACTTTCTCGTTCGACCGGGTTCGAAGCCACGACCACATCGCCCAGCCGTTCATTGCCGTTCCTCAGGAAACCGAGACCGATCATCGACCCGACGTGGGGCGAACAGCAGGATGACGTGATCCAGCCCTGATCGTTGTCGAAGTTCAATGCCGTCCCATCGGCGAAAAGATGCGCCCCTACGACGATCTTGCCCCCGGGCTCAACCGGCAGCAGCCCCACCAACCGGCGGGTATCCCCCGCGAGGCCCTCGCGCCGCGACATGATCGTGCCGATTGAGTCTTTCTTCTGCGAAACCATCTTGCCGAGACCAAGCATTTCAGCGGTGGTTTGACCGTTAATCTCAGCGCCACCCACGTTGCCTTTTTCGATCCCCAGCAAGGAT
>NZ_JAMYMJ010000200.1:0-712 GCF_040318435.1 Mesorhizobium sp. M1143 | reverse complement strand
GCGTCTCCTCAAGTAGGAACACGTTGATCGAACGAAGGCTACCAGGGCTCCTTGGTCGTTCCTTCTGTCAGTTGACGTGACCGCGCGAATGCGAAGTTAGCGATAGCGGTGTCTTGAATCCCTGTTCCGGTGAGATCCGCGATCGTAATCTGGTCGGCACTGGTGCGCCCCGCCATCTCACCGGCAATGATCTGTCCGAGTTCGGCAAAGCGCGCGTTCTCGTCAACGACACCCGCATTGATGGCGTGATGCAGTTCGCCGAGACGTCTCGTTTGTGCCAGGCTGTCGGCCACATAGATGTCGGCAATGGCGATCACCTGAGGCTCGATCTCATTCTTGTGTTCAGCATCTGAGCCCATTGCTGTTATGTGCTGTCCGGGTGCAAGCCAGCGCGATAAAAAGATCGGGCTCACAGCCGGCGTCGTCGTGACAATGATATGCGCGCCTGCAACAGCCTCCTCCTGGGTCGGGCAAGCGACAACGTCGATCTCCAACTCGTCGGACAGTTCTCGCGCGGCAAGATGGGCTTTGACTCCCCCGCGTGCCCATATTCGGGCCGAACGGATCGGGCGGACAAGCATGAGTGCTTGCAACTGAAGACGGGCTTGCAGCCCCGCGCCCAGGATGGCGGCAATCGAGGCGTCTTTGCGGGCGAGGTACTTGGCGGCGACCGCGCCGGCAGCGGCCGTGCGCAGATCGGTCAGATAACCGT
>NZ_JAMYMJ010000199.1:0-731 GCF_040318435.1 Mesorhizobium sp. M1143 | reverse complement strand
CCAGGACAATCCCAGCCTTGCCGGGCTAGTCACCGATTTGGCCCAGAATGTCACCACTCTGGTGCAAACCGAGGCGAGGCTGTTTCGGGCCGAGCTCTCTGAAAAGCTTACCAAAGCCGGAGCAGGTGCCGCGGAAGTGCTGGGCGGCGCGATTTGCCTGCTCGCCGCGCTCTTGGTGTTGCTGCAGGCGCTCATTATCGCACTGACGCGGGCAGGGCTTGGCGCGGGGTGGTCTTCCCTGCTGGTCGGTGTGGTCGTGGCGGTCCTCGGCGTCATCCTGCTGCGGACCGGGACGGCCAGCATGGCGCCTTCGGAACTTACCCCCGACCGGACCCAGGGACAGCTCAAGCGCGACGCGAGCGCGATTAAGGAACAGGTGAGATGAACGAGAAATCCGCAGCCGAACTTGAACGCGAGGCCGAGGCTGCTCGCGCTCGGGTGATGGAGACCGCCGAATCCATTCGAGGCAAGATGACGCCTGGACAATTGCTGGATGAGTTCACCGGGCTGTTCTCGGGAGGGGAGAGCGCGGCCATGCTCAGCAATCTCAGAACGCAGGTCCGAGACAATCCTTTGCCGGTCACCATGGTGGGCGCAGGTCTGGCCTGGCTGATGTTCGGCAGCGGTACCTCAAACACCGCCCACCGTTCGGCTGGCTATCCATTGCCTTCAGCGCCGGGACGACATGATGTAGCAGGGGAGCGCGGCGGCTTGGGCGGCACGCTCTCCGA
>NZ_JAMYMJ010000198.1:0-736 GCF_040318435.1 Mesorhizobium sp. M1143 | reverse complement strand
TTGCAAACGGGACCCTGTATATTGGCTACAATATGATCGGGTCATACGCCTATGCGGCGGCCAGGGACAATTCCGACTTAAGGGTCGTTGTCCCGCGGGACTATGCGCTGATACTCAGTCGTGGCGCGCTCATTCCGAAGACGGCACCGAGTATGGCCCTTGCCAAACGATTTCTCGACTACCTTCTGTCAGCCCGGGGACAGAAAGTCGCGAGGGAAAGTTCCTTTTTCTTCGCCGAGAATGGGCAATTGCCTGACGGAGCGGACGGCCCGGAAACACTTGGCGAGTCTGGTATCGCGCGCGCCATTCGCATCGGCCCTGCGTTACTTGCCGTACAGGACGAGGCGCTGCGCCGCCGCTTCATCGAAGATTGGAGCAAGTCGATGATCGGTGCCCAGGGCCAGCGACCGTGACCCCGCAGGATGCCGCTCCAAAATTTCAACAATCTCAGCGATATGTCGATGTGGCCGATCCGGCTGTCGTCGAGAAACTGAGCACGACCCATCGGGCCCAAGTCGGCTGAGCAAACCTCTACATTGCCGTGACAGGTTGGTGACAGGTCAGGATGATACTCGCCTTTTGTGCCTGGAGGAGGTACGATTTAGGCGAACTTGGAGGAGACCTCAATGAAAAATCGTCTTGCGACGATGACGGCCGTGCTTTCGCTGTCAGCCGCTTTCGCGACGCTTGCCCCCGCTGCCGAAATTCCCGCCGGGTATCCGGACAACTACAAGGA
>NZ_JAMYMJ010000197.1:0-771 GCF_040318435.1 Mesorhizobium sp. M1143 | reverse complement strand
TCATTCTTGATCGCGCGCGTCTAATTGCGCTGGCTGATGGGTCATATGGCAGGGCTGAAGCCGAATACGCTCGGCTAGTCGGCAAACTGCATTGACGGCAGACGCCGCCCCCGTGCACAGTGCCCCTGCAACAGAGCCCGCCGGCTGAGCCACGGGTGTTTTTGCGTCAGGCGGGAACATTCCCGCTCTGAGGCTGTTTGGCTACAACCGGCTCGTTCTTCAGCGGTCCGTGCCGGTGACCAAGATGCGTCCCTCGCTCGTCATGGGATGGCCCGCGCAGCCTCGGAAGCAGGCGCGGGCCATCCCATCAAGCCCTAGCCCCACGGCAGGGGCTTTTTGCTGTTCGGATCTGATGCGGTCCTGGCGGGAGTAAACACTGTCACTCCGTGCCGAGGCGAGTTCCTCCCGGAAATGGTGCATGAGCGCTCGCTCTTCCGCCAGACATGATCGGAGCGACCGTGCCATTTCGATACAAACGGATGATTCTATTGCGTAATCTTTGCTCATCGTCGCATTCAAACTCGCGCTGAGTCTGATTGTTCCATGAGCAAGAGCGCCCGGCTATTGAAAACCGAGCGACTTCTTTCGTTTGCCGACTTAGCTATTGCGCAAGAGCAACACCCAAACGTGAGGTATAGCTCCCTCAGCGCCTCTGGTTGACAATCGTTTCGGCCTGAGATTCCGACGACCTCGGTGCGCCGCTTGATCTCGCCGTTGAGACGTTCGATCGGATTCGTCGAGTGGAGCTTGGCGCGATGTTCCTTGGGGAAG
>NZ_JAMYMJ010000196.1:0-772 GCF_040318435.1 Mesorhizobium sp. M1143 | reverse complement strand
TTATCGGCCTTATCGTTGTCGTGCTCGCGGTCCTCTCCTTCCTCGGTTTTCACTAGGTGGCCTCATGCAGCATGAGAACGATCAGGGCGGACAGCCCACCGATTTCGACAAGGCGAAAAGCGACGTCTCCGACAGACTTCGCCAGGAAAATGAGCGTGCCAGCGAGTTGCTTCACGACGCGCGGGACGAGGTGACCCGTAAGGCTGGCGACTATGCATCTGAAGCCACGCAGGTCATCTCCGACAAGGCGGAGGAGGCGCAGCGCGACATCGGATCGAGCTTGGCGGCGTTGGGTGGTGCACTGCGAGCCGCCAGCGATCACCTTGCCAGCAACGATGAAAGGAACGCATCGAAGTTCGCTTTGGATGCTGCCAGTGGCCTTGAGCGGCTTTCATCGTCCTTGAAACAGAAGCCCTTTAGCCAAGTCCTTGATGACGTGCAGTCCTTCGGCCGGCAAAATCCCGGTGTCCTGCTTGCGGGATCGGTGTTGGCCGGATTGGCTCTCGGGCGGTTCATCAAGGCTTCTCCGCCGGCAACGCCCGATTCTGAGGCCGCTCCGGGAGGCCTCAGATCACACACCGATCAGCCACAGGGTTGGTCCGCTGATCGTCCACAAGATTTTGGCGTGGTCGGCGATGATGGGGCCACGCAGATCGCGGAGCAGGACAGATGAACACCCAGGACAATCCCAGCCTTGCCGGGCTAGTCACCGATTTGGCCCAGAATGTCACCACTCTGGTGCAAACCGAGGCGAGGCTGTTTCGGGCCGAGC
>NZ_JAMYMJ010000195.1:0-780 GCF_040318435.1 Mesorhizobium sp. M1143 | reverse complement strand
AGGGCTGCACCAGCGGAACTTAGTAAACGCCGCTTGGTAAGCGATCCTCGACGCGATCGTTCATCGCCACGACGACTTGGGAAACTTGACGGCTGCAGCCTTCTGCCATGTCAAGCTCAAGTCGTTAACAGCGGCCGCCCGGTCATGAGCAGGCATGCGCCCATCCTAGCATATCGCGCTGCCGGTTTCGCAAGGCGCAGCAGCAAGGGGAGGCGACCAGAGCCGATGTGAAGGGGACTAGTCAAGCTAATATTCGCTTGCGCTAATTTAAATGTGCCGTAACGTCATGCTCAGCATTTTTGGGGAGGAGCAACGGTGGGGAGTATGATGAGAGTAGCTGTGTTTTGCGCGGCGATCGTGATCGCTGGGACTGGTGTCGCTATAGCCAAGGAGAAGAAGGTGGTGGTGAGTGACGCCACGGACCTTTGCTCTACGAAGCACTCTGCCAAGAAGCAGGTGCTCGAACTGGACTGCAGGCCGACCGGAACCGCCAAATTGCCGGCCGATGGAACGCCGGAAAAGCCGCGCCTCGGATACGACACCGATCCGTGGCTGGTTAAAGGCCTTTAGAGACTAGCCGCTGGCAATACAGCGCAGCTAAGGGGAATGTGCGCTGGCGGTGAAGCCTTCTTTGTTCTCTCATCGGTGGAACATTGTCGCCTGGAAACGCTTCGGACGGTGCACTGCCCCATCAGTGCAACGTTCCCTTCCTTGTTTGCACTGGCCGGCTGCCGAAAGGTGGCCGGCTTTTTTGTATATAACCGCGACCTGATGTTTGGG
>NZ_JAMYMJ010000194.1:0-800 GCF_040318435.1 Mesorhizobium sp. M1143 | reverse complement strand
ATGCGCCGGATTCGTCAGTGGTTGATCTGAATCCC
The DNA here is from genome assembly GCF_040318435.1 of Mesorhizobium sp. M1143. Classification (NCBI taxonomy): domain Bacteria; kingdom Pseudomonadati; phylum Pseudomonadota; class Alphaproteobacteria; order Hyphomicrobiales; family Phyllobacteriaceae; genus Mesorhizobium; species Mesorhizobium sp. M1143. Next base: position 765 of record NZ_JAMYMJ010000194.1, on the reverse strand, counting down.
CCCTCACCGTCCGAGTTGCGTGACCCTGCTCGTTCTGTGCCGCCGGCGCCTGCCGGGCCAGCGTTCGCCAGGGCTGAGGAGACGTCCTCCGCGGTTGGCGAGGCCGCGGTGGCCGAAAGGTGGGCTCGGTTGCAAAAGCAGAAGGTCGACGCTGATTTGTCGGGATATTTCGACTCGATTCCGCACGCGGACCTTCTACGATCGCCATGGGAGGCGCAACTCATGACGCAAGGGAGCGGACAAGAACACGCCGCGGCGCCCTACGCCGGAGGCAGTGGGTCGATGCTGGGTGCCTCGGTGCTGCAGCCGGGTCACTCAACGGCGCGCGATTCGTCAGTGGTTGATCTGAATCCCCCCGCACCGTTCGAGTTGCGTGACCATGCTCGTTCTGTGCCGGCGGCGCCTGCCGGGCCAGCGTTCGCCAGGGCTGAGGAGACGCCCTCCGCGGTTGGCGAGGCCGCGGTGGCCGAAAGGTGGGCTCGGTTGCAAAAGCAAATGGACGAACCAGTGCATGATCCCGGCCCTCAAGTGGATACATCGCCATGGGAGGCGCAACTCATGGTGCAAGGGAGCGGACAAGAACACGCCGCGGCGCCCTACGCCGGAGACAGTGGGTCGAGGCTAGGTGCCTCGGTGCTGCAGCCGGGTCACTCAACGGCGCGCCATCATGATGCGCCGGATTCGTCAGTGGTTGATCTGAATCCCCCCGCACCGTCCGAGTTGCGTGACCCTGCTCGTTCTGTGCCGCCGGCGCCTGCCGGGCCA
>NZ_JAMYMJ010000193.1:0-801 GCF_040318435.1 Mesorhizobium sp. M1143 | reverse complement strand
CCACTCGGGGCCCGCTGCGTGGGGTATAAAACACATACCCAACCGATTACCGGCGTGGTCTTGTTTCCCGCGCTTTAGTGGGGGGGGGGGGGGCGCGCGGGGGGCGCCCGCTTCTGCTACTGCGCGAACGCCTCTGGAGTCGATTTTTAGCAGCTCATTGGCGTGATCTTCAGTTCCTTCGCCACAAAGCCCGGCGGAGAAGAGTATGCTGCCTGGCCTATTCATTGGCCCAAGTCCGCTTGCCACGGCAGCTATCGTTGTCATTTTTACATCAGACGATCGTCTCGTGAGCAGTGGACCGCAAAGTTGCGAAGACGCAGTTGCCCTTTGCTTCTACTGTGCATAGAAGCCATTTGTGCGGGCAGAGGTAAAAAAATGGGTGCGGTGCTGTGGGAATAAAATTCGAAAAGCTAAATAAACTGCGGGAGTCTCTACTAGAGGCAAATCACGATTTCCGCGCCAGCACCCAATTGTTCAATAGCTTGGATGTCGCGAAAATTGATCGCGAAATGGATCTTGAAGGTCGTGGAACGCAGCGAGGCGAGGCTAACCAGCCCCCGAAAACGGCCAAGAATTTCGACGATATAGAGCACACAGTTATCGAGAGGGTCGAGGACGAAAAGAAGGCCGCACATCACACACTCGAAGACAGCCTACAGCTACTCTCCGGCCGATTGGCTGGCCTCGACTTTGAAGAGCAGTTTGGTCTGATCCGTCAGGCGAACGCCGCCAGTGTTTCCGATTTCAAGGCCTCGATCGCGGTGGGCCTAGACGAACTTCACGGATTGCGGAAATCGCGCA
>NZ_JAMYMJ010000192.1:0-818 GCF_040318435.1 Mesorhizobium sp. M1143 | reverse complement strand
AGCGCTGCAGGCTTGTTCTTGTAGGCGAACACCGAGTTGCGCGCGATGACGTCCAGACCGGACAGCTTGGTGAGGTCGGTGATCAGATCCTCGGTGATGCCGTCAGCGAAATAGTCCTGGCCTGGATCGCCGCCGAGGTTTGCAAACGGCAGCACGGCAACCGATGGCCGCGATGGCACTGAGAACTTCTGCCATGCGAAAATGCCGGCAATCGCGGCGATCGCCAAGGCGGCGGCGCCTGCCAGGATGATGACGCGCGAGCTCGGCCGGTGTGGCGCCGCCGTGACCTTTCCCGATGCTGCGGGATCCAGCAGCAATCGATAGGCGCGAACCGGATCGGCGATGTTCTTGAGGCGCTGCTCGCCAAGACTGGCAAAGCCGACATCAACCTTGTGAACGGCATGATCAAATGCGGTTCCGGAGATACATACACCCCCCGGCTCGGCCATAGCCTCGAGGCGCGCGGCGATGTTGACGCCATCGCCGTAGATGTCATTTTCCTCTACGATGACATCACCGAGATTGACGCCGATGCGAAACCGGATGTGGCGGGGGTCGGAGGTGCCCGGGTCTCGGACAGCCATCCGGCGCTGAATCGCGGCAGCGCATTGGACGGCATCAACGACGCTGGCGAATTCGACCAGCGCCCCGTCTCCCATGAGCTTGATAATCCGACCGTGGAATTCCTTGATCGCGGGGTCGACCAGTTCTCGACGGCAACCCTTCAGTCGTTCGAGCGTGCCGACCTCATCCTCGCCCATGAGCGTGCTGTAGCCGACCACGTCGGCAGCAAGGATCGCGGTAAGCCTTCGCTCCAT
>NZ_JAMYMJ010000191.1:0-837 GCF_040318435.1 Mesorhizobium sp. M1143 | reverse complement strand
TCGCCGGGAGGCCTGCAACGCTTCGTCTCGACCTTGTCAGCCCTCCGCAACCTCTTCGTCCCCCGCCCCAAACGTTCTGCTCTCGCCTTGTTCATCGCTTGCAAGCCATCGCCGAATGGAAGGCCGTGACTGGAACGCCCGCAACGATGGATTGCTAACGGCGAACTCATGCTGGTCGGCAAGGCGATACTGGCTGGAGCATCAACTCGGCCGACGAGAGTGGCCACACCATCCTAGACAGGATCGGCCGATATGCCCGGCATCGCCGCTCTGCAAAAAGCACAGCGGGCATCCAGACGTTGCCGGGTTGACTATGGGTGTCCGAACCGCGAAAAGAGGCCGCTCTTTATGAGTGGCGTGCGCTGGCAGTCTAACCCCAAGCCCCCCGCCCGGGCTGCCGGCGCGCTTCTAGGAACATCGAGGTAGATGACGAGACTCCGAACTACATTTCCAAAGCTATCGGCGGATTCAGATTTCAAGCCCAATCGATTTCCTACAGCCAGGCGCGAACGTTCGATTGGAACGTTCAGAATTCACATCAAGGTGCACCGCTGTTGCGTCCCGAACAGGTGCGGCTGCTCAATGACGAGTACGAAATCGTTCTCATCAAGGTCTGCCACCGTTAAAATTGAGGAAGGTGCGATATTTTTCGGATCGCATTCTGAAACGCATCTTTGAAAGCCAGACAGGCGCCCTCCCGGAGCCGGCGCCCTTGACGGGAGCAGAGGAGGCGCTCTCCGCAGAATCTCAACTCGATGACCCGCTGTGTGAATTGGCGCAGGACTTTGACGATACAGTTTGATGTGAGGCTAGTATGAACCCGCGAAATAGTAATCC
>NZ_JAMYMJ010000190.1:0-849 GCF_040318435.1 Mesorhizobium sp. M1143 | reverse complement strand
CAGCCTGCCAGCCGTGGCGCGCTGATCAGCCCGGCCCATGCCGGAGAGCACGGCGACTAATGCCGCCAGCTACACCACGCCGCGGGACACGATCTGACGGGCAAAAAGGCCGGATTATGCCTTCTCAAAAAACAGAAAGGGAAACCATGGCGCGAATAGCAGTTATATGATCTCTGCCAGGGACTTTCGTTCACCGGGGCAACGAGAAATGACGATCCGAGGTGTCCAATGCAGAATGGCTCGGGCGGCGCTGGGACTGAAAATAAGCGAGCTGGCCTGCCTTGCGGGGGTCGCCCCGACAACCATCACGCGATTGGAAGCTGGCACTCCAATAGGTCCACGAACACTCAGCTCGATTGAAAAAACTCTTGAGGATGGAGGTATCAGGTTTGTCTTCGCTGAGAATGGAGACTGCGGCATAATGCTGAGTCCGTTTCAAATTACCTTTGTTGTGGAGTAGTATATATAAGTACAGCAGGGCATCTGCTAAGAAATCACCTGTCAAGCCACGCAGGAGGCGGCTGATGGAATATTTTTGCGGACTGGATGTTGCGTGGACGAAACTGCGGTGTGCGTCGTCGACGAACATGGTGAGGTGCATTTGACGGTCAAGGTGGAGACCGATCCGGATGCGTTGTTCGTGGTGTTGAAGCCGTTCGTGGCGCGGCTGCGGCGCGTCGGCCACGAGGCCGGATCGCTGTCGCCCTGGCTCAATCCCGAGCTTCTGAAACGCCGCCTTCCGGCGATCTGCCTGGAGACACAGCACGTGGGCGCCGCGATGTCGGCGCAGCGCAACAACACGGATGCCGCCGATGCGCTCGGCATCGCCCACATCATGCGCATCGGCGG
>NZ_JAMYMJ010000189.1:0-857 GCF_040318435.1 Mesorhizobium sp. M1143 | reverse complement strand
CGCGATGCCGGCTCGCAGGGCGGCCACGACGACGTCTTCACCTACACCATCAAGGATGGCGACGGCGACACCTCGCACACCACGCTGACCATCTCGATCGGCGACTCGACGCCGACCGACAGCATTCCGGCGCCGGGCCTTGCCTCGACCACCGTCTATGAGGCCGGCCTTCCGGCACGCGGCGGCGAGTCCGCGGGCTCGAACGCTGCCGCCAACTCGGAGACCACCTCGGGCACCATCGGCTTCACTTCGCCGGACGGCGTGTCGGTAGTCTCGCTCGGCGGCCATGTGCTGACCGGCGCCGCGCAGACCTTCACCGACGCCACCGGCTCGCTGACGGCAAGCTATGTCTACAATCCGGCCACCGGCGCCGGCACGATCAGCTATTCCTACACGCTCGTCGACAACACCACCGGCGACAACACCACCGCCAGCTTCGCAGTCGTCGTCACCGACACTGACGGCGACAGCGCACCGGCCGGCAACCTGGTCATCAACATCATCGACGACGTGCCGACGGCGCATGCCGATACCGACAGTGTAGCCTCCAACCAGTTCACGGCCGAGGCCGGCAACGTGCTGACGGCGGTGGGCACCACCTCGCCGGTGACCGGCATCGATGTCCTGGGTGCAGACGGCGCAGCGGTGGTTGGCGTCCAGGCCGGCGACACCAATGCCGACTTCACCGGCTCGCTCGGCGTGCAGATCCAGGGCACCTACGGCAAGCTGACGCTTAACGCCGACGGCTCCTACTCCTATGTACGCGATGCCGGCTCGCAGGGCGGCCACGACGACGTCTTCACCTACACCATCAAGGATGGCGACGGCGACACCTCGCACACCACGCTGACCATCTC
>NZ_JAMYMJ010000188.1:0-913 GCF_040318435.1 Mesorhizobium sp. M1143 | reverse complement strand
GTCGACGGCATGGTATGCCATCCAAACTCAGCTAGCCGAGTTGGATCGCCAGCTACAGGCTGAAACTGTATTCGAATATGTGGCCGCGCTTTTCGTCGGCAACCCTGATCCAGATGGGCTCGGTGGTGCGCAGAGTGATGTCGCGCTCTGTCGCTTCCCGCGCCGCCCTGATCGGCGTTGTCGCGTTGACGATGTGGGTAGCCGTCACGGTATCGCCGTCCATTTCCTCAACGTGGTATTTCGGCACTTTTGTTCCTAGGCGTCTAGTTCGATAGGCTGATCGTGATCCGGATCGGAATGATAAGCGACCTGGCGAAAATCGCGCATGTCGATCTGTTGGCCGCAAACAGGGCAAGGCATGAAATGATCGAGCTCGCTCGCGGGCGGGCCTTCATGTCGGTGCCCAATTATTGGTCTGCCGAGATCCGATAGCCTGGTCATTATTTCCGCAGAGCCTTCGCTTCTCGCTCCAGCGTTTCGCGTTGGTTGCCGTGCTTCGCGATCAGCTCTTTCACCTGCTGGGGTGTGATGCCGGTCTTTGTTGCGAAATACTCGACTTCATAATCCTCATCGGCCGAGACCCGGTCCCGATCGCGGAAGTCCCGCTTGCTCTTGTCGTCGGCCATATCGATTCCTCCTTCGCTCATCCCGCAACGCCGAGTTGACGAGTTTGTTGCACCCAAGAGGCTGATTTCCAGTTTCGGAACTATTTTAGCTTAATCTTATTGAATCGCCGGAGGGCGGATCAGTGCATGCGTTTGAAGTTCATCGAGCCGTTGATGCCGACCCTTGTGGAGAACCCTCCCGAGGGTGAAGGCTGGACCCACGAGGTCAAGTTCGACGGCTACCGATCGCAGATGATCATCGATGAAGACGGCACACGCATTTATACGCGCAACGGCCACGACTGGAC
>NZ_JAMYMJ010000187.1:0-941 GCF_040318435.1 Mesorhizobium sp. M1143 | reverse complement strand
CGTTGCAGCCGTCGGCTTAATCTGGGCGTCGCATAAAAAAGGCGGGGCCAACCCCGCCTTCCTTCCAACAACTTGTTTCATGAGGAATTCGCGACCCATGCAGCAATCTGCTGCCCTCACTTTTGCTCGTCCCTATCGAGCGGCAGTGAGCACTTCAGGGCCTACACGCCCACTCTTGCGACTTCGCAGGAGAAAATTTCAACCAGCTTTGCTCAGGCTGCCAGCTGAGGACTTGCCAGTGCGGCGGTCCTGCTCGATCTCATAGTTGATCTTCTGGCCGTCAGCGAGGGTCGAGAGGCCCGCGCGTTCGACAGCGGAAATGTGGACGAAAACATCCGGACCGCCATTGTCGGGCTGGATAAATCCAAACCCTTTGGTGCTGTTGAACCACTTTACCGTTCCAGTCGGCATATAATTATTCCTCTTTTAAAATTGCAACGTGGGGCAGGCCATTGGGCCTGTCCGAGTCATAGCCGAGACTTGGGCGCAGCAAAAAGCGAAAAATTGTTAAGCCCCAATCAGCTGGCGCACTCCATTGTTGGCGTAGCCGCCAGCAAGCACTGTCCACACTACCGCTCGACCAGGCCGGAAGCGCTCGATCTTCCAACGCTCCTCAGCGCCCAGGTCTATAGCTCGTGCTTTGGCACGAGACGTAAGGCCGACTGCTGCTCGTGCCGTCAGGTAAAAGGCCAGGTAGTTCACGGAGCTGCCTTCGTGCATAACGGCTTGGAAGCGCTTTAAGGAGTTTCGAGTTGGACTGTTTCAAGAGGGTCGAGGGGTTGATCGATGCGACCAGCGTGGAAGCGATCGATAGCGCGCGCGTTTTGCTGGACCAGTTCAAGGGCAAGTCAGAAACAATCGCCCAAGCGATTGACGACTTCCTGCTTGATTTCATGACCTTGCTGTTTGTGGTAGAAGCCACCCGCGAGCAGTTCCACAAT
>NZ_JAMYMJ010000186.1:0-1009 GCF_040318435.1 Mesorhizobium sp. M1143 | reverse complement strand
GGGGGGGGGGGGGGGGGGGGGGGTGGGGGGGGTGGGGGGTGTGGGGTTGGGGGGGGGCGGGCGGGGGGGGACGGGGGGGGTGGGGGGGGGGGGGGGGGGGGGTGCGGGGGGGGGGGGGGGGGGGGGGGCCGCGCCCCGCCCCCCACGCCACTCACGAAGAGCGGCCCCTTTTCCTGGTTCGAACGCCCATAGTCAACCCGGAAACGTCAGGATGCCCGCCATGTTACTTTCAGAGCGGCGCGACTTCGCCATGGTGGACGATTCAGCCTAGGAGTAGCCACTCTCGTAGGCCGAGTTGATGCTCAAGCCAGCATCGCCTTGCCGAACTAGGAAGAGTTCGCCGTTAGTACTTCGTCGCGAGCCGATGCCGTCGTGCACGTTTCGTAGCACTCCGGGCGGCTATATCGCTTTGTTGTTCGGTGAGCTGCGCCAGAAGGCATCGCATCAATCGAATCAAGCGTCGACATCAGCCGCAAGCTTCACATCACAACAGCTAGTCCACCCATTGCAGATCATCCGATCTGTTCAGGCGGCGTCCGAAATGTCCAACTCCGACTCAAGAATTCCCACAGGTATGGAAAGCGATTTCGCTATCCGATCCCGATAGCCCTTGCTGTACCTCAGACCTCGCTCGATGTTTTGGATTTCCTCAGCGGCCAGCCCGCACGCGACCGCCAGGTCGTCGATCGAATATCCAAGGTGCTCGCGATAAGCGCGGACGATGTGGGTTCCCTGGGACATAGCCGTCAAGACTGGTTCGGGAATGCGCGAATCCTTCATAAACATCTCCAAGAACTGGGAGCTCCCTCGGAGATTCCTCCCCGAGGCGCACACTTAGCAAATAAAAAAAATTGGTCGTCCATTCGGCCGAACCGGCCTCATGCATGGGATGGGCCGCTGAATTGGCCGGGCCGGAATATGGCGGCTCACCTCCGTCTGCTCAAGTATCACGGCTGCCCGTGCTGCGAGCCTGGTCGGCGTAGCGCATGCGACCTGCGCGCCGTCGTGG
>NZ_JAMYMJ010000185.1:0-1014 GCF_040318435.1 Mesorhizobium sp. M1143 | reverse complement strand
CGCCGGCACTGGAGCGCCGAGCACAGTAATCTTCCCCGCATCAGGCGATGTCATGCCGAGGACCATACGCGCAATCGTGCTTTTGCCCGCGCCGTTCGGTCCCAAGAGCCCGAAGCATTCCCCCGCCGCAACGCGGAACGACAGCCTGTCGACAACGAGCTTGTCATAAGTTTTGCTTACGTCAGTAAGGTCGATCGCTATCATGGACATGGGTTCATTTTACCGAGAGGGACGACAAAACTGGCGGTTGCTTGGTTCCCTGCCGACCTGAAACTGTGACTCGTCTTCGCCATCCCCGCCGTCGATAACGAACTGATCGACATCACAAGGATCTAGCCGCTGCTCAGCTAAAGCGGCGACAATTGCGTCGAGATTATCGATGGATTGGTAACGCGGATCGTTGTGCCGCTTTTCCTGGTCATCGCAGAAGACGAGCCGTCCATCCTCGACCAGGGCGATCGCCCCATCATGGGTCAGCTTGGTACCACAGATGCGCATAGTGTCTCCATGTTAACGGCGATAGATTCGAGATTCATCAGGAAGCGGAAATCGGGTTCCGGAAACGGACGAGCAAGCAGTCTTCGTTGACGGACTCGCCCCGACACTCAAGCCGCTCTACCTCGATCAACGTTTCGTTCAGCATGGCGATGACCGGCTCAGCACCAGCGGCGTGACCCCAGCGACGGCAATTAGCATCCCTTGCCGATCCGAAGATCAGATGCCCGCCTGGCGCAAGCACCCGCACCAGGTTTTTGACGGCCGCGCGCATCTCGGCTATGTCTCCGAGGTAGTAGAGGACCTCCGCCACAACGATCACGTCAAACAACTCGTCGGTCGAAAACTGTTGAACATCGCAGACTATCCAGTTGATGCGCGACGGCTCCTTTATCCGTTGACGTGCTCGAGCAATCGCTTGCGCCACGACATCGATGACGGTGAGCCCTTGGCAGTAGGGGACTAGTTTTTCCGTGAATGCGCCGGCAGCGCACCCGACTTCGAGGGCATTTGTAATGG
>NZ_JAMYMJ010000184.1:0-1066 GCF_040318435.1 Mesorhizobium sp. M1143 | reverse complement strand
CGTTCCGACTGGCCGGCGCGGATGCGCCGGCGGCGGCAACGAACATCGTCGAGATCCGCAAAATCGCTTATGGGCGTTATCTACGCCGAGATACGCCTGAGCTGCGGAAGCGCTTAGAAGCCGGGATGATGTCCTTGTCGTCGCCCCTTCCCTCGTTGATACCGTAGGCGCTAGACGCGGTGGAAACCCGGTCCATGACGCGCTTGTCGGCGAGTGCCTCGGCGTCATCGTCCGCCAGATTGAAGAGGTCGTCTTGATCTGGCTCCTGAGAGACGACGACGTGTTCTTCAGGCAGGCCTGGATGACGCTGCTGTTGCACGCCGCCCTCTTCTTCGATTGCCGCGCTGGCGGTTTCGGCATCGGCAGCGAGACGGCGGTCAACACTGCGGACCTGTCCGCTCCAACCGTCCGGGCGCGACGCAGGACAATCCGCGTAAAGACCCTCCCGCAGCACCGGCGCTGGCAGCACCCGTTCGGTGAAATTCGGATCCTGGTAATAGCGCAACTTCTGGGCGCGGATCGGCGGCAACCCGGAAACAAGGATTAATTCGTCAGCTTGCGGCAACTGCATCACTTCGCCAGGCGTCAGCAGCGGGCGAGCAGTCTCCTGGCGACTGACCATGACGTGCGAAAGCCAGGGAGCCAGCCGGTGGCCGGCGTAGTTGCGCATGGACCTGAGTTCCGTCGCCGTACCGAGCGCATCCGATATGCGTTTGGCCGTGCGCTCGTCGTTGGAGGAAAAGGCAATGCGCACATGGCAATTGTCGAGAATGGCGTTGTTCTCGCCATAGGCTTTGGAGATCTGGTTCAAGGATTGCGCGATCAGATAGGCGCGGATGCCGTAACCCGCCATGAAGGCGAGCGCGGTCTCGAAGAAGTCGAGGCGACCAAGAGCCGGAAATTCGTCTAGCATCATGAGCAGTTGGTACTTGCGGCTTTTCTTCGGGTCACCTTCCAGCCGCTCCGTCAGTCGCCTGCCGATCTGATTGAGCACCAGTCGCACCAGTGGCTTGGTGCGCGAAATATCCGATGGCGGCACCACTAGATAGAGCGACATCGGTCGTTC
>NZ_JAMYMJ010000183.1:0-1098 GCF_040318435.1 Mesorhizobium sp. M1143 | reverse complement strand
TAGGGTCCGGACCCATAAACCGCTTTCATTGATGCGGCTGCCGTGATTCAAGGTCACCGACTGGAGGCTTCGATGGATCGGGACTATTTCTGGCTGACGGGCGAACAATTCTCGAAGCTCAAGCCGCATCTTCCAACTGACACGCGGGGCAAGGCTCGCGTGGATGATCGGCGGGTTATCAGCGGTATCATCCACGTCATCAAGAGCGGTGGACGCTGGGTGGACGCACCTGCCGCCTACGGTCCGAGGAAGACGCTCTACAATCGCTTCCATCGCTGGGCTAACAAGGGCATCTGGACCGGCATATTCCAAGCCTTGGCCAGTGCTGGTGGGCCACCGGCACAACTGCTTATCGATTCCTCGGCTGTTCGTGCCCATCGCAGTGCGGCGGGCGGAAAAAGGGGGAACTCAACCAGGCAATTGGCAGATCACGCGGCGGGCGCACCACCAAGATCCACGCCCTGACTGATGGAATGTGCAGGCCAGTCGCCTTCCTTTTGACCGGCGGCAACGTTGCCGACTGCAAGGCGGGCGAGGTGCTGATCGATCAGATGCCGACGACAACCCTGCTGAACGCCGACAAAGGCTACGACAGCGACGCAATTCGTCGCCAGGTCAAGCAGCGCGGCGCTTTCGCCAATATTCCACCGAAGGCAAACAGGAAGTGGAAGAACTGCTTCTCGCCCTACCTCTACCGCGACCGCAACGCCATCGAGCGCATGTTCTGCAGGCTTAAGGACTTCCGCCGCATCGCCACCCGATATGATCGATTGGCTACCAACTTCCTCGCTGCGGTCTGCATCGCAGCGACAATCAGCTATTGGCTCTAACGCCGAACCCGAACTACTTGCAAAATTGTGGGATCATAGGCAAACAGTAGTCTGGCGTGATGTCGACGCTCAGTGCGGAAGGACAGGTCGCTCCTGTAGGGCCCGCAGCGGCATTTCGGGCTTAGATAGTCGGGGTAACCCGTTTCGGTGCGAATCCGAACCCGGTCAGGGTCGCCCCCTGATCGCCTCATAACAATTCAAGCACAATGTTGCCGAGACTGACGACAGCGCTGCAGCGCTCGCACCACAATTATGAGTCTTGGCCCTA
>NZ_JAMYMJ010000182.1:0-1099 GCF_040318435.1 Mesorhizobium sp. M1143 | reverse complement strand
CTCATCCCGCAATCCGAGTTAGCGAGATTTTAGGGACGACGATCCAGGGCGAGGTGGTGCTCTTAGGTTTGCCGACGATCTTGTTCTGAACCGGCGGGTGTGACTATCGCTGTTCCTGGTGCGACAGCCTCCATGCTGTGGACAATCAATTCCGGCATGAATGGGAGATGATGTCCGTTGGGGCGGTGTGGAAAAATGTGCTTGCCCTTTCCGGTGGCCGCCCGCTGATGGTGTCGCTATCAGGCGGCAATCCGGCCATCCAGCCGCTCGGCGCGCTCATCGACCGGGGCCATGGTGACGGTTACCGTTTTGCGCTGGAAACCCAAGGGTCTCTTGCCAGGGACTGGTTTGCGCAGCTTGACGTGCTGATCCTCAGCCCAAAGCCGCCGTCAAGCCGAATGACGACAGATTGGGCCGCTGTCGAGGCGTGCCTCCAGGCGGCACAAGGCAAGCCCCAAGTCGTGCTCAAGCTCATTGTTTTCGACGAAAGGGACTACACCTACGCGAAAGACGCCGCTGCGCAATTTCCGCAACTTCCGATCTATCTGCAGCCCGGCAATCACACGCCGCCACACCCCACAAATGATGACGCGCCTGTCGACCTTGACGGAATATTGAAGCGCATGGAGTGGCTGGTTGACAGCGTGACCCGCGACAGATGGTTCGAGGCCCGCGTGCTGCCGCAGCTGCACGTTGTGCTCTGGGGTAACAAGAGAGCCGTCTAGCCCAGGCCCTTTCCACTGGAACTGCGCCGGCAGAATTCGGGTGAACGGGTGGTTCAGGTCGAAGGGAGCTGTCGCCGACAACCATGATCCGACAGGCAGGGCTCGAGCGGACGATATCGTCGCTGCGCCAAGACGCGTCTGGTCCGCTCAGAATCTTGTCTCGATAGACGGTCGCCGATCAACAAACGTACCGCGGTCCATGATCGACTGAGAGGCATGACCGTTCCTCTGAGTGCTCAGACTGCCGCCGAGTGCCTGGCCGTTCCAGCTTCGAAATATTTGTCGAACCTGGCCGCGATGCTTCGGACGAAAGGGCGACTTTCAGCCGGCACAACGAATCTGTCGCCATCAAGTTCAAGCAATCGAACCGGATC
>NZ_JAMYMJ010000181.1:0-1108 GCF_040318435.1 Mesorhizobium sp. M1143 | reverse complement strand
CTCGTGCCGCACTAGGCAAATCCGCGAGGAGTGGCCACGCGGATGTATGTTGGCGCCAATGCCGAGCAGGTCGCTCACCGCGGTCAAACGCGAATCGGCGGCTACGAGCAGCCGAGCGGCCAATTGCCTGCCATCAGAAAGCGTTATGACCGCCTCGTCGTCGCTGGTTGTTGCATTCACGACCGAGTTGCCGCACAGCAGCCGGGCATGATCCTGGAAGTAGACAATTTTGAACAGGGCATCGCGGATCCGACAATTTGGGACCAGAAATCCGAGTGGTTCCCCAGATCCGCTGCGAGTATCGAAGCACAGGGCGAAAGGGCTCGATCCGTTGAGCACGCGCGCGCCATGAAGCGGTGAGTTGTCAGATGCGGGCATGGCGTCCCAGGCGCCGAGCTCGCGAAGGATTCTCACCGATGCGGGCGTCAGCGCGATCTCGCGACCGTCGAAAGCCGGATTCGCCAGGCTGTCGATCGACTGCCGTTCAACCACTGCCACCTTGAGTCGGCTCAGGGCGAGCGATGCTGCGAAGGCAAGTCCGACCGGCCCAGCTCCGACGACAATGATGTCGAATGTGTCGACAGAGCCGGCCATCAGCGTGCCGCCATAGCGGCTATCTGCGATACGAAGCGCTCTTGAAGCATCGCAATCACCCACGGTTTGCCGCTCATCTCCCCATCGTCGATAGACATGCGTTCTCCGTTGGAAGCCTGGTCAATGAAACCACGCCGACGAAGAGATAACGCTGATCTGGATCAACCAGGCTCGATAACCCGGCAACGGCGGGTTCACGGTCGAGTGGTCGATTGCCGTGAAAACGTTTGCATGTCTAGGCATTCTGAATGGTCGGCTTCCCAATCGCGGGCCCCTACTGGCCAAAGGTTCGGCAACGTATTGTGGCTGATCCGTTCTTCGCACGCGCGCCGATATCATCATGACGAGGCAATCCAGCAAAGACTCGGTCGACTGACGACCAGCATCCGCACGGTCGTTGGGCGCCGCCAACCGGTTCAGCCTCGCGGCTCTTCCCGATCGATAAGGATCCGCTGGGCGGAGCCGTCGAGATCTTCGTATTGGCCGCTCTTCATATCCACAGGAAGCGCCGGTC
>NZ_JAMYMJ010000180.1:0-1141 GCF_040318435.1 Mesorhizobium sp. M1143 | reverse complement strand
TAGCGGCGCCGATCATCTTCATGCGAAAGCCGATCATGTCCGCCAGGCTGTGGACGACCTGGTCCGGGCAGCGCGGATCGTCGATGCAACGCGCCAGACGCTCGGCGACCCGCAACCGCTTTTCCACCTCGGCCTAGGCCAGAACGCCGCTGTTGGACGACAGCATGCCGCCGTCGAAACGGGCGACGACGGACTTGCCGCCGACTAAAAACCGCTCAGCGGCAGCGCAAGATCGTTCATGGTAGGTGTGGTCTCCGGGAAATTTCGGATCGGCTTAAGCAACCAAATCCTACGTCATTTCAACGGGCTTGCGCCACATCCACCAACCCACATGAATTTGGTTAGGTTGATGCTGCGTGCCGCCGCCGTGAGGCCGCGCTCGCTAAGCAGCGCGTCGAGAACGACGAGAAGATTCAGATCGAGCCCTTTGAAACGCATGTCTTAGCTATCCATAGCGTGGATGAATTTGATTGAAACAAACGATTTTACCAATTTTCCGGAATGTCGCATGGACCTGGCAGGACCTCACGTGCGCCGATGACTGCCTCTATCGCGTGGCGAGTCCCTTGAGAAGAGCCCGAAAGAGGAAATCTGTCGCGTGCGGTGGAGATTGTACTGGGAATGAGAGGCAGCGCTCCAAATCATGTCGAACTCTCCGACGAATGGCGACCGGTACATAGTTGATCGCAACTGGTCCGGAGCTATGAAACATCTCGATTACATATGAGGTGCCGAGTGAATACGCTGACAGCACCCACCGTCGCAGCGTTTAGCTGACGTTTGACGACGGTTCCTATCCATTTACACGCAGATTCTTGATGTGCTGGCGCAAAAGCGGGAGGCCGGCGACTTTTCTTCGTCATCGGGCTGACGCCGCAGAAGCCGGAACTCGTCCGGTTGCTATGGGCATTGGGCTTGGTCGGCGCACAGGCTCTATGAGGGGCAATTTTGGCAACGCGACGCGACTCGGGTTTTGAACGACGCCGAAAACGCAAGCTGGAAAGGAACAAGATGGCAGATCAACTCGCCAACGAAATAATCGCAATGATCAAGAAGCGCGCCGCGTCGGAGGGCGGCATAGCGCCTGCCACGGGCGGCGAAATAACGGCTGCCACGGGACTGACTTCGCTCGGTATCGATT
>NZ_JAMYMJ010000179.1:0-1176 GCF_040318435.1 Mesorhizobium sp. M1143 | reverse complement strand
CATTTGGCAGCTCCGCATGATCAAGAGCCGGGCTGAAGTCAGTAAAATCAAAAAGGCTGTCGACATCGCGGGTGCCGTATACGCCCAAGTGCCCGATTTCGTGAAAATCGGCGATACTGAACGTACGATTCTTCGGGAATTCCGCAGTCGCCTCAATATGGGCGGCGCTGGCGCTATCCCGACCCTAATTTGCAGATCCGACGTCGGCGGGCCTTTCGAGATCACGGGCGGGCCAAGGGACCGGCCGATCGCTAATGGCGACCTGCTCTTCATCGACACGGGTACGACCTTCGACGGGTATTTCTGCGACTACGATCGCAACTATCAGATTGGCAGCGCTACAGATGCCCTACGGTATGCTCAAGAGAAGGTTTGGCAAGCGCACGAGGTTGGGCTTCGAGCAGCAACAGCAGGGGTTACGGCCGGATTTGTCTTCGAACAGATGGCCAAGGCACTCTCTTCGGGTGGGGCGGACCTCAATAGTAACGGGCGCATGGGGCATGGACTTGGGCTGCGGCTAACCGAACCGCCGTCAATTCGGCTGGAGGACAATACGGTGTTGCAGCCGGGCATGGTGCTCTGCATTGAGCCTGCTTTGGAGTACGAGCCCGGTAAAATCGTCCTTCATGAGGAAACAGTCGTGGTCACTGAAGGAAATGCCCAACTACTCACGGTTCGGGCGCCGAAGCAGCTTCCGCAGATACGCTGATAAGCTTCTTGGCATTCGCCCGAGGACGATTTTGGCGGCGAGGTAGTTAGATCCTGCGAGTCATATAATTGAAAGTTCCCTAGCTACCTCCGCAAAGGCCTCAACCGCACGGTCAATGTCTGCAGTGGAATGCGCCGCCGACATCTGCGAGCGGATACGCGCCTGGCCTTTCGGCACCACCGGGAAGGAAAAGCCGATGACATAGATTCCGCGCTTCAGCATGCGCTGTGCCATCTCCTGCGCCAGGCTGGCATCGCCCAGCATTACCGGGATGATCGGATGATCGGCTCCGGCAAGCGTGAAGCCGAGCTTGCCCATTTCGGACCTGAATCGCGCCGCATTGGCATATAGGCGCTCGCGCAAGGCATCGCCGTTGCGGATCAGCTCGAACACCTTGATCGAAGCGCCGGCGAAAGCCGGCATGAGCCTGTTGGAGTAGAGATACTGGCGCGACCGCTGGGGCAGCC
>NZ_JAMYMJ010000178.1:0-1185 GCF_040318435.1 Mesorhizobium sp. M1143 | reverse complement strand
ATGCGCGCATGGTTGCGGACGGGTTCACCCGCCTGCATGGCAAACCAGCGCTGGTCATCGCCGCCAACATCCTCAGCCGCCGCATCAATCCAGCCGAGCGCGCGAGCTCAGTCTTGTTCGCCGATGCCGCCGGCGCCCTGGTGATCGGTCAGTGCGATGA
This sequence comes from Mesorhizobium sp. M1143, assembly GCF_040318435.1. Lineage (NCBI taxonomy): Bacteria > Pseudomonadati > Pseudomonadota > Alphaproteobacteria > Hyphomicrobiales > Phyllobacteriaceae > Mesorhizobium > Mesorhizobium sp. M1143. Next base: position 1,025 of record NZ_JAMYMJ010000178.1, on the reverse strand, counting down.
TGCTGATCGGGTCATTCTCGGTGCCTCGGTGGCTTCGGACGGCTCGCGCTACGGGCTGATCCAGATTCCCGCAGGAGGAAGCAACACGCCGTTCCATGGCGACCTCGACCTCGGGCAGACCCGGATGACGATGACCGACGGGCCCGAAGTGTTCGCAAAAGCCGTCGAGATGATGACCGATTGCTCGACAGCCGCGCTAGCCACTGCGGGAGTGCGGCCACACAATGTCGGCCGGTTTGTGCCGCATCAGGCCAATACTCGGATTTTCGGCGCGGTCGGAAGAAACCTCGGCATTGCGGACCAAGCAATTGTCAAGACGATTGCCGAATACGGCAACTCTTCGGCCGCGACGGTCCCGCTGTCGCTCTCGCTCGCCAACCAGATGAAGCCATTCCAGCCAGGAGAGAAAATCCTTCTGGCGGCGGCGGGTGCGGGTCTCAGCGGCGGCGCTCTCGTGGTTGGAATCTAGCCGGCCGGCTCACGCGCGCAGGATTGGTCATGAACGGCAATAGGAGCAACAGAACCAATGCCAAAAAATGGCCTTCTGAAGCTCGACATGACCAAGCTGACGCAGCACGGCCCGTGCGAGCCTCTGGATGAGTTCAAATGCAACACCCGTTGCACCAATCGTACCATCTGAATAAAGCTCAATTACAAAGGGTGAGCCGCCCCATATATGTCGGATACCCGACATTGTTCACATAAAAGGCTCGATGCTTACACGCTCTTTGCTGCCTGCTCTTTGCTGTCTTCTCTTTTCTCTTTGCTCTTTGCTCTTCCGTCTTGACTAGCAGGAGCCTGCGGCTTATCTCATTGCCGCGTTAGCACTCGCTTCGGCTGAGTGCTAGGCATGCTCCGGCAACGGAGCACCGTTCAACATCCGCACCAAGGAAATCCAAAAATGGCAAAGTCGAATTTCCGGCCGCTACATGACCGCGTGGTCGTCCGCCGGGTCGACTCTGAATCCCAGACCGCCGGCGGGATCATCATACCGGATACGGCGAAGGAGAAGCCGCAGGAAGGCG
>NZ_JAMYMJ010000177.1:0-1259 GCF_040318435.1 Mesorhizobium sp. M1143 | reverse complement strand
AGTAATTTGATGCGGGCATTTAAGTTCGACCACCCGCTACCGCGAACGGCGCCCACAAAAATTCCGCCGGGAAGAAGAAGCCGTTCGCGGCAACGAGCCGGTCGTAAATCTCGTTCAGCTCGTCGGTCGTGACGCTTTTGACCGAGCGCTTTGTCTGGCCCTTGCCGACCCAGCAAGCGTCATAGACGCGCTGGGTGACGCCCTTCAATGTTGGGCCACCAGGATCATTCTTATTGTTTTGAATAGTCGCCTTCGTGCGCGAGCACCTTGGCAAGCGATTCCTTCTCACGGGAAACTGCCATTACAATTCCTCTTGGGTTGTGTTGATGCGTGTTTTCCGGCTATGCCATTCGGCAGAGGCGGATCGAAGAATGTCGGCTATTTCGAAGTGGATTCGGGACGCACGTGCGAAATTGCCCGAGCATGTTTCTGTCGGCCGCCACACCTATGGCGTCACTTGGCGGAAGGTGCTTTTCCCAACTAGTGAATCTCCCCTAGACGTGGGGAGCTTCTGCTCAGTTGCTGGCCAAGTCCTCTTCATGTGTACTGGTCAACACCAGACAAAGAGTGCCACTTCATTCCCGATTTATAGCCGCCTCCTGAAGCAGCCTGAGCCGATACCCAACGCCGGAAAGCCTGGAGGCATTACGATTGGCAACGATGTTTGGATTGGCCACGGCGCCATCATATTGCCAGGCGTGACCGTTGGCGATGGCGCCGTTGTGGGTGCCGGCTCCGTGGTCACCAAGTCTGTCGAGCCGTATTCAATAGTCGCCGGCAATCGTGCACGAGTCATCCGCAGTCGGTTCCCTACTGATGTCATTGCACAGTTGCTGGAAATAAAGTGGTGGCTATGGGAAGAAGATAAGATCAAGAGCGAGGCAGCTATTCTCACCGGTCCGATCGAGACTTTCATTGCTAGGCACGCGACCAGAACCAAGTCGGTGTCGAGCCGGAAGGTCTAGCGATCTGGGCCATCGGCGCGATGCGATGTCGTCACGCCTGAACCTTCCTGGGAACAAGGGATTGGTGTAGAAACGATCGATGAGAAATTTTACGCTGAAATTGCTCTACCAGTATGATGCCTATTTCGCGGGGCTGGCTGCAGCGGCGACCGGCCTATCTGCCTACAGATTGGGTGCCGGATACTGGCTCTCAGGCATTGCCGCGCTGGCTATTTTCCTGTTCGTCGCCATAGCGGTTGACCAATATTTTCTCTGGTCATTCGATAATTACCGCGACCGGCAAAACAGCAGGAC
>NZ_JAMYMJ010000176.1:0-1330 GCF_040318435.1 Mesorhizobium sp. M1143 | reverse complement strand
AATCAGCGCCTGTCGCGGGATTTAGCCATCGTAGGGCGGTGTTTGCGGGAACCTACTTTGTACGTTTCCGACTCTTGCCTTTTTCGGAAAGTGACCCACAGAATAGCTGACTGAGGTTCTATCTCTCTGGGAGGATGGGATGGACATTCAAGCACCTGTTCGGCCTACGCAGCAAACGGCCAAGGAGCTGGTCCGCGAGGTCCTGTTGGGCTCTCAACCCGGCGACATTATTTCCGTCAAAGCGACCATTGTAGCGGTCCGTGAGCGCGGCGGCGATCTTCTCGAAACTGACTGCCAGTTAGTCGAAATGATCGTCAAATCAGCCTCCGTTTGGGGACTGTTCATCGCCTTTGACGTTCGAGAGGCGTGATGCCCCACCGTTGGTTCAACCCTCCGGTTTATGTGAAGACTGAGCGCCCGGGGCTTCGCCTTGGTGTCAACCGGGTTGATGCCGCCGCCGAGGAGCTCCTAAAGTGGTCCAATCGTGGCCCCAAGTGGCGGCTGGCGGCCGAGGCTTGCCTATCTGCGATGGATGGCAAAATGCCGGGTAATGACTTCCGGCTGCTGTTCGAAGCCGCGGCCGATGAAGAGGAGATGCTGCTGCCGGATTAACAACGCTATACGACGAGCCCATTCGGGTCTGTTCGCGTTGCGAATTCACCGGCGCAACGGGCATTTATGCTGTCCGTCTCCGTCGTCAAACTTTAAAGTGAGACACTAACGAGCGACGACCTAGATGGACAGTTTATTCGCCGGTGCGCGTACCATATAGGGCCGCGGGTGACCGATGGAGGTCACATGGTTGATGAAGAGCATCGCCGCGAACGGAGGCAGCGGGTGCTGAAAGGCGCCTCAATCATCAGCGGAATCACAAACTCCGAGATCAGTTGCACCATTCGGAACCAAAACAGTGGCAGAGCTGAGCTCAAAGTCCCGGTGGAATCGCGTGTCCCTGAGCGGTTCGTGGTTTACGTGCCGACCGACGGCGTTGCCTACCAGGCAGTCCTGCGGTGGCGCAGGAACGACCGAATTGGGGTTCAATTTATAGGAACGTTGCCAAAGCCGCGTCTCCACTATGGCTGAGCTTGTGCCCGGGATGCACAGACCGGGGAATTGGACACTCTCCGGCGCTCGGCACGTGTTCCATGGCAGTCGCACTTTAGAGATTACCCCCCGGCGAAACTTCGCTTCAGGTCGACGCGGTCAGAAGGCTTACAAAATCGCGGGAATATTCCCCGTCCAGATATTTAGCCGGAGCGCCCCACGCCTCGGCTGGTTGGCCAGTGAACGCGTCAAACACCGCTCAGGTTTCGTCGAGTCCCTCCTGAGG
>NZ_JAMYMJ010000175.1:0-1366 GCF_040318435.1 Mesorhizobium sp. M1143 | reverse complement strand
CCAATGTTCACGACATGGCCCAGTTCAGCTTTCGGGCTAGCGACCGCGAGTGGCGTCGCCACCTCGATCGCTGGCCCACAGACGTTCGTGCCGAAGAACGCTTGCTCCTAGCGCTCGATCGCAGCCTGTGTGAAGCCATAGAGATCGGGAGCGACGTCGGGCTGGTTCAGGCGGATGGCGACCTGATGTCTTTCGACCTTGCACTGGTTCATGCGCCCGAGGCCGACGAAGGGCTCGTCGACCCAAATGATCGACACAAGAGTAGTTGGCGGCTTAACGAGCCTGACGCCCATAACGACCACTTCGCACCGCTCGTTCGCATGATGACTGGTCTATGGCGACGGCTGGCTGGCCGCGACGCACGACGCGCGAGCCGGATTGCGACGGTCTGGATCGAACGCGACCCACTGATCTTCAAGCGGCTCGCAGCTTGGGCTGCGACCGAAGGCGACAACGCTTCGGCAACCCTAGTTGAACGCTATCTGCTCGACACGAACCGAACGCGATATTGGCAGTCCGACAATAGCCCGGAGCTCGTGCGCTTCTATTGCAAACGCTGGAATCACCTCGCGCCTGAGACACGACATGCGATCGAGCGTGCGATTTTGGCCGGCATGCTCCCCGAAGTCATCCATCGCATCGCGACGCGAGGAAACCGAGATCATGCGCGGGCGCTCTACACCACGCGCGAGCTCGTTCGTATCAGGACAGCGGGCGGCCGACTGTCTCGCGAGGCGAGCCGGCGGCTGAATGGCTACTATCGTGCCTTTCCCGACTTACCCCGCCAAATGCCGATCTACGCCCACCTATATAATCCGAGTTGGTCAGGATCGGGCTATTCGGCCGACATTCGAGTACTCGATGAAGTCAGCGATTCCCAACTGCTCGAGAGCGCTGAAGCTTTCGAGACCAACAATCGCATTGAACAAGCCGACTTGTGGAGCGTATTCGCCCGAAACGAGCCCGTCCGAGCCTTTGCGGCGCTACGGGATGCGCAGGCTAAAGGGCAGTTTCCGTCGCATCGCTGGCAGCCCTTCCTGAGCCTCTACGCTTCCCCCGAGGCCGAGCATGCGCCAGAGACATGCCCGCCCTTAAACAATGTCTTGCAAGTCCTCGCGCAACTGCCGGGCGACGCCCTTGCTCCCGTCACACACCAACTTGCCCGTATCGTCGAGCGCCACGCCTATGCGATTGACAATCCCCTCTTCCAAAAGATCCTTGCGCTATGGGACCAGTTGGCACCCGTCGCCGCTCACGAACAGGACGAGCGCGACTCCCCCCTATCCGAGTTGGTGTTCTCACATCCGCTAGGTATCATCGCCGACAGCCTCGTCAGCATGCTCGACAAGATGCAACTCGCACCTGG
>NZ_JAMYMJ010000174.1:0-1403 GCF_040318435.1 Mesorhizobium sp. M1143 | reverse complement strand
TTTGCCGTCCAGCACGAGATGAGCGGCGAGATCGCCAAGGCGCTTGGCATGCAACCTTCGGCAGCGGAAAGCGAACGCATGGCGCGGCCGCCGACCGAAAACCTCGAAGCCTACGACTTCTATCTTCGTGCCGAGCAGACAGCACGGACCGGTCGGCGCGACGGCCTGCGGGAGGCGCTCACGCTCTACGACAAGGCCGAGCAGCTCGACCCCGCTTTTGCGGAAGCCTTCGCGGCGGATGCAAGCACGACGGTGTATATCTGGCGTGAATCGTTCAATGACATCATGCAGAGCGCGCCAGCACGAAAGAGAGCATATGAGAAGGCGAGCCGAGCTTTGCAACTCGACCCTGACCTTTCGTCGCCCTATGCTATTCTTGGGATCATGCAGGTCGTGGATCGCCGCTACGAGGAAGCCATCGCTTCGGTCGAGCGAGCCGTCGCACTCGGCCCCGGCGATGCTGAGACGCAAATAGCACTGGGATACGTGCAACTGTTCGCCGGCAGTCATGCTGAGGCTGCCGAAGCGGTCGAGACGGCGCTCAGGCTCGATCCCAATCTTTCACCTGTAAACCGGCAAATTGCCGGTCTGGTCTTTCTAATTCAAGGGAGCAACGACAGGGCGATCGAGGCCCTCGAACGCACCCGCGACGATGCGCCGTCAGTCGGAGATTTCACGATCACGCTTGGTGCCGCCTACGCCCGCGCCGGCCGCCTGCAGGATGCCAGGGCGGCAGTGGCCGAGGGGCTAGGTGCCATGTCCACACCAGGTTTCGATTCATTGTCCGCATACCGACTCAACGGTGCCCAATATCGTAACCCGCAGGATTTGGCTCTCATCGTCGACGCGTTGCAGCAGGCGGGCTTGCCCGAATGGCCGTTCGGTTTCACCGGCGATGAGCACAACCGCTTGAAGGGCAAGGAGATCGCCTCGCTGGTGCTGGGCCATACTCTGCAGGGTCAGCTTGAGCCCGGTCTCCAACCAGCCTTCCTCCAGATCGGGAGCGACGGCAAGGCAGCCTTCCGCTCCACGACGCGGCTGGTCACCGAGACCGTCCGTGTCGATGGCGACTTATTGTGCGAGGTGAGCGAGAATATGTTCGGGCGCCCCGACTGTGGACCCGTCTATAAACGCCACGACGATGGAGGCGGCGGCTATTCCTTCGTCAACTCAAGCAAGGTGTTTCACTTTACGGTTGTTCAGTAGAAGCACACGCGCGTCATAACGGACGCACACACTCGCGTCCGATGCGGGACTAGAATAGGCTGCGCGAAGCCGCTTGATCGACCAAGGAGGGCGCAGGCAGGTATGGAGCGAAGGCTTACCGCGATCCTTGCTGCCGACGTGGTCGGCTACAGCACGCTCATGGGCGAGGATGAGGTCGGCACGCTCGAACGACTGAA
>NZ_JAMYMJ010000173.1:0-1424 GCF_040318435.1 Mesorhizobium sp. M1143 | reverse complement strand
GCGGATGGATGGGCTTTTTCCCGGCCTTGTCCTGCCTGCAATGGTGGCTGAAGATGTAGCCGCATTCGCCAGGTGCACACCTTGTTTCGGCAATTTCGATCGCCGACTCGAGTTCATGCCGGCGGAGCATGCGGAGGCTGAGGCGCGATTTGGCCGTCCGTTGCTCAGCGGCCATTATTTCGAGCGCATTCTGGGCTGTAAGTCGGCCGTTGCCATCCAAAACGATCCGCTGCTCATGGATATCGCGGCGCACTATCTCGGCGGCCAGGCGACGCTGATCACGACGCGCGTCTGGTGGAGCTTCCCGACCGGCCAGGCGTCGGACGCGGACAAGAACCTGGCTTCGCTCGGCAAATACCACTTCGACCTGGACGACTGGCGGATGCTGAAGTTCTTTTTCTATCTGGTGCCCGTCGACGAGGGGACCGGCCCGCATATCTATGTTCGCGGCAGCCATGATCGCCGCGCCCTCAAGCACCAATTTACGCTTGTCGTCGGCCATCCAGCGCAAGAGATTCTGGACGTCTACGGCAAGCAGAGTCCGGTCACGCTGACCGGCAAGGCCGGTTTCGGTTTCGTCGAGGATCCGTTCGGGTTCCATATGGGCACCGTGCCGTCGCACAGGCCACGGCTGATGATGGAAGTTGGCTTCGGCGTTTCTCCTCCATCGCGCCGCCGCTTCCATGGCGAGCCTGTGATCCGCTGATTTCGAAAAGTCCCGAAACAGCCTTCCCGTTGTGAGGGAAAGATAAGGCTATGCCGCCAATCGATCTGTTCCGGGCCAAAAGCGGTTGTCTGCACATGCCCTGAACTTGGCTGGTGCAATGAGTCTCGCCATTGCTCCAGCCAGCACATCAGTGCCTGTTTAATCGAGGTTAGATGGCAGTGCGCCCAAGAGATCCTCCTCGATATCGCCTGCCGCGCGAAGCCTCAGATGCTCTTCGAAAACCTCCTTTACGGACCAAGTCGTCTCGGGTCTCCTTTGAGTGGCCGGAAGGTGGTGCACAGCCGTATCGTGCTTCGGGATCCTGAACGAAGGCGAGGGGCGGTTTGTTCCTCGCGGGGCGCATGCAGCGGTGCCGGCATGACAGCTTCGTCTTGGATCCCGATGCTCGGCAACGTCGGCGGTGAAGACTCTGTCTAGGCGGCTTACGTGACTCCAATGCAGGAGATCGACCATCTCCTGTCGAGCACATTCGTTGGCGATCACCGTCGCGGCGCTACGGACGCCGCGGCACCTGCGATCAATGCAGTTTGCCGACTAGCCGAGCGTATTCGGCTTCAGCCCTGCCATATGACCCATCAGCCAGCGCAATTAGACGCGCGCGATCAAGAATGACTACCTCTCCTCGCATTGAGCGTATCAGACCTTGGCCCTCCAAGGTTTGCAGCGCTATGGTGACGCCGGGCCGCCTGACACCGAG
>NZ_JAMYMJ010000172.1:0-1484 GCF_040318435.1 Mesorhizobium sp. M1143 | reverse complement strand
ATGTAGTGCGGGCTCACCGCCCACAGGATTTCCGGATCGGCGATGATGTGGTTGAGCCCGGAAAGGCCAATTGCCAGGAACCACACCGCCGTCACCGGGCCGAACACCAATCCTACCCCGCCCGTGCCGAAGCGCTGCACCGCAAACACCATGGCAAGAATGACCAGTGTCAGCGGCACGACATAGGGCTGGAAGGTCGGCGTGACGACATTCATGCCCTCAACCGCCGACAGCACCGATATCGCCGGCGTGATGACGGCATCACCGAAGAAAAGCGATGCCCCGACAATGCCGATGCCGAGCATCAGCGCCGAGCGCTTGGGGAAACTGCCGCGCGCCAGCGCCATCAGCGACAGCACGCCGCCCTCGCCGCCGTTATCGGCGCGCAGCACGAACATGATGTACTTGATGGTGACGATGATCGTCAGCGACCAGATGATCAGCGACAGCACGCCGAGAATATCGCCGCGCTGGGCGACATTGCCGCCCGACGACGCCACCAGCGCCTCGCGAAAGGCGTAGATCGGGCTGGTGCCAATATCGCCATAGACAACGCCGAGCGCGCCTAGCATCAGCACCTTGGGGCTTTGCTGTTCGATTGCAGGATGGCTCGACTGTTCGACGGGTTCAGCCTCGCTACCAGTATTGGTAAGGACCATGGACGACACTCCGATAAGGGGCGGCCCTCTACCTTTGCTGCACTGCAATATCAAGTGCCGCGACGTAATGGCTCCGTATGCGGACCGCATTTGTTGCCGCACCGGCGGATTGTCTCATACGAAACCACGATCCCGCTCCCGGGCCATTTCCTCGACGAGACACAGGCTCAAGGGGACCTGAAGGAGGGCCAGACCGGATGGGCGATGATCTTCGGCAGGAAACGATGGCGCTGCTTGTAGCTGACGGCATATCTTTCTCCTTTGTGTGTCTGCCAGACGAGTGGGCGGGCACGGAAGTGGTCGCGCTCTGGCTGCCAGACATACTCGTCCAACCTGATGAAAACCTGACTTGTACACCCAGCCCAAACAGGAGGGGTCGGTCTATTACCAAAGGCTCTGAGGGCTGATTCTCTAGGGTTCCCGCCCAGATTGATCCGTGACCCTTGTTGTGTGCCGCCCCGGGTTGATCGGAGGCTCCAACTCCTCAGAAGGTGGAACCATGACAAGCAAGGCGACCAACAAGTTCTCTCCCGAGGTCCGGACCCCCCGCGGTGCGGCTGGTTCTGGATCACGAACGCGAGCATACGTCGCGGTGGGCGGCGGTTTCATCGATCGCCGCCAAGATCGGCTGCAAGAAAGCCGAGCGTGACGGCGGCGTGCGCGCCGGAGTTCCCACGGATGCTGCGACGAAACTGAAGGCTCTGGAACGCGAGAGCCGCGAGCTTCGCAGGCCAACGAGAGCAAAGGCTTCCGCGTATTTTGCCCAGGCGAAGCTCGACCGCCGGTTCAGGCCACGATCGCGTTCATCGACGATCACCGCAAGGC
>NZ_JAMYMJ010000171.1:0-1510 GCF_040318435.1 Mesorhizobium sp. M1143 | reverse complement strand
CAGAAATGCGGAGTAGCGAAAAAACAAAACTCGCATACACAGCCGCAGAGTTCGCCGAAAAACACGGTTTGACCGTGAAGGCAGCCGAAATCATCTTGTCCGTGAACGGCTCCTCACGTGTCGCTTGCGATGCAGCAGCACGCGCATTCAAAGAAGCGGTTGCGCACCGACAACACAGTAATGACGGCGAATGAGGCCCGCGCCTGCTTTCGAGGCTGCGCGGGCCGACCATGACGAGTGGAGAGGACATCTTGGTCACCGGCAGGAATCGCTGAAGAACGAGCCGGGTGTGACCGAACAGCCTCAGAGTGAGGATGTTCCCGACTGACGCAAAAAAGCCCGCCAGCATGAGCCGGCGGGCCAAGTATGGGTCGCTGTCCAAATGAACGCGTTCGGTGTCTTCAGATGGATTTGGTCGAGAAGCCGCCGCGCGTCAGGCGCAACAGATCGGGCGCCGATCGAAAGCCCCGCGGGCGCAGGAACGCCTTCGTCTCGCGGGCGCTCCGCGTAAGCAAATCTTCGCCGCCGAGAAGCTCAATCGTCTCGGCCCAACCGTCGTCTGCAAGCAATTCGTGTGTCGTCGCAGTTAGAATCACACCCGATTCCGCAGGGCAATACCTATCTTATCGCCTATGGCCTTTGCGCAGTTCATCCAAAGGAACGGGACAGGGCCGTCTCAGCCGCGCGGGAGCCGTCTGGCTGCCTTAGGGTCGGTGATGTTCTCGATCGCCTTCAAAAGGGGTGGAGGGACCTCACAGAGCTTGGCATGCTCGCTGTGGTACGCCACAGCGGCCCGACGATGCTCTTGTGCAGCGCTTCGGCTGCTGCCAGGAAGCGGTCGATTTCAGCCCGGGAAAGCTGGTCGGAAGGTTTGGTTCTGGCCATTGGCGCGCAATTACTAATTTAGTGAAGCCTTACGTGCTTCTGGGGAGTAGACGTGAGACCGGTCGGTCCAGCTATGGGGCGCATTGAACATATTGTTTTTTCCGCGATTGCTGATTGGGATGTTTGCCATGTCGACCGTGGTAGCGACCTGGATTTACCTAGCAACGGATTCGTTCTGGAAGTCCCTTGCATGGACCTTGCTGATTTTTATCATCTTTCAGGTTGCATATTTCCTATTTTCATTCGCGCTTTTCGACAAGTTTTGGATGAAAAGGACCGAAGAAAAACCGAACCCTGCCGAGCCTACCTGTCGAGACGGCGGTGTCTCATCTGAAGGGCGGTCGATGACGCTTTGAGGGAGACCGCCAGACACGAGAGCATGCGATCATGCTAATCTTTGCGAACCATGCGAAAGAAGGAAAGCCGTGGCAGCGCCAAAATCATCGAAAAGCGCGCTGGCGCTGGATGTCGCCACGGAGATCGTCGACAGGGTGCGGACCGACCACGCCGAAGCCGAGGAGCGCGAGGTAGGTCTAAGGAGGAAACACAGATGGCTGCCTATCTGATAGCGGATGTAGACGTAAAAGACGCTGCCTTGTTCGAGGAATATCGGCGGGACGTTCCC
>NZ_JAMYMJ010000170.1:0-1610 GCF_040318435.1 Mesorhizobium sp. M1143 | reverse complement strand
TGCAGATGCGCGCGGGCGTTAAAACCGCGGCCAATCTCGTAATGGCCGGCGCGTCCAATGACACCGGAACGCAGGCGGTCGCGCTTTCGAGCTGGAACGACAAGCCCGAGGACGCCGCGGTCGTACTGGTCCGCTCCTATTTGTGCGGCGCCACGGTCGTGGATGCGACCACCATTTGCGGCGGAACGAAGCTGCCGACCGTCTTCGTCCAGATAACGGCGACGGGCACCTGGGTGCCCCCGTTTAACTTCGGTGTCTTCCCGGACCCGCGCGCGATCAGTCATCAGCAGGTGATCCGTGTCCGCTGAAAGGATCGGATCCAGGTGGCGCCGTGACTGCTCCGGCGCAGCCGGGCTGGAATTCGCCTTGATCGCGCCTTTCCTGGTGATGCTTTTGTTCGGAATCTTCGCCTTCGGCTGGGCCATGAATGCCGTGTCGACCGTCCGCTATACACTGGAAACCTCTTCCCGGGCGCTGCAGCTGAACAACACGCTTTCGCAGAGCGACATCCAAGCCATCGCCACGCAGAAATTGGTGAATCTGGGTCTGCAGAACGTCATTGTGACGATCGCGATCGACCCTGCCAGCGGCGGCTTCAAGATGGCGCATCTGACCGCCAGCTATGCCTTCGTCATCGCTTTCCCGTATTTCGACCAGTATCCGATAAATTACGCCACGACCGTCACGGTGCCCCTGGTTGCCAGCTAGGATACGGCCGGCTTGGTTGAGTTGGCGGCCCTGTATTCAGCTTCCCAAGGCAATGCGTCGAATTCGGGCTTGTGCCCCGCTTCACGGTAGGCGGCCTGAGTGAGGAAACCTGCTTTGTCCCGCTCCACAACGCAGACAAACGGCGGATTCCCCGGGCACCTATAGACGCCTACAGCTTTTTCCATGCAACAGGTGTGCTACGGGTGCTCGAAGATGTCCTCCTTCATTGCGATGACAGAACAATAGAGAATATCTAGCGGTCCGGCATCACTGAAGGGTGCGGGTTGGTAAATTCGTACAACTCTTTTCATTGCGGAGAGAGTTTCGGCGAGCTTATTAATGTGTCGTTTGCCATTGCCTTTTCTGGGAGGCTGCGATGGTTGCAACGCCCATAGATATCGCTCGAGCGGCCACTACGGCCACCTTGCTGATGCGCCAGAAGTCCATGGCGGAACCCGCCACATTTCGCCGGGACATGGATCAATCGCGCAGGGCCATCCGAGCCTCACGCGAGCTTCTGAAGCGCCTTGGTCAACGTCGTCACGACGTGGCGCTAGGCTGGGAAGATGGCGGCCCGTCTACTGTTGCCGCCTCCGCGTTTCAAGCCGACGTTCTCCGCTCTGCATTCCGAGCCCTAGTAGGGGAAACGGGTACGCCTGAGTGTCAATGGCGCGATTTAGCCAAGGCCCTGGTGCGCGATTTGACTGGGTGCGAGCTGATCGAAACTGGCTTGGTGGATTGGATCGTCAGCAAGTAGCCGCTGCCCGCCAGCGGCCCAGCAGCCGTCTGCGGGGACTTTGCAGCGGGCGCGCTGGGCCTGACCGGTGGGGCGGTGTGGTATCCGCCGGCTGGCGAACATATGCGCCTCCTGCCAACGCCAGCGAAACATCCAAACGAACGAG
>NZ_JAMYMJ010000169.1:0-1639 GCF_040318435.1 Mesorhizobium sp. M1143 | reverse complement strand
GCATAGGCTCGTCGGCGAGCATTGCGAGTGCCTCGCGCGCCACGACCGCCATCAGTGGCGATGGCGCGGTTGCGTAGATGAATGGACGGCAACGGTTGATCAGATATTCGCACAGTGCCCTCGGCCCGGTGACGAGCCCACCAGATGCGCCGAGCGCCTTGCCGCAGGTGTGGAGCGCTATGATGTTGTCGCGGCCCTCGAAAGCGGCGGCAAGCCCCCGGCCATCCGGTCCCCAGACGCCGGTGGCATGCGCCTCATCAATGACGATGAATGCGCCGTGCCGATCGGCAAGTGCGACCAGGCTCTCCAAAGGCGCGCAGTCGCCATCCATGCTGTAAAGGCTTTCCACCGCGATCCAGACGCATCCCATGCCGCCTGCGACGCGCCAACGTGTAATCGCATCCTCGACAGCGGTGGCGTCGTTGTGCGCGGCCAGCACGAACTGTGCGCGCCCGGCCTGCGCACCCTCATGCATGCTGGCATGGGCGAGCTCATCGACAACCAAAAGATCGCCCTTGTGCGGCAGGGCGCTCAGCAGAGCGAAGTGGGCGATGTAGCCGCTGCCGAAGAACAGCGCGCGGTCGGCTCCAAAGAATGCCGCCGCGTCTGCCTCGAGCTGCTCGTGTTCCGGTGCATTGCCGCGCAACAGCCGCGACCCGGTGGCGCCAACCGGCGTGCCCCGCGCAATCGCCGCCACAACCGCATCGCCAAGTCTTCTGGACGCGGCCAGCCCGAGATAGTCGTTCGACGAGAAGTCCAGCCCGGCGCGGGGCGAAAGCGTCCGCAGCCGGTCCTTGCGCGCTAGCCCCTGCAAGGTCGCATCATAACGGGCAAGCGGCGCCCCGTTCATTGCGCCTCGAGTTCCATCGGATCGATGCCAAGGCGCCGGAACAGCAGGGTATCCTTGTCCTCACCGGGATTGTCCGCCGTCAGCAGCGTGTCGCCGAAGAAGATCGAGTTGGCGCCGGCAAAAAAGCACAGCGCCTGCATCTCGTCAGTCATCGCGGTGCGGCCGGCGGACAGACGGACATGCGATTTCGGCATCATGATGCGCGCCAGCGCGATCACGCGCACGAATTCGATCGGCTCAATGGGCTTGGCGTCTGCAAGCGGCGTTCCGGCGATCGGGATCAGCATGTTGATCGGAACGCTTTGCGGATGTTCCGGCAGATTGGCCAGCGTCACCAGCATGTCGATCCGGTCCACCGGCTCCTCGCCCATGCCGACAATGCCTCCACAGCAGATCTTGATGCCGGATTTGCGAACGTGGTCAAGCGTCTCGAGCCGCTCGGCAAAGCTCCGCGTACCGATGATCTCGCTATAGTAGCGTTCTGACGTATCGATGTTGTGGTTGTAGTAGTCGAGGCCCGCCTGCTTCAGTCGAGCGGCTTGCTCAAGATCGAGCATGCCGAGTGTCATGCAGGTCTCCAGGCCCAGCGCCTTGACGCCTTCGACCATCGCCACCACCGCATCCATGTCGCGCGCCTTGGGGTTTCGCCAGGCCGCGCCCATGCAATAACGGGTGGCGCCGGCATGACGCGCCTTGGTCGCTTCGGCGATGACGCGCCTGACATCCATCAGCTTGGACGCCTCCAACCCGGTTTCGTGACGCGCCGACTGGCTGCAATAGCCACAATCC
>NZ_JAMYMJ010000168.1:0-1651 GCF_040318435.1 Mesorhizobium sp. M1143 | reverse complement strand
GTTCCTCCATGGACTTCTGCCACTTCAGCAAGGTGGCCGTAGTCGCAGTAGCGGCTTGAGCGATTTCTATGGGCGTTGCAACCATCGCATCCTCCTAAAAAGGCAATGGTAAACGCCAAATATTGCCGACGAGCGGAGGCAATTCACAGCTGTCCTACCAGCAATTCACCCCCCAGAACGGCGATGTCGAGCGGGCAGAGGGGGTGATAAAACGATGTCTTCCTGCTGCTGGAACTGGCTCCCCTTTTTGGCCAGTCGCTTGCGCCTCCGTTCCCGGAGGGCTGTCATGCCATAGCGAGTGATGCCGTACAACAACAGGCCAAAAATCAGCCCGAGTGGCACCGCACCGCACAGCATGGGCTTTAAGACCGGTGCCCACAATTGCGAAATTGAAAGGGTCTTCAACATCTCACTCAGATGGGCTGGCCGTTCGTAACTTTGCACGTGGACGTGCAACATGATCTTGCCGGTCTCCCAAGACGCTCCCACTACAAACGGGAGGGTCAGCGGGTTGCCAAAGACAAATGTTCCCAACCCTGCCGCCACCATGTTTCCTGAAATTAGCCAGCACACGATGGCGGCAATGGCGAAATGGGATCCTAGCGGAAAGAAAGACGCGAAAACCCCAGCCGCCACCCCAGCCGCGACGGCGTTTGGAGTGGCGTTCAGACGGAGAATGCGCTTTGAGACATACTGAAACGATCGCGAGAAGGAGCGGCGCGGCCACATGTAAATGCGCAATCGCTCGAAGAGACCATCAGGATTTCGCCGTCTAAAGAGCACTCTCTTGCCCACTTCAAACGCGGTCGGTTGAACGGATGGACCTCGTCTTGAAAAAAACGCAGCCTGTGCTGCTTTGTTCCGAATGGTTCCTTCGGCTACGAACGCCCTATGTGCCGGAACTTTACTGGTGTTTGGCACGTTTTCCCGTCGAACCAATTGCGGTTCCAGGAAAAGGGAAAATATGGAAGATCCAGGTGTGGGTTGGATAGCAGCGATCGTCATCGGCGGTATCGCCGGCTGGCTTGCCGAGATGTTCATGAAAAGCAACATGGGCGTGCTTATGAACATCATCTTGGGAATCGTCGGCGCTATCGTCGCCAATGTCCTTCTAGGGCTGCTGGGCGTTTCGTTGGCCGGCTGGCTCGGCTATCTTGTCGCCGGCTTCATCGGCGCGTGTATTTTGATTGCCGTGGCGCGAATGATTAAACGCTGAGCCTACAATCGAGTTGTGCACATCAGTATCGATAGGGGCGCGTGATCCTTAGGACCACGCGCCTTTCTTCAGAGCGGAAAATCGAGATCAAGCTGGTCGCGTCGCCGGAGCCTGTCCGCTGTACTTGTTGAGGTGCCGGAGTAGCAGTCTGACGTTGCGATTGTTCGCCTTGAAATAGACGTCGAAGATCGAGCCGAGAATTGGGACACTTCCTACGAGCGTATCCAGCAGCACGTTGCCTAGCATGCGAGCGACCAACCCATTTCCGGCACCGACGTTTCGAGCTCGCAAGACGATGTAGGCCGAGACAATGCCCGTCGCCGCATCTCCGAGTACGGGGACCAGACCTACGAGCGCATCCAGTCCAAAACGAATTGATGTGCCTGGAATGCGCCAGCGGGAATCGAGTAGCGCGGCCAATAGATCCAACTCGGC
>NZ_JAMYMJ010000167.1:0-1651 GCF_040318435.1 Mesorhizobium sp. M1143 | reverse complement strand
CTCCTACATGGGCTATGACATCGCCAGTCGCCGGATCGGTGACCGCGCTAACACTGCTATGCGCTTGCCATTCGCCGTCGACATAGGACCCTGCACGCAGCAACTCCGTATCGCTGAGACCAGCGAGGGCCTGCCGTGCCGTCATGATCGTGTTCAACATATCGGCCCCTTGCCGTTGTTATTTCAACGAAGCCTAATGGAGCAAGCCAGCAGATTTTGTGATGAAACGATTGCATAGACGCAGGATTCCTGTCTTATTTTGACCAGATCAAAGAAATTATGCGGGAAGCCTTATGCGACTTGATCGATTAGACGCGCGTCTGCTGAGCATCGTGCAGGCGCACAACCGCCACACGAGCGAAGAACTCGGTGAGATGGTCGGCCTTTCCGCCACCGCGGTACAGAGGCGCGTCAAGCGCTTGCGAGACGAGGGGGTGATCGAGGCCGACATCTCCGTCGTGAAGCCGAAGGCCATCGGCCGGCCAATCGCCATGCTGGTTTCGGTGTCCCTGGAACGCGAGCGGGTGGATATCGTAGACCGCTTCAAGCAGTCCATCCGCCAGACGGCGGAGGTTATGAACGGATACTATGTGACAGGGGATGCGGACTTCGTGCTGATCGTGACAGCCCGGAGCATGGAGGACTACGAAGTTTTTACGCGAAAATTCTTCTACGAGAACCCTGACATTAAAGGTTTCAAGACAATGGTGATCATGGACCGCGTCAAGGTCGGCTTCTCAGTGCCGATCGACGCTGCTGATTTCTCATGATGTCAAATCAAAGGCCTTCTGCCTCGAAATTAGCGAGTCGAAACGTAGGGAGCGGCAGCTGGCAGCAATGGCAACTTTGAGCGCGAAGCTGTATGTGCGTTGGGCATTCTATGTCGGCTTTTGGTTAGTGGATTGAGCGCAGGAATGACTGCCATGGGGCGCATACCAGACATTCAGCTGACCGTCCGCGTGCCGGTCGTATCATCCCTTCCACATGGTCGATCGGAGAACAGCCTGCATATGCTCTGCGAGGTCGAGTTCACCGCGCGCCTCGATCTCTAAAAGATATCCGGCCTTGGCCAGGCGATCCCCTTCCCCAACCGCAGCATACCTGCAGATGGCGAGCAATGCCCTCTCCTCCTCCCGGCTGGCTCCGTCGGATCCGCTTCTACCACGGCCTATTTCGTGCAAGGCTTCGCCGAAGGACGCGTATGCTGCCTTGTGCACGTCAATCAGCGTTCGCAGTTTATTGGACGGTTCTGGGTCTTGGCCCGGCGGCTCTGTGCCGAGTGCAGCTGCCGCAACCGCCGAGGCGACGACTGCGCTGCCAGAGTGGACGAGCAAGACGCGGCGGTTGATCCTGGACGTGGCGAACTCTCCATTTGCTTCGAGGGCGATCGAAACGGTGACCTAACCATCAGACCGTAACACGCCGGCTTGCGCATTCGTGTCAGTATGGAAGGTCCGATGTCAGCTGAGTCGGCTGGGCGATGCACACGCATCTCCGACAGGATGCCGCGCCCCACAGGACGCGATGGAAGCTTGGATCGGCGGCAGGCTTGTCACGGCAGAGGTGCTTCCCTCGAAGCCGTGAAGCCTGCGTTCGTAGTGCAGCAGGGAGCGCCAGCCGACAAGCCTGCGCTCGGCCGCCATCCTACGGC
>NZ_JAMYMJ010000166.1:0-1761 GCF_040318435.1 Mesorhizobium sp. M1143 | reverse complement strand
GCACCTGGCAGCGGCATGGCCCTGTCGCTTGCGGGGCGTTTCGACATGTTGGCAAAGCTAGCGGGGCGGGCTGGACTGATCGCACGCGGTGCCCTCTTGCAGCAACTGGCGTTCCTTCACACGATTGCACCAGCTTGGGTGGACGCCAACCTGCTACCAGGCCTACTTGAGCAGAACGACGATGCGATCGATCTGATGAGCGTCGTCGCGCGCTCGGTCGCGCCGCGATATGCCGAGTTGTTTAATCTCCTGAAGCCGGCGATCTTCCACGCGCTCGAGCATGAGCGCACCGACGAAGCGATCCAAGAGCATCTCTCTGGCGCGTTGATCGGCGCTGCCTTCGCGATCATCGAAGGACAAGGCGGCTTCAATTTGACCGGGTTGGAGTGCCGGCAGACGCTGACCCGCATGCCCAATAACGTGCTCTCTCGCATAGCGTGGGAGCTTGGCTCACTGCTCCGCGACAAGAAAGACGCGGATGCGAAAGCGGCCTTTTGGGACGCGTCCATTGTGCCCTTCTTGCGCGATTATTGGCCGAACGACGTATCAGCCCGGACATCCGAGGTATCGGAAAACCTTGCGCACCTGCCCGCGCTGGCCGGTGAGGCCTTCGAACGCGCGGTTCCCACAATTCTTGACCTGGTCTGCCCGATCCAGCGATACGACTTGCGCTATGGGTTTGGGCTTGAGGATGAGGAGGATCTCCTGGCGCAGCAGCCGCGCGCCTCACTGCTGCTGATCAGTTCCATTCTTGATCGTTCTGCGCCGCCGCCTCGCGATATCGACGAGGTCATCGAACGGTTGCTCGCAGCCGATCCCGACATTGCATCGGAGCCTGCATTTTGGCGCCTGCGGCAGATGCGGCGAGCTGACTGAAGCAAGTTCTACACAGCGAACATTTCAACGCATGGCAGGCCGCTAGCAAAATTGCCGCTGTGGCGACAGAATTCCTTTTGGAGGCGAACCGAGAACAGGAATAGGCTCGGTGTTCGTCAGGCGGCATTGCCGAGCATCCCGGCTCTTCAACGGGGCAAACCGGAGGCGAGGTGGACGACCACGAAAATGCGAGAATATCTTTCGGCACCGATCGTGCACAGCTTGTCTATGGGCTGAGGCCGGACCGCACGTTGGCGCATATCAGCGAGGTTCAGCGCGGCATTGCTTGCGGATGCAATTGCCCTGCCTGCGGCGGTC
This sequence comes from Mesorhizobium sp. M1143, assembly GCF_040318435.1. Classification (NCBI taxonomy): domain Bacteria; kingdom Pseudomonadati; phylum Pseudomonadota; class Alphaproteobacteria; order Hyphomicrobiales; family Phyllobacteriaceae; genus Mesorhizobium; species Mesorhizobium sp. M1143. Next base: position 567 of record NZ_JAMYMJ010000166.1, on the reverse strand, counting down.
GGTTGGTGGCTCGCAAGGGTGATGAGAACGTGCCGCACTTCGGGCACGACGGTGGCGACGCGTGCGGGGGCGGTCCTGAAACCGTTCTACATCTCCTTGCCAAGGAGGTGTTTCGAGCAGACCCGTCGCTACTCCTGCCGAAACGCCTTGGGCTCAATAAGGGCAGCGTCGTGACGAAGCCGGGTCAGCAGGTCACGACGCAATTCCTTCGAATCGAGTTCACTGACCCGAAGACGGTTATCCCGGACCTCTATGTTCGGGCGCTAGGGTATGACCTCTTTGTTGAAGTCGCGGTCACCCATGCGAGCGACGAAACAAAGATTCAACGCCTTCGGGAACACGGCGTCATGGCTGTCGAGATCGACCTGTCAAAGTTGCCCCGAGACTCGACACGTGAACAGATCGCGGCTGCGGTGCTTCGATCCGCGCCACGGTGTTGGCTCTATCATCCCGATATCGACAAAGCGTTGGCGAAGACCCGCGCCGACGAAGAGATATGGCAGGCTGCACAGGAGAAGCGGTTCGCCGACTATCAGGCCAGGCATGAGAAGCGGGCAAAGGCCTGTG
>NZ_JAMYMJ010000165.1:0-1771 GCF_040318435.1 Mesorhizobium sp. M1143 | reverse complement strand
AAGCAGCTTTCGAAATCATTGCAGTCCCGGCAACTGGGGGAGCTGCACAGCGAAAAGCCTTCGGCCTCGCAGAGCTTTCGGTAAAAGTATTTTTTCCATTTCATGTTTTGGGTGTTGCCGGCCGCCAGCGTCGGAAAATGCGAGGCGAGCAGGCGGCCGAGGTCGCTTCGACTAAAAAGGCCAAGGTCTTGCCAGAGGTGGTCATTGCGCATGGCACGCCGGGCGATGATCTTGGCGAAGCGGGCGCTTGCCTTGTCGTCGGGCCGGGCATGCGCCAGCAGCAGTCCGCGCAGAAGTTCTTCTTCCAGATCCGGCTCAGGCTCGCTCCCCTCTTCCAAGGCAAACGCGTTGATAGGAAAAGCAGGGAAACAGCGGGACAGGACATCGCGCAACTCGGCGCGCGAAAGTCCGGTTGCCTCCGTCGCCGTCGCCTCGCCGGCCTCGATCTCCTCGAGCGCACGTGAAAGCACACAGGCAAGCACATGCTGGTCGAACCTTCTCTCCAGCTGCGGCCATTGGCCGGTGCTGAGCCGGGCATAATGTTGGGCAAATATGGTGCGTTCTCCTGGTTTCGCCCTATCAAATCATGCAGAGACCCGGCCTGCCGCAACATGGGTCGGGCAGTTCTTCGGTACGGCACTCCGGGTCGCCTCGCGTCGAGTAGTTCGGCAATTCTCGTCTGGTCCATCGGCTCTGGCGCAAATTCTGTGATTCGAAGCGGTTCGCGAACCCCGGCCCAGCCGTTTGCGCCTCGCGGGGAACACTGGCGCCGGAATTTGCCCCGCAGAGTTGGACGTGAACCGTGCGGGACAGAGGTCGCGTGCTGAGTGCGGCCACATGGTTCAAGCCAGACTCACGGTTGAATGCCGTCTCATCCAGAGCGTCAGCGGGTGAGTTCCAGCGCACGTTCAGGACAGGATCGCGCGCCTCGTGATGCAGGCAGTTCCTCCCCTTCCGCAACTTCAATGTCACCAGGCAGGATGTAACCGTCATTATCGAGTTTAAAGATGTCCGGCGCTTGCGCCGCGCATCGCGCGTGGCCCTGGCATTTGGCCTTTTGGACGATGATGCGCATGGCGCTGCCTCCATTGTCTGTGCCCGGGCTCGGGGCGGGCCTAAGACCAGTCCAGGATCAAATTTTCGATCCCGAACACATGGCCGCCAGAAGTTATCGGCGCCGTACCCTGCTTGATCCTGAAAGCCGGGATGCGCGCCAGCCACTCCTCCAGGCCAATGACAATCTCGCGACGGGAAAGGTGTGAGCCAAGTCAACGGTGGGGACCATAGCCAAACGCTGCGTGGCGGTTGTCCCCCCGCTCCAAATCAATCGTGTTGGGGCATTCGAATTCCGCCGGGTCACGATTGGCAATCATCGTGGCGCAGGAAACATAGTCCCCCTTCCGGATCGGCGCGCCTTCGAAGTCGATATCTTTCGTGGCCACGCGGATCAACTGAATGGGCGGATAGGCCCGCAGCAATTCTTCGGTTGCGAGCGGGATGCGGTCCGGTTCGCTCCGCAGCAATTGCTGATCTTTGAGGTTGCGTGCGAGGTACGCCAAGTCAAAGCCTATAGCTGCTGCGACCGTGTCGAGCCCAGCGACGAAGACAAGCACGCCGATGCCGCGGACTTGGGTGTCAGTCAGCCGGCGGCCCTCGACCTGTGCCTGCACTATAAAGGTCATGAAATCGTCAACCGCCTCATCGCGGCGCATGGCTGCAAGTTCGTCGATGAATGCCACGATCGTCCGGGCAGCCACAGGTCGTTCCTTAT
>NZ_JAMYMJ010000164.1:0-1776 GCF_040318435.1 Mesorhizobium sp. M1143 | reverse complement strand
GTGCTTCAGGCTGTGCATCAGCGCTGTCGGCGCGCTTTGCGGATCGCTGGTCAGGAACACGGCGGTGCCGGACACCAGCTGCGGCTTCTTCTTCAACAGATTGCCGGCGAGGAAATCGAGCGGGATTTCGTTGCGACGGGTCTTGTCGAACAGATAGCGGCTGCCGCGCACCCAGGTCCACATCGCCAGAACGATGGTGAAGGCCACCGCAAGCGACGCCCAGCCGCCCTCGAACACCTTGACGATGTTGGAGGCAAAGAAGCCGATGTCGATGAATGCGAACACCGCCGTCATCGCCACCGCCACCCACAGGCGCCATTTCCAAATGCGCGTCATGACGACGAACAGCAGCACCGTCGTCACCAGCATGTTGCCGGTCACCGAGATGCCATAGGCGGAGGCCAGCTTGCTCGATTCGCCGAAACCGACGACCAGCAACATCACCGCCAACGCCAGCAAAACATTGACGCGGGGCATGTAGATCTGGCCCGACTGCCGTTCCGACGTGTGCAGGATTTCGAGGCGCGGAAGCATATTGAGCTGCACCGCCTGCCGGGTCAGCGAGAAGGCGCCGGAGATGACCGCCTGGCTGGCGATAACCGTCGCCGCGGTTGCCAATACCACCATCGGGATCAGCGTCCAGCCTTCGTTCATCTCGAAGAATGGATGGCCGACGTGACCGTTCTTCGCCAGCACGAAAGCGCCCTGCCCGGCATAGTTTAGCAGCAGGCAGGGAAACACGATGGCCAGCCAGGCGAGCACGATGGGCTTGCGGCCGAAATGGCCGAGATCGGCATAAAGCGCTTCGGCGCCGGTGACGGCGAGGAAGATGGCGCCGATGGTGACGAAGGCGACATCGGGCGAATTGATCAGGAAGGCGACGATGTAGTGCGGGCTGACCGCCCACAGGATTTCGGGATCGGCGATGATGTGGTTCAAGCCCGAAAGACCGATAGCCAGGAACCAGACCGCCGTGATCGGCCCGAAGATCAGCGCCACACCGCCGGTCCCGAAGCGCTGCACCGAAAACAGGATCGCAAGGATGACCAGCGTCAGCGGCACGACGTAGGGCTGGAAGGTCGGGGTAACGACATTCATGCCTTCAACCGCCGAAAGCACCGAGATTGCCGGCGTGATGACGGCGTCACCGAAGAACAATGACGCGCCGACAATACCGATGGCCAGGATGATCGCCGAGCGGGTCGGGAAACTGCCGCGCGCCAGCGCCATCAGCGACAGCACGCCGCCCTCGCCTCGGTTGTCGGCTCTGAGCACGAACATGATGTATTTGATGGTGACGATAATCGTCAACGACCAGATGATCAGCGACAGCACGCCCAGAATATCGCCGCGCTCGGCGATTTCGCCGCCGGAGGACGCAACAAGCGCTTCCCGGAAGGCGTAGATCGGGCTGGTGCCGATGTCGCCATAGACCACACCGAGCGCGCCCAGCATCAGAACTTTGGTGCTGTGCTGTTCGATTTCGGGATGGCTCGATTGTTCGACGGGTTCTGCCTCAATACCAGCATTGGTAAGGGCCATGGACGACACTCCGATAAGCGCGCGGTGCTCTACGCTTGCTGCGATGCAATATCAAGTGCCGTGACGGTAGGGCTACCATGTTCCCAGCGCAGGGCTTGCCCCGCAATGACCGGTGCGTGGCGTCAAAGGCTGCCGGAAACCTCAGATCGCCACCTGCGTGCCGATCTCGACCACACGTCCGGTCGGGATCTGGAAATACTCCGTCGCATCGGCCGCCGAGCGGGCGAGCCCGAT
>NZ_JAMYMJ010000163.1:0-1798 GCF_040318435.1 Mesorhizobium sp. M1143 | reverse complement strand
CCGTTGGGGAATGGCTAGGCTAGCGTCGCGCTCATCATTCACCTTCCGGCGTGGGGGTCTTGTTGTCAGCCCGTCGAACGCATGCACCCCCACCCCCCGGAACTTTTGCCGGGTCGCCGTCGTCGGGGGTGATGTCGAAAATTGTTGACGATGGACCGCCTAAGCCCGGCAAGCCACCTGACGCTGACTGGCCGGAGCATTTCCATGCGTGCCCCATCTGCGGCCAGCAGGTAGACCGACACGACTTCCGGCAGGTGATGTGGCACGAGCAGCCCGATCACGAGCCGCTCGATCTCAACCAATAAAAAGCCTGCCGCCCTTCCGGCCGCGCGGGCGGACGACAGAGACGTCACACCGCAAGCCTCACCAGCAATGGAACAATCGGCCATCACCGTCGCGGCCCTGAGGGTACCCAGCCGCAGGAGGGTCCTAAAGCCGCACAACCTTGTCGAGATGCAGGCGTATCCGCTGGCCTTCTGCGAAGGCCAGTGCGAACGATTCCAGGGCGAATGAGCGTGTAATTTCCTGGTCAGTTTCAATGATGCGGACGACCCATTCGCCACTGGCTCCGACCACTTCCACGCAAGGCGCGGCCTTGCAGATTGGCACCACGTTGCCCATCACGTCCTCCCTACGAAAAGCAATGGCGAGTCGACTTAAAACCGTCGTAGCCGGTAGATCAATAACAATTGCTTGTTCGGATCGGACGAACCAACCTGGATGGGCAATACGACCGGGGGCTAATGCCACTTCGGTCAGGCGAACCCTCCGGGGAACCTACCGTGAGATAACCTCTGCTTCAGGTCGTTGGCATTCAGGATGGCGGCCAGCTCTTCGGCATACTCCATGTCGGGAAGGTCGACAGATGGGTGGCCCGCTACAATAGCCGGGAGCCCGGTGAACACGTCGAATACCGTCCACGTCCCATCCGGTTCCTGCCTTTCGTCGTACCGCAGAGTTGCCATGAGGGGATCATATAGTCACCCTTAGGTGTTGGGAATATTTGGTCCACGGAGGCTCGCGATCCGGAGCGCTGATTTCGCCGCTTTGAAGATTGCCGATCTCGTCGACAGAGATCAGGCCGCTCAATCTGCGATCGAACTTTATGGGATGGAAGCACCGACCGCCGTGGCGCACTGCGCTTTGGAGGCGCATTTCGACGGTCGACCAGATGACTACCGCTTTTGGTGCGATGTCTTTCACCAACTGAGAAAACCAAACTGACGGAACTTTGCCGCAGCATCTTGTTCGGTCGCGCATGGCTAGAATAGCCGACCTTGGACCGCCTATCCCCGGCAAGCCACACCAACCGCAGGACTGTGACGATCGATTTCACGCATGCCCGATCTGCGGTCAGCAGGTCGACAAACGCGATTTCCGCCAGGTGATGTGGCACGAGCAACCAGATCACGATCCGCTTGAACTGGATCAGTGAGGCAGGAACAACTTGGCAGCCTTCAGGGCCGCGTCACACTAGGAAGGAAAGCGCGGGCCGGACCCTTTGCCGCCGGCCGGCAGCGGTAAGGCATCCTCACGAGCGCTGCGGTGGACCAACTTTTCCACTTACGCGTTGTTCCTAATGCAAATGAAAGGTCGTGTCCCATCAGGTGGGTGTAGCTCGGCGGTAGCGAAGCCGCTCACGAGCGCGCCGTTAGTAGCGCTGTAGCCAGCGAGCGGGGTGTGGGTGGTCATCGGCGCTTTCCGGTAGGGTTTGGTTGTTGACGCCAACCCATTTCGGAAGGACCACCGATGACCGACGACATGATGAACCTGCGCACGCTCGTGGAGAAGACCCCGG
>NZ_JAMYMJ010000162.1:0-1801 GCF_040318435.1 Mesorhizobium sp. M1143 | reverse complement strand
GAGTGTGACACGCATTGGGCCAATGGTCGACGGCGGTCGAAATAACGGGGTTGAGGTCTGATGAGCAAAATTGCCTTACTTCCTCTGGCGACGTATCCGGAAGCGAATTCCACCAAAATCGCATCAAACGCAATCGCGGTGGTCAAGCACGTTGGTGCCGCACTTCATGCATTGACGATCAATGTCGATATTCCGGGTATTTCCAATCCGGTTTCGCGATACTTGATCGATCTTCCCGAAATGATCCGGGAGACAGAAGCGACCAGCCGCAAGCATGGGCTCGATTTGCTGGAGGCATTGAAAGCTGAAGCGGCACGCGTCGGATCGCTCCTCACAACCGAGGAGATTGCTGTTCAGCCAGCATCTATCGGCGATGTTGCGGCAACTCAGTCACGCTATTTCGATTTTGCTTTGATTGGGTTGGAGCCAAATAACCAGACTGCGCGCATGACCGTTAATGCGGTCCTGTTTGGTTCGGGTCGCCCAACCATAATTCTGCCGGAAGACGCAAACGTTGGTGCGATCGATCATGTCATCATCGCTTGGGATGGTAGCCGCGTTGCGGCCCGGGCCGTTGCCGATGCGCACGCGTTTCTGCAATGTGCCTCAAAGATAACGGTACTGACAGTGACAGACGAAAAGTCGCTGCGCGATATTGGCGAACGCCTCGCCCTGAGCCTGAGAAAGCGTGGCTTTCCCGCTGAGGGGATCTCAATCGACCTCGAAGATCGCCCCATTGGCGTTACGCTTCAGGCGCGCGCTGTCAGCATGGGCGCCGATCTGCTTGTTATGGGTGCATACGGCCATTCCCGGATGAGAGATTTTGTCGTGGGTGGAGCAACCAAAAGCGTTCTTGGCGATCTGCGCCTGCCTGTCCTTTTGTCGCACTAGAAATCTGCCCGAGAGTTGTCAGCGGCGGGTTGGCTACTACGATTGTGCCAGCGGCGCACTGTATCAGGTTCTAAACTAGCCCAAGACGAAACTGCCGGATTGCTCGTGAGTTGCCGATTGTTTTGCCTTCGATATCGAACTCGACCCGAACCGGGAGCATAGCCGTTCGCGGCACCTACGATTGATTCCTGCCCCTGCCAGAGGCCGACAATGACGGTCCGCCTTTGGTGCCCATCACGTCCGCGCCTGCAACCACTTGAGGCCGAACTCGCACAGAGCCAGAAGTCTGGGGCTGAGCGAACACTAGATGATGTTGGCAGTCTCAAACGTCAAGACGGGCATCTCGCAGAGGCACACTGCTTGCATTTGGCGAACGTCTATCGATATCAGAACGAAGTAAACTGGCACGAAGGCGCGCTCATAAAAAGCGCCGAAATTGCCTGTCGCGTGCGAATGGCTAGGCGAGGTATGGTGTGTGCCGATAACCATGCGGTTTGAAAACCGGGACGGATGGTCTATGCAGCGCGTCGTTCTGCAAACCACATATTTGAAGGACAAGGTGGCGTTTCGCACGCGCCTTTACGGCTTGACTGACTAGAACGAAATGAGCCGTCATTTCGTTCTAACCTATTGTTTTGGCGCATGATGTTATCCAAAAAGTCTGCAACTTTTTGGCATCATGCTGAAGGGGTGAACGAGAGCCATGCTTGATCCGATCGTGAATTTCTTCACCCGCATCTTCCAGTGGATCGGCCGCGGCATCGGCCTCGCCATCGGCGTGATCCTTTGGCCGTTCCTGTGGGCCGGGCGCTGGTACACACAGCGCGGCTGGATCCTGAAGGCGGCGGTCGGCCTCGCGCTGCTGGTTCTGATCGGTCTCTACGCCAATTTCTTCTACGCCACCCAGTGG
>NZ_JAMYMJ010000161.1:0-1878 GCF_040318435.1 Mesorhizobium sp. M1143 | reverse complement strand
ATCGGGCGCGACGCCTTTCCATCGCGAGGCAAAATAGTCGGCCGCCGCCATCCTCCGCTGCGCTCCGGCCCTCCGCATCGCTGCGGGTGTCGGACCGTCCCGCCCGTGGGCTCTCGTCGCCATGAAGGCCGCGAGGGTCGCGGTCAAACCGACGGGAGCATCCCCATGAGAGAGCACGACGACACTGAACCGCACCACGCCGCTTCTGCGACCGATCACATCCTCACCGAACTCCAGCTCTATGGCTGGCGACCATTTGCGGACGAGCCCGATCCGCGACCGCTCCCCGGTGGCGACCAAGTGGCCGGAGCCGTGGCCGACATCTTTGACGCCCTCATCGTCACCCTGGCTGACACGCGCCTCGAACCCGACCTCGATGACTTGCTCTGGTCCCTCACCAATGTCTTCCACCGAGCTGTACAACGGATCGAGCGGCAACTGGAAGACAACGAGCAGGCCCAGCGCTGTCTGCAGCGCGAACAGGATGGCAGCGAGATCAAGGCGGTTGAACTCGAGACACTCACCGCCCAGGGCCAGACCATGATCGAACGGCGGGGCGCCTTCGAGCTCATGCGTGACCAGGCCGCCGAACACTACGATCAGTACACCGGTTCTGCCTGGCGACCGCGCACGGGGTCGATGGTAAACCACCACCATCTCACCGCCGCAATGATCGATAGCCGCGACTTCCTCGCGGCCAGGCGGCGCGCGGAAACCGAGGTCATGTTGCCGGCCGGCCCCAAGATCGCCTTCTCCGGCGGCGATACCGCCGATCACGAGATGATCTGGGCAAAGCTCGACCAAATCCGCGCCAAGCACCCCGACATGGTGCTGATGCACGGCGGATCACGCAAAGGCGCTGAAAAGATCGCCGCCCGCTGGGCCGATCATCGCAAGGTGCCGCAGGTCGCCTTCAAGCCCGACTGGAGCAGACACGCCAAGGCCGCTCCCTTTAAGCGCAACGACCAGATGTTGGCGGTCATGCCGATCGGCGTCATCATCTTTCCCGGCACCGGCATTCAGGAGAACCTCGCCGACAAGGCCCGCAAGCTCGGCATCCCGGTCTATCGATTAGGCGGCTCGTGAGCGCCCCCTTTGACCCTAGATCTTAGTCCAGGTTGGTCACCGCTATTCCACAATCTCACCGATGTGGAGGTATGTCTTTCACGACGCGAACGGCGGCTTCGCGCCTCATGACAGTCGGTTCCCCGGTTCAGTCCATTCACCAAAAGCGGGCGTCGCCAAACGGCCAGCCCTCAGGCTGTTATGTTCGCGGCAAATGCTCAGCTGGGCCGAATGGATGAGGCGCGACGATACCAGGCAAAATTCTGGGCACTCCGCCGGACTGTCACGAGTCCTCGAAGCGCAGGCCGATCTTTCCCGCTGCATGTTCCTGCACGCGTTCGGAAACGCAGATCCTGCCAGGCTCGGCGATCCTCTCCAGACGCGCGGCGATGTTGACCCCCGCGCCCAAGACGTGACCGTCCTGTTCGATGATGTCGCCGACGATCTTGCCGCGATGCGTGGCAATACAGGGATCGAGGTGGTCACGTTGATGGCTGTTCAAGCGCTCGAGGGCACCTTCTTCGTCAGCGCCCATCAGTTGACTGTACCCGGCGAGGTCAGCCGCAAGGATCGCCGAGAGCTTGCGCTCGACCCGACCGATTTCCATCCAGTCCCTCTGCAAGGCGTCAGGATCATATTTGCCCAGGTCAAGCGATCCAAGTCCGCTCTTCCGGTTTTCTTTGGGATCGCGTCAACCATGTCGGGCGCACCCGTTCGTACGGAGCAACTGGCGCTCCGCACGAGGGACAGGGCAACTCACTGGTGACTGGGTGCGTGCCTGACGAAGCTCTTCGTTTCGGCTGAGATAAATGC
>NZ_JAMYMJ010000160.1:0-1909 GCF_040318435.1 Mesorhizobium sp. M1143 | reverse complement strand
TGGCGGACGTTCTCTGGGACCTGGAGCAGGCCTACGGCATCGAGATCGAGATGAATACGGCCGAGGCATGGTCGGATCTCCAGAATGTTGGGGGCATGGTGGAAGCCGTGCGCAGCTTGCTCCCTACGGGGGTGTGAATGGACAGGCGCGTCGTGATTACTGGGATTGGCGGGATTTGCGGGCTTGGAACCAACGCCGCCGCCATTTGGACAGAGATGCGAGAAGGCCGCTCCGCCATCGGCCCAATCGTCAACTCCGAGTTCCATGAGTTGAGGGTCAGGATCGGTGCCGAGATCAAGGCCCTGCCGGAGCATGACATCGACAGCAAGCAACTCATCTCCATGGACCGCTTCAGCCTGCTCGCTGTGCTTGCGGCGCGCGAAGCCATGCGTCAGGCCGGACTTTCCTCCAAAGAGGGAAATAGCTATCGCTTCGGTGCGGCGGTGGGCGTTGGCGGCTGCGGGTGGGATGCGATCGAGCAAACCTACCGCGCCATCCTTCTGGGCGGTAAGCGTGCCGCTCTCTTGACTGTACCCAAGGCGATGCCGGGTGCCGCTGCCGGCCAGGTCAGCATGAGTCTCGGCCTGCGCGGGCCGGTCTTCGGCGTCACGTCCGCCTGTTCCTCGGCAAACCATGCGATTGCCTGCGCGGTGGACCAGATCAGGCTCGGCCGGGCCGACGTGATGCTTGCCGGCGGCAGCGAAGCGCCGCTCATATGGGGTGTGCTGAAGGCATGGGAAGCGATCCGCGTGCTTTCGCCCGATACTTGCCGGCCATTCTCGGCCGATCGCCAGGGCCTGTCGCTTGGTGAAGGCGCCGGCATGGCGGTGCTGGAAAGCTACGAGCATGCCTTGGCTCGGGGCGCCACCATCCTTGCCGAAATTGCCGGTGTCGGCCTTTCCGCCGATGCGTCCGGCATCGTCGCGCCGACTGTCGAGGGGCCGGAGGCAGCAATGCGGGCCTGCCTTGCCGATGCCAGGCTGGACGCCGAGGATGTCGACTATCTCAACGCGCACGGCACCGGCCCCAAGGCCCACGACCAGATCGAGACGGCGGCGATCAAGCGCGTCTTCGGTCAGCACGCCTTCTCAATGTCCATTTCTTCTACCAAGTCCATGCACGCGCATTGCCTCGGCGCGTCCGGCGCGCTCGAGTTGATCGCCTGCGTGATGGCTATCCGCGAGAGCGTCGTCCCGCCGACTGCCAATTATCGTGAGCTGGACCCCGATTGCGATCTCGACGTCACGCCCAATGTGGCACGCGAGCGCAAGGTGCGCGTGGCACTGAGCAACTCCTTCGCCTTTGGCGGCACGAACGCGGTTCTGGCGTTCAGGCAGGTGTAGAAGCCATGAAAGATGCTTCCGGCAACATTATCTCTCGCATCCAGATGCTTGCCGGGATAACCTTGTGAAGGGCGGGTCATTGACCGCCTCGGCGAATGCGGGAAGTGGCAGCGGAAGCTCGAGGATCCGGGGTATCGTCTTTGCGAAATTCTTAACTGTTGAACCGGCTTGGACGTACCGCCGCCCCGTAAAAGGTAAGCGAGGCCATGCGGGCTCGGCTTGAGGGTCTGAAGCTGTACACGACAATGTCTGGAAGCCGCAGGGTCGGCTCTGCGCCCGTTATAGTCGCCTGAGTGCTGCCGGCCCGGCCGCGCCGCGGGCGCCGTCAATGAGCTCCTTGAACATGCGGACCTTGCCTCTCTTGGCCGACGCTTCCAGGCGTGCTGTCGTGCTGGCCTCCAGATCCGCCACATGCTTGCGCAGGGTCGTGGTGGGCGCGAGGCCAAAGATGAAGTCGACGCGCAGCACCAGTCGATGACCTGGGTTGCAATAATGGCTATCCCCGCGGAGCAGGATTCGAATGTTCGGCCAGTTGATCCGGATCGCCCGCACCAGACGGCGCAGGT
>NZ_JAMYMJ010000159.1:0-1987 GCF_040318435.1 Mesorhizobium sp. M1143 | reverse complement strand
ATCCGTAGCAGGACCGACGGCAGATACCCCAATGCGACTGCTTAAGCGGAAGGTCGGACAAGCTCGTACTACTGAACTTGGTGCGCTAAGCCTGGACGGACGGGACCGATCATAACGTTTAGGGTGAAAAGCAACCTTCCAAGGGCGGTACGCTCGATCAACGCGAGACTCGTGTTCGAAGATTCGCAAGGCAACAGGTTGGCCGAGATGCCGGTCCCGCGAACGATTTGCTGGCGTCAGCACCAGCATAGTGACCGATACGTCACACCCAGGGCGCGATCATGCCCGGCGATCGCGGTCATGCGTTGACAACCGGCGTGCCACGCTGATCGAGCTTAATTGGTTCATACGGGAACGGGCGGCGAGCGTGGGTGTATCCCCTGCTCATCGGGGGGCGACACATGAAAAATGCTAGGCACGCGCTAATGGCGCTGACCGCCCTTGTCCTGGTGTTTGCCAACGGATTGGGCCTCGAAGCCCTCGCGAAGGGCCTCACCGTCGTTCCTCCCGGAAACCGGTTCGAGCAGCAGCCGCCGATTCCCGCAGCGTCAGCGAATAGGACGCGCGCCTTCAAGACAACTTACGACGCCAAGTATCACAAGATTCTGGCGTTGCTGAGTAACGATAAAAAGCTCGTGCAACAGATCAAGGATACAGCCGCTGCCTATGGTATCGATCCGATCCACGTTGTCGGCGCGCTTGTCGGCGAACATACCTACAACGTCAGCAGCGTTGATGCGGCGCAAACCTACTACGTCAAGGCCCTGGCATACGCCAACGCGGATTTCGAATTCCGCTACAAAGGCATTTCGCTGCAGTCGTTTGTCAATCGCCCGGAATTTTCCGGCTGCACCCCTGCCAAAGGGAGTTCGGCACTGTGGAGCTGCCGAACCGACGTCTGGAACACACAGTTCCTCGGAAAAACTGTCGGCAATGTCGCCTATGAGAACGTGACCTTTCAAAGGGCGTTCTTTCAACCGTTCTTCGCCGGCCAGACGTTCGGGCTTGGCCAGATCAGCCCTCTGGCGGCGCTGGAAGTGACCGACCTGGTCAATCGGGTGAGCGGCTTTGAAAAGCTCTCCCCCGATCGGCCGCAGGCAATCTACCGCGACATCATGGATCCGAAGCGCAGCGTGATCTACACGACCGCCATCCTGCGGGAGGCGATCGACGCGTATGCCGAGGAGGGGTTCGATATTTCCGGGAATCCGGGCATTACAGCAACGCTCTACAATGTCGGCCAGCCGCAACGTCGCGCAGCCGAACTTCGCGAAGCTGCGGCAAAGGGATCCGGACGAAAGCTGCCGGTGGAGAATTACTACGGCTGGTTCGTAAACACCAAACTCGATGAATTGCGAGCCCTTCTTGACGGTCAAGGGTGAGCAATCAACGCTGGCCGCCGCGCGGTTAAGCGCGTTGGCAGACCATCACCCGCAGGTCAGGCGCCGCGCAGACGGAGCAGAGCCCGACATTGGTGGCGAAATTCGGAAGGCGGCATTTTCTAGAGTTGGCCTAAGTGCCATTCGAGCACCATTGAACTCAGAACGTCCCGCGAGAATGTCAACGCGACGAAACCCCCCGGCAGTCCAATATGACTATGGCAAGTTTATCCGCATCTCGACCCGCCGGTTGACCGGGTCGTAGGGATCGGCGACTCTCGGATGGCTTTTGCCCTCGCCAATTGCCCTGATGCGTGACGGTTCGATTCCGTTCGATAGGAGGAATGCCGTCACTGATTGCGCCCGTCGTTCCGAAAGTCCTTGATTGTAGATAGCCGAGCCCGAGGCGTCGGTGTGGCCTTCGACGATGAAGTTATGCGCCCTTAGACGGTTGTCTTTCAGCGCCTTGGCAAATTCGCCGAGTTTTGTTCGCGCCTCCGGCTGCAACTCAGCAGAATCGAGGCTGAAATTGATCAACATGTCGAGGCCGGTTGGCACTGACGCGTCCGCTTTGCTCTTGCATTCGTCTTCAGTGCCGATGCATATTC
>NZ_JAMYMJ010000158.1:0-2045 GCF_040318435.1 Mesorhizobium sp. M1143 | reverse complement strand
GAATGAAACTATGGCGCGGTGAGTGCAACGTTGCGCAGCGGCGCCACGCGGAAGACATAGGAATCGTCGGCTGCATTGGTGACCTCAAATCGGCCCTTGTCTTTGTCCGGCAGGACTTCGGCGCTGGGCCGTTCCACGAGGCCGAACGGGTAATAGGCTTGCCCACCAACGTTGATGCCGGCATGGCAGGACGAGCAGCCTTTGTCCATGAAAAGCACCAGGCCCTGTTTCTGTTCGGAAGTCATGGCAACCTCATCACCATTCAGGAAGCTGTCGAACGGGGCAGGTGTGACCAGTGTCGCCTCGAAGGCTTCGATCGCCTTGGCGAAGTTGTCGAAGGTGACCCGATCGGCTTCAGCCGGAAAGGCTGCATCGAACCACTCGACATATTGCGGCATGGACTTGAGAGTGGCGATGAGTTGGCCCGGTGTATTGGCCATTTCGATCCCGGCTTGGACCGGTCCCTTCGCCTGAGCCTTCAGGTCTTCGGCACGACCATCCCAGAACTGGGCGATGTTGAAGACAGCGTTCAGTACAGTCGGCGCGTTGCGCTGTCCCTTCTGCCAACCATGGCCAATCGAGGTTTCGTGATTGTCGTCGCCGCCGGTGGCCAGGTTGTGGCATGAATTGCACGACAAGACGCCTGACGCCGAGACGCGTGGATCGAAGAACAGTGCCTTGCCGAGAGCGATCTTTTCCGGGGTGATCGGGTTGTTGGCGACTGTCGGCGTGGTGGATGGCAAAGCCGTGAAGGTGGCCAATGCCGTATCTCTGAGGTCGGTGGGGATCGAATCCGCAGCAAAGGCGGTGGGTGCCAGCAAGGTGACAGCCATCGTACTGAATAGGATTTTCATAATTGGTCTTCCTGCGTCGTCCACGCAGCCATTATGCGATCTGCGGCTCATGAACGCCCTGAGCTAGATCAGCTTGAGGGAGAGGACGGGGTCTCACACCTGTTTTCGCAGCTGAGCTGGGACCCTCTTGGAAGGATCGCTCTTCTCGATTGGACTTCAGGGAGGAGGGGTATCCCTGGTCGGCAACCGGTTGTATGCATCAAAGCACGCCCTGAGGGCGGCTTCGTAGATTCGGTCACTGCGATCTTCCAGCCAAGGTTGAGAAAGTCGACAGCATCCGCAAGACTGGCAATCTCTTGCACGATGTGCGCTGCACGCCTTGCGAAAAGTGAGCTTCTGAAACGTCAGGGTTCATTCGTTTCCTGACCTGCTGATTACGCAATCGGCCTTGTCGACACCCGCCGACTGCACATTGTGATGTCACCAGCGATGGCGGTTTCAACACCTAAGCAGCGACGGTCTATACGACAGTATGGATCTCGTATCGGAATAGGCGTTCCGCCTTTGTGGACCGTCACACCGGCATATAGCTCCGCTTCTACGAACATCCCATCACGCCAGGAAAGACATGGCCAACACGCGCGGTATCGCCAATCTAGCCCTTTGTGTCGACGGCGCCGCGCTTGAGCAGGTCCACCCGCTGTAACTGCCTCACCTTGATCCCCAGATCCTAGGCGCCGACCACGTTGTCGTCATCATTTGACGGGCGGGGGGCATTGGCCCATAAGCGAGCCAACGCAAACTGTGCGGTTGCCAATGCGTACTGAAGTGAATTGCAATGATCTTCGGTTTGCGAAACACGCACTTCCGACGCAGCTTGCGTTGACAGAGGCGGTTTTAGGCGCAATAGCACTTCCGCTGGCCTATTTAGTGGAGTTCCATTGTGGTTCGGCCAAGGGCGCGGGGCGCCGGACCGGCCCCTTGTAAACCTAATCAAAGAGAGAGAGACCCTGCATGGAAGAAATCTTACCGCGCATCGCCACTGGTGCCGGCATCGGCCCGGCTCTCGCAGAGAAGGCCGTTGGGTTAATGCTGGGTTTCCTGCGGAGCCACGCGGCCGACGGTCCCGGCGCGCGCATGATCGAGGCCATGCCGGGAGCTTCGGAATTAGTAGCGAAGTATCATGGCGACGACCCAGAGGGTGGCGGCCTTATGGGGCTCGGGCAGCAATTGATGGGTGAGGGTCTCAGC
>NZ_JAMYMJ010000157.1:0-2157 GCF_040318435.1 Mesorhizobium sp. M1143 | reverse complement strand
CGACCAAAGCCGTAAAGAGAATTTACATGGCGCTTGACCGTTTCCTCCTTGGCCTTACCCGCGTAGAGTGACCTCAGCCCTTCGACAACGGTCGCATCGTTGGAATAAAGAGGACGCTTGCAGCCGCGACCGTCGGAGACCACTACTGGAGGATCTGGCTGCACCGCCGCCGGCACGGGGGAACGAGCATGGTCACGCAACTCGAACGGTGCGGAAGGATTCAGATCACCCACTGACGAATCCGGCGCATGATGATGGCGCGCCGTTGAGTGACCCGGCTGCAGCACCGAGGCACCTAGCATCGACCCACTGCCTCCGGCGTACGGCGCCGCGGCGTGTTCTTGTCCGCTCCCTTGCATCATGGGCTGCGCTTCCCATGGGGCCGCGCCTTCGATGAGGCTCAGGTCTCCGTGAGACGGATGAGGATGGAACGGGTCTGGCAGAGCCGGAACGCCGGGGGCGGGAATTTGGGCAGCGGCTTGGCGCGCCTCGCCCGAGCGCTGCTCAAAGCCCTCTTGCCCGGCCTGTGCCGCTTGCTCTTGAGATGCCGGGGGCTGCACCTGCCGCCAACCTGTTACATTGGATAGGTCAAATTTGTGCCGGTTCACGTTAGCCTCACGTCCACAGATCAGCTGAGCAACCTACTCGGGCATACTTACGAGAAGCTGACGAGGTCCGCGGTCCCGGAGCGGGTAGGCCTAATTTTCTGCGCGCCGATTGCGCTGGCGCGACGTAGCCCGGCCTTTTGCCAGCTCGGCAGCTACGGCTCGCAAAGAGCGTCGTAAGGCTTGCGGAGCCGCCCCTCAGCTCCCGTCGAGGAGCAATCCACAATTCACATATTTGGAGATGGCTCGCTGGTTTACCGGTCTGCGAGCCCTGCAAGCCCATGCTTCAGATGCCGCCCGTGCAGAGGTATTTCATTTCGAGGTAGTCCTCGAGGCAATGGCGGGAACCCTCCCGCCCGATGCCGGACTGCTTCACTCGGCCGAAAGGCGCGGCTTCCGACGACATGCGTCCCGTGTTCATACCACTATGCCATATTCCAAGGCCTCGGCGACACGCCAAACACGCTTCCGTTTGAGGCACAAATATGGGGGAAGGCCGTAGATCGTGTCGTTGGCCTCATGCACGACCTATCCGCATCGTCGAAGCAATCACAGGCGCCAGCCGCCCGAATGTCTCTTTCTTGCGCGATGGTCATCTCGCTGGAGACGGGACCGATAGTTCGACGTGCCATTCGCGCGATGCGTTTGCCCCCGCATCGAATTCTGCGGCCTTTCGCGACGGCATGGGATTCGATTTTGGCCAGAGCCTGCCTGTCGATCAGCGCACCGATCGCCACTCCGGAGCAAAGCCCTCGCCAACGATAAGTGGCGGACTTTCTCCACGAACTCTCGACAAACACCTTCGTGAACGCCTGACTGGACGGGGGTAGCCATGCCGAACAGGTCGCATAACCACGCCATCGTTCGGCGACTGCAGCCGCGAAGCGTCTCGAACACATCGGCTCGATGCGGTTGCGTCCAGAATGCATCAGCGAGCGGCGGGAGTCTTCGCTATATTCGCCCTTTACATCCCGAAGTCCACCAGCTTGCCTGCCAAAAAGGGGTGTTGCATGAATAAACCCGCTTTCGTCGCCGTCAGCCGCGTGCCCAGGAAGGACGACAGTCTCCATAGCAAGAATGCGAGATGATCATCGTATTCAGCGGCAGCGTGCCGGCGAGATTGGGTTTTCGGCAAGCCAAATAGCGCGATGCAGAAGGATGGTGAGGATTTCGCGTCCGCCACTGCGATGCATAGAGCCCCTTCGCAACCGACCAGCGCAACAAAGCTCGTTATGCGGCGCGTAGGTTCGTAGACGCTTATTCAGTATCGAGATAACAAGGCCGCTGCGCAGGAACGAACTCTGAGAGCGCACCCTGCGAGAGGTTGCGCTTGCTGACGCGGCTGTGGAAGAAGCAGGGGCTCGCGCCGAAGCGCATGATCACCGACTAGCTTCGCTCGTATGGAGCGGCAAAGCGACAGATGATGCCGGACGTCGAGCACCGGTCGCACAAGGAGTTGAACAACAGAGCGGAGAATTCCCATGTGCCGCCGCGAAAACGGGAGCGGATGATGCAGGGGTCCGATCGCCGGGAGGCCTGCAACGCTTCGTCT
>NZ_JAMYMJ010000156.1:0-2209 GCF_040318435.1 Mesorhizobium sp. M1143 | reverse complement strand
CCGCTTATTTTGGTGTGTTGTGTTATTGGTTTATATCAGACATAACTTGAGGTATTTTATTATGCCGGGGCTGGGGCGGTTAAGATCCACCGGGCCTGGGCGGCCAAGGCCAAGCTTGTGTGCGACCAGCGGCGCGCTTGGCGGCAGAAGATGGTTGGGCGTCGAGGTGGCAAGCAACAGCAGACCGATGTCGTGGCGCGCAATACCGGCGTTCACCAGCGCCATGTCGCCAGCCCGGGTGGCAAGACCCGACAGCGTGTCTTCGTCCGTTGCCCAGAAGCGCGAACGGATTCCGGTACGCCTTTCGATCCAGCCCGGCTCGAGGCCGAGATTGCTCTCGATCTCGGCATTGGCCACCTTGCGCCCAGGCACGTGATGGCCAAGTCCGAGAATGCGCGACGACTTGCTCATGGCCTTGACCCGAAGCGTTCCCCGGCCTCCTCGATGGCGTCATAGAGTCGTTCGAGCTCGTCGCCTGCGATGCAATAGGGTGGCAGAAGGTAGAGGACATTGCCGAGCGGGCGCACAAGTAGGCCGCGCTCGAGGAAGAAAGCGCGCAGCTTCGGACCAATCTCGGCGAGATAACCTGCTGAACCGGTTCGCAGGTCGAGCGCCGCGATCGTTCCCGTGGCTCGACAGTCGGCAAAATATGGATTGTCCCGAAAGCGTTGCAGCCCGACGGCCTGCATCACGCTCAAGGCCGTGATCCGCCCGGCCACTGGCTCGTCGCGCCAGATCTCGACATTGGCGAGTGCTGCCGCACAGGCAATCGGATTGGCGGTGTAGGAGCTCGAATGGAAAAACGTCTTCTTCCGGTCCTCGGAATAGTGCGCCCGGAAGATGGCATCGGTGACAAGCGTTACGGCCAGCGGGATGGTGCCGCCGGTCAAGCCTTTGGAGGTGCACAGGATATCTGGAGAAATCGATGCCTGCTCGCAGGCGAACATGGTTCCGGTGCGTCCCCAGCCGGTCATCACCTCGTCGGCGATCAGCAGCGAGCCGGAGGCCTCAGTGATCTTCTTCAATTCGGCCAGAACCGATGCTGGATACATCAGCATGCCGCCGGCGCCCAGCACCAGCGGCTCGACGATCAAGGCTGCGGCTCGTCGATCGCGGGTCACAGCCTCGAAACGATCCAGCGTCTCCTGCTCGTGCCCCGCGGCCGGAAAGGGGATGATGTCGACCTCGAACAGCAAGGGTTCATAGGCGGCGTTGAACACGCCACGCGCACCGACGCTCATCGTTCCAATCGTGTCACCATGATAGCTGTGCTCCATGACGACGATGCGCGAGCGCGGCGCGCCGATGTTGCGGAAATAACCGAGCGCCATCTTCAGCGCGACTTCGACTGAGGTCGAGCCACTGTCGGAATAGAACACCCAGTCGAGTCCAGCGGGAGCGAGGCCGACAAGCGCCTTGGCCAAGCGCTCTGCCGGCTCGTGCGTGAAGCCCGCAAAGATAATCTGGTCGAGGCTCGACGCGGTTGTCTCGATTGCCTTCATGATGCGGGGATGGCGGTGGCCATGTGTGACGACCCACCAGGAGGAGATGGCGTCCAGGATGCGGGCGCCGTCGGCCCTGTGGAGATAGGCGCCCTCAGTCAGGACGATTTCTGGGATCGCAGGCTCGAGTGCGTGCTGGGTGAAGGGATGCCACACATGAGACTGCGACATCAGTCACCTCCAGTAATCGAGGCGAAGGCGAAGCCGGCAACCATTGCGTCCCTC
The DNA here is from genome assembly GCF_040318435.1 of Mesorhizobium sp. M1143. Classification (NCBI taxonomy): domain Bacteria; kingdom Pseudomonadati; phylum Pseudomonadota; class Alphaproteobacteria; order Hyphomicrobiales; family Phyllobacteriaceae; genus Mesorhizobium; species Mesorhizobium sp. M1143. Next base: position 482 of record NZ_JAMYMJ010000156.1, on the reverse strand, counting down.
AGTGTTTTGCCCGTCAGCACATCGAGGTGCGGCAGCCTGCCGAGCTGCGGGGCACCGCTGAATTCCACGATGGTCCGTTGCGTATCGGCCATCTCATCGCCGATGAAAGCGATGCCCGCCAACGGGATGGAGCGGGCGCGGAGCGCCTCGACCGATAGCAAGGTGTGGTTGATGGTGCCGAGTGTGGTGCGGGCGCACAGAATAACGGGCAGCCGCCATTCAGCGAAGATGTCGATTAACCTTGTGCGCCGGTTGAGCGGCACCATTAGGCCGCCGGAGCCTTCGATGACGAGCGGCGTCGGTAGGACGGGAAAAGCAAGATCGGCAGCCTTGATCGCCACGCCGTCGATCTCGGCCGAACGATGCGGCGACAGCGGGCTCCGCAAGCGGTAGGCTTCCGGCAGCACGCGCTCTGAGGGCAAGCCGGCAAGCCGCGCCACAACCTCGCTGTCGGTCTCGCCGTCGAGGCCCGATTGCACCGG
>NZ_JAMYMJ010000155.1:0-2222 GCF_040318435.1 Mesorhizobium sp. M1143 | reverse complement strand
ACATGCCCCTGCGCGCTTGGCCTCGCCGGCCCAATCGTTCAGGTGGTCGCCGCGCGGCGCCTGTTTGAGAATGGCATCATGGTCAAGGACGGCTCGGCCATGGAGCGCCTGGCAGCGATCGATACAGCCGTGTTCGACAAGACCGGCACGCTCACGCTTGGCCAGCCCAGGCTCGTCAACACGTCGTCGATCGATCCCGCCATGCTGGCAATCGCTGCCGACCTGGCCGCGCATTCGCGTCATCCATATTCAAAGGCCATTGCCGGCTTTGCCGTCAGCAGCAGCCAGCACAAATTCGACGCGGTGACCGAGCACCCGGGTTTCGGGATCGAAGCCACCGCCGCCGGTATCACCTGGCGGCTGGGTCGACGCGGATGGGCTGGTTGGAAGGCGCGAACCGGCGGCGAAGGCAAACATGGCTACGGCGGAACAGTGCTGACGAAAAACGGCATGATTGTCGCATCCTTCGTTTTCGAAGATGCGCTACGCCTCGACACCAGGGCAGCGATCGATCAACTGCGCAACGCTGGTATGTGCGTGGAAATGCTGTCGGGCGATACCGCGAAAGCCTGCGCCGAGATTGCGGACGTGCTCGGTGTCGATGACTTCGTTCCCTGCCTGCTCCCGTCCGGCAAGGTTGAACGCTTCGAGAGTCTGGCGAGAGACGGGCACAAGGTTCTGATGGTTGGCGACGGGCTCAACGACGCACCGGCGCTGAGCGCCGCGCATGTCTCGATCGCACCCGCCACGGCGGCCGACATTGGCCGCAATGCAGCCGACTTCGTTTTTCTGCGCGAAAGCCTTTTGGCGATCCCGCTGGCGCTGGACGTGTCGCGCAAGGCGGGAAGCCTGATCCGACAGAACATAACAATTGCGATCGTTTACAATGCTGTGGCCGTGCCGATCGCCATTCTGGGCCACGTTACGCCTCTCATCGCGGCGGTCGCGATGTCTGCCTCGTCATTGCTTGTGATTGGAAACGCAATGCGTCTGCAAGGCTTCGCAACGGGTGTGTCGTCCGAAACAGCGCGGCAGGGCAGGCCCGCGCGGGCCGGCGCCTTGGCCCGATCTTCATGACGACGCTCGCCTATCTCATTCCGGTGGCGTTGTTCCTTGGCGCACTCGGCCTGTCCGGCTTCCTGTGGGCGTTGAGAAGCGGCCAGTACGATGATCTCGATGGCGCTGCGGAGCGCATTCTAATCGACCGCGACGACGGCGCGGAGAATCCTCCTCGTTCCAAGTGACTCAGATCAACGCGCCGCGGGTCGGGATGTCCTATCGTCGTCCGACGAAAGATCAGGAGGGTGAGGATGCAAGCCGAATCCATAATGACAAAGCCAGTCATCACGACGGATGCGAACGCGACGATCGCGCAAGCGGTCGAGCTCATGCTTTCAAACAAGGTCAGCTGCCTGCCGGTAGCAGACAGCGACGGCACCCTGATTGGTATTGTAAGCAAAAGCGACTTCTTGCGCCGAGAAGAACTTGGGACCCAGCGTGTGCGTCCGCGCTGGCTGGAGTTTGATCTTGGCCCGGGCACAGTCGCCAATGACTATGCGCGCTCGAACGGACGGATCATCCATCAGGTGATGACCACACCCGTCATCTCGGCGCCTCCTAGCGCCTCGATTGCAGATATTGTCGACCTGATGATGCAACATCGCATCAACAATCTTCCAATTGTCGATCGGGACAGGGTCATCGGCATCATCACGCGAACTGATTTGCTGCTTGTCCTGATCCGCGCCATGCCGAAACAGGGAACCACGCCACCCGATGACGACCTGATCCGCAAGGCTATCCTTGCCGAACTGCAGTCACAAACCTGGAGCGGTGGTGACTTGATCGATGTGAGGGTCAGCGACGGCCTTGTCGAACTGAAGGGGGCGATTGTCGACGAGCGTCAGCGGAAGGCAGCGATCGTTGCGGCTGAGAAGGTTGCCGGCGTCGGGCAAGTCAAGGACGGCCTCCTCCTCAGTACGGATCCGTTCGGTGAAGGTTTCATAGCTGCGGAAAAGGCGGGGACGTGGAGCAGAGTCCCTTTGGTTCTGCTCCCTTCCCACATCACTTGGACATGAGGCTGTCGGCGAGTTCCTTCGGCGTCTAGCGCCCGTCATGGGCGGAGAGCACGCTATCGGCAGCAAGATGCCCGTCCTGACGGAATGCGATGGCCGCTGCCTGTTTTGGTGGGGCTTGGACCGGCGCTTCCTGTGGATATGAAG
>NZ_JAMYMJ010000154.1:0-2225 GCF_040318435.1 Mesorhizobium sp. M1143 | reverse complement strand
CCGCGCATTCCGGATAGCAACAGGTCGTTGGGGACATGGAGGTCGCCACGGACCTTGGCGGCCACCGATGCGTCGTCGCGATCATAAGCTGCAACGCCGGTGATCGCTCCCCAGCCATGTGCGTATTTCAAGCCGCCTACTACGTGGGGAGCGTAGCTGTCGATTGTGCCGACCACGTCCGAGCCTTGTTCCAGCGAAACCACGGCCGAAAAACCGTTCCCTGCGTCCAAGTAGTACTGAACCACATTGGTATCGAAAGCGCCGTACGGAGCCGGCGTCTGGTTCAGTACATCACCCGCGCAGCCAATAAACATGTCGAAAGCTGACCGGTCCTTACCAACTCGCAGGCCACCAAGCTGAATCCAGGCGATAGCCAGGCTGCTGCCTCCGTTTAAGGCATAGGACCGAGAACTGTCCGAAACCGATGTCTGGTGGCTGCCGAAGTTCACGCGGGTTTCGGTGTAGGTCTTCAACGTCCCGCGTTCGGTCTCCTGGCCGGTCCAGGTTTTCAATGTGAAGCGTGTGTTGTTTTGCCACGCGCCCTGATGCTCACCAGTCCTCACATCCGAGGTTCTTGAGTGCTCAAACAATCCGACGTTGTAACGGACAGAGCCGCCGATTCGCAGGCAGGTCTCGGTGCCTGAAATGTAGACGTAGCCCGAGCCGTAGACGTTGCAGATCTTGACGTACTCAGTCGGGTCAGGCTCGGCGGCGGTGGTGACGGCGCGAGCGTTGGAAACGGCAATCAGTGCCGCAGTTGAGCCGAGGAGGAGGCTCCTAATGGTCATTGTCGATCTCCGCTTTAATAATAAAGTGATGGACACGAGTGATTCTGTGAACAACTTTGAAACGCGCGCAGTTGTGCTGGGCCGTCAGCTAAGCCCTGAAGGAAGGACTAGAATGTACTCTGGTCATTTTTGTATAATATTTGGTTTTAGCTGCCGATAACGTAATTATCGCCGAAATGGAGGTGTGCAAAGTTTTGTACAATCATCACAGTCAACTCAGCTGGTAGAGGTAGGCGTCACAAACGGTCCTGCATTCGACCGCAAATGACGTGCCAGCCTGACGACCAGCTGCGGCTTGAAGCTCAATTGTGCGGGCGGACCTTGGTTCGCACTTCCTTGTTTTTGCCTTGCGGATCCACCCAAGCACGAACGGAAAACGTTTCGGCTACGGTTCGACTGTTCGCTTCGCGACAGTTTCGTTCATGGGGAGAGCATTGTTTGTGGTGAGCCCGACGTTGAGGCATCATGCGGCGGGACCGCTCGGCACGACGCCGTCATTTTGGCGAGCTGATGGTCGACAACTACGCGCTGCAGCCTTGCATCAAAGCCAGTAGGGCGCCTGCCTTGGCATTGCGGCGGACAGGACTGTCGCGCCGAGCAGGTTCTCGTCCTGAAAGCGGCGTGCCACAGCTAATGCATCTTGCCAGCAATTCAAACAACGAGCTCATCGACATGGCAGAGTTCACTAAGGGGCCGGCACTATCTGGCGAGCAAAATCTGGTCCCAAGCCCGTATGTCTCGCCCATTGTGGCAGCTGCGCTCAGTAGAATCTCCGAGGCGCAGGTGAAGGGAAGGGATGGGATAGTCGAACAAAAGGGGCGCGTGAGGGTCTGACGGATCACCATCATCAGTCGGTGACCAGGTGCTCAGACCATCGCTGTCCGGCCTAAGACTGAACGGCGCCCATTGCTTAGATTCGAGCCCAAACGGAACGGACTGACATAGCGCAAGGACCCAGGCGGGCGCGGTGGGTAGGGTTGGTTGTTATCAGTATGGGATTGTGCCTTTGCAGACCACGAAATTTCGAGAGGCCCGGCTGCCTTGGTACACTATCTATCCGGCTGTGTCGGAGTTCTCTGGGGCGGTCGGCGCCGAGGCTTATGAGGAATGGCTCAGGAACCTGCCGGCTGATGATCCGGTGTCACTCTATCTGCACGTTCCGTTCTGCCGATCAGCCTGCTGGTATTGCGGCTTCCCAACCACCATCACCCGCCGTGATGCGCCCATCCTCAACTATCTGGCGGCGCTGCGTGACGAGATCCGTCTGGTTTCGGAGCGAGTGCCGAAGACGTTGCCCGTGAGCGACATACATTTCGGCGGCGGAACGCCGTCTCTCATCGGGCCAGCCGAGTTCCTCGCTCTGATGGAGTTCCTGCGATGCCGCTTCGCCATCTCGAAAACAGCTACGGTCGCCATCGAGATCGATCCACGCACACT
>NZ_JAMYMJ010000153.1:0-2237 GCF_040318435.1 Mesorhizobium sp. M1143 | reverse complement strand
CGGCAACCACCGCTCAGGTTGCGTCGAGTCCCTCCTGAGGTCGTATCTTTGAGAAGCCATGCCGTCGCTAGGTAAGTCTGCGGTCCAGTTCTCAAGCGGTGATCGACATTCCTGTTGGAGTGCGGGTTCTACAGGAGATTCGGTTTTGAGGATCGCGAGGGCTCAACGGATCATGAGCGACCCAGCAGGATCAGAAACCGGCACCCGTCTGCGCAGCCCTTTGATGAAGATAGGTAGAGTCAAAATCTGCGGCGCGAACGAGCCCTGCCCAGTCGGTCGCATGAAAACGCGAGCCAACGGTGGATATCAGACCGTCGCGTCTAAGGTCCTGAAGCACTCGGTTCACGTGCACGGTAGAGAGGCCAAGTGCGTCGCCAAGTGCAGCCTGCGTTATGGGGAGATAGGCCACATGATCTTCAATGCGGCCTACCGAGCGAAGGCGAACAATGAGTTCGCAAAGAATGTGAGCCATACGCGAGTAGGCGTCGCGCCTACCGACGTTGGTGACCCACTCTCGATAGATCGCCGCATCGATCACCGTCGAGCGCCAAAACACTCTCGTTATCGAAGAGTGCTGGTCGCAAACGGCGCGAAGTTCGTCGTGCCGCATGAAGCCCACCCTAGCGGGCATGAGAGGGGTGAAAGTGCAATCCATGACCGACAAATGCAAACCATGCAGGTCGGGAATGTCGCCCGGAACAAAAAAGGAGGAGATTTGACGCTTCCCCTCCCCGGTTAGTTTGATCGACCCTATTAAGCCTTCAAGAACGACGAACGAAAGGCTCGGCTTATCGCCCTCGCGCAGAATGTCTTCGTTGGCCTGATATCTCTTCTCCTGAATCGAGATGTTCCCCAAGGTCGCAATGTCTGATTCTGCGAGTTCCGAGATGGCTTGGAGCTTGCGGATCAACATTTTGAAAGAATGATCATGTGCCATCAAGAACCTGTTCGTGTTTGCTCCCAACTTTTAGTTGGCGCTAATGTTCCCGCTGCCTAGAGGAGACGAAGGCCAATGGTCAGTGCGTCGATGATGCGCGCAAAGTTCAGCTGTCCTCAATCCTTTTCGCCTGCCGCAACCTGTTCGAAACGGCTGGATCACAACCTGCTTTCCACCGGATTAACGAGTGCTATTGCGCGCCAGGAACCTTAAGAGTTCGCAGCCGTTCAACTGTTGGGGCGCACGAAGCAGGCTTTCAATGTCATCGGGTTCCGTGCTGATCGTGGAGACGTCGAGAACTCTCTCCGGGAGGCCGGGTTCGAGGTGGTCGCCGGCTTAAAAGGGCCTTCAAGCGATTGCGACTTTCGATCGTGAGCCGGAGCGAGTTGTGGCTCTCCTGACAGATATCAGACTTGGGGACGGCCCAAGCGGGTGGGATGTGGCCCGGCACCTCCGAGGCACCGATCCTACTATGCCAGTTATATGACAGCGTTGGTCGATGCCATGGCCTGCTACGCAATTGACCGACATCAAATCGACATCCTGTCTCTCGGCTGCGTTGAATTGGAGTTCGCCTTCACCAAGGGCCAAATCGCCAAGGGCGGTATCAGGCACTGGCGAGATCATTTCTGCCGCCATGCGCCTGCAAAGCCAGAATGCACTGGGCCAAGCTGGGCTGCTGGTAGGACGAGACCGTCTACTACGCGTCGACGGACCACCTATGAAGTCTAATCCGATCGACCTCGACGACTACACCGGTCCGCCGCAGAGTTACCTGTTATTGCTGCCTCACTGGTCAAGCAACATGAGGAACGGCTGGCCGCGCTTTTCGTTGCGCCGCGTCCACCCTACAAAGCGGTGTATGGGCCAAGGTCTCAGGACCCGTAAATAGCCACCTGTTCTTCGCACGATGTCGGCTTTCAGAAACCGCCTAAAGCGATCCCGATATTGAGCGCAATGGCCATCCGTTCTGATTAAGTCGTCTTGGCCAGCCGTGGTCTTCACTCGACCCCGCATGATGAGGTATGACCAAGAAGGATGTAGACTAAACCGGAAGAGACAAGGTGCAGGTGCAAGGCATTGAGAGAAATAGCAGGAACCGAACCAATCCACAGGAATATTTTGTTGGTATTTGTGTTGGTATCAGATGCGGCTAACATTCCCCTAAGTATCTGAAAGCAAAACGGGATTTTCTTCACTTGAATTCCGCCTCTGGGCACCAGTTTTCTCTGAACATCAAGGGCTTGACTTCCTGGCGCCGCACCGACGGCTTCCTGATTTCGGCCTGCCGGCTGTGCCG
>NZ_JAMYMJ010000152.1:0-2246 GCF_040318435.1 Mesorhizobium sp. M1143 | reverse complement strand
GGCGCTTTGCTCACCGTATTGGCGGCGGCAGGCGTGCTCGTCAATGACGTCGCCGGCGCCGACGGGGCCACGATCGATGGCGTACGGGCGGCGGGCGGCAACACCACGACAGCAGTATCGGGTGGCGTCAACACCGACATTGTGGGCCTGCACGGCACGCTTCACCTCAACGTCGACGGCTCCTACACCTACCAGTCGACGGCTCACAGCATTAACGCGAACACCACGGACGTGTTCGTCTACACAATCAAGGACGGCGACGGCGACTTCTCGACGACGACATTGACCATCAACCTGACGGACGTCAACGATGCACCGGTTGTTGCCAGCACCCAGAACTGGATGTCGAGCGAACCGGGGCAGCAGACCCTTGGCACGCCGACTTATCCCAATGGATATCCGCTGCGGGTCTCTATCCCGACGGATGCGGATGGCGACAACCTGATCGTCACCGCAACAGGGACGATCCCGACTGGGGTGTTCTACTACAACGGCGTGACCTATGTCGCCCTGACAACCGGCACCGTGCTCTACAATCCGTCCGGTGGCATCAACCTGCTGGGTAACCTGGTCTACACACCAACCGCCACGGTAACCGATACTGTCAACACCAACCTTACGCTGAATGTCTTCGATGGCACCGCCACGACTGTCCAGACTGTCGGCATCCACGAAGTGCCCCCGACCAGTCTGCCCAGCGACACTGCTCAGGTGGGCAATGGCAGCAGCCCTCTTACCTCGGGAAATGATCAGGTCACGACCCTGGCCCTGTCACAAGCCACGGTAAATGCTATAATCGCCGATCCTCATAGCGCGACTCTAGTAGTCTATACCGACTTTCAAGAGTCGCCCTTCGTAACGCCGATACCTGTAGCGGAGCGAAATCCCGGCGTGTTCGGAGACAGCAGTGCGGGATCGCATCGCGAACAGGAAGTCCAGGTCGAGATAGTCATAGGCACCAACCATTTCGCAGTTGTCGAAGACGATCTGACCGCCGGAACATTCGAACAGAGCTGGTTCTACGATCCGGCCACCGGCCTGATGAAGGCAACTGTCGACTACGACCATATCTTCCTTCTGGACGGCAGCGGCAACGCCACCTCCACGACGCTTGCCAGCTATTTGATCGCACACCCACCTACAGCCGGCGACTCATGGACGCTGTCTTACTTCGACAATAGTGGTGGCAATTACCAGGCGCGCTCGGTCAGCTTCTCCTTCTTCTCGCATGATCCGGGCGATCCCGGCATCACGGTGAATGGCGACGCCACATTGGCCGACCAGATCTATGGTACGTCCGGTGTCGATCATCTGTCCGGTGGCGGTGGAAACGACATCATTATCGGACGGGGCGGCAACGATTTCCTGACGGGCGGCGCCGGCGCCGACACCTTCCTGATCGGGACTGGGGATTCGACACCCGTTATAGGCGGAACCGGCAATGCCGGGACGATCACCGGCTATGACATCATCACTGACTTGGTCGCCGGGACCGACAAGTTGGCCCTGCCAGGGACTCTGGTGGCCGCCACCGCCGGCCTTGTCGACGGAGCAGGAGACTCCGTATTGACGATCGGCGGAGATACAGTGGAATCTCATTCGGTCACCAACGGCATCGCCAGTTTCTTCGGAACAGATGCCGGCGGCTCGCCGTTGGCTATCACCTCAACCGCAGCTCTCGCGGCGGCTGTCCAATATCTCATGGGCACAGACATCGGAAACGCCGGGGCGACGCTCGCATTCACGGCAACCATCTCGGGCGTAAATCATACGTTCGTCTATACCCAGACAACCACCAATGCCGGCGTAGGAGCACTGGTCGATCTCCAGAACGTCACGGTAGCGAACCTGAACACCCTGATCGGCGGATCGGTCGATCCGATTATCCTGGATCTGAACCATGATGGCTTCGCCTTCGCCGACGTCAGCCATGGCGTCCAGTTTGACATCAATGGTGACGGAACCAAAGACCAAATTGCCTGGAACACCTCGAACGACGGCATGCTGGCGATCGACCTCAACCATAACGGCAAGATCGATGATGGCACCGAGCTGTTTACGCCGAGTTTCGGCGGCGGCCATTTCGCCAGCGGCGCGGCGGCACTTGCATCGCTCGACAGCAATCATGACGGCGTCATCGATCAATACGACGATGCCTTCAGCAGCCTGCTGATCTGGAAGGACGCCAACGCCAACGGCATCAGTGACTCTGGGGAATTGTCACACCTTGCTGATAACGGTATTAT
>NZ_JAMYMJ010000151.1:0-2261 GCF_040318435.1 Mesorhizobium sp. M1143 | reverse complement strand
TCCATCCGCAGCGCGTCGACAACGTCGTGGCAATTGACACCGGCAAACATCGTGTCCTGGGCTCTTTGCGGCCTTCGGACCGGCTTTGCACCACGCCAGTGCATTCTCCGTGCCGGCATGGTGCGCGCCAACATGAACATGGGCAGCCACGCCGGGTTCTCGCGAATATCCGACAGGTAGGTCGGAATGCGTACGGCTATGCGACGCAGCATGCTGCCGTTTCGCGCGATTGTCTCAAGGCTTGCAGCGCCGGCTTTGTCGGAGTTCATAACGGTCATCGGGGTCCTCAGGTCATGAATGCACTTATCGACGAAGTTGGGTCCCGGTGTTTCGCCGAAACCCGATTCGCCGCGGAAGAACTAGGCGCTTGCCGCGTTTTGTGCAACGCACCATTGCAGTGAGAAAATGGAGGTTGCGCGTTCGTATAAGACAATCGCAACCACTCCAATTACCTCAGGAACTGTCTGTAGCCGCCGCCCATCAGGTAGCGGCCGCGTTGGATGGCGCGACGTACCTGATCGCGAAGATGGCCGCCTGGATGACGCCAATCTTCTTCGACACGGCGTCTCCCGAACAAGGCAATGGCGACCTCCTGATGAGATGCTCCCGCCAGCGAGCCATCCAAAGCCTGCAGTACAATACGCAGACGCGCTCCGCGGTGTTCCGGCGGAAAGCAAGCAGCTGACACGCGGCGGCAATCATTGATGTCGTTCAGGAACTGAAGGGCAGCGACATGGAACTTGAGGTGCTGCGGCTGAAGGATTGCGTCGACATATAGCCGCAACGGGCGGAGGACGGACGCACCGGAAACGGCGATCTGCAGACTCCGGCAGTTCTCCCTCAGCAGCACGTGCTGCATGCCCGCAGCTGTCAGCAGGATGTCCTTGCAGCATGAGAGCGAAGAAAGGTGAAGCGGTTCAAAATCGTGGTCGAGCCCCAGCGGCTCCGCGGCCGCTCGTAGAATACAGGCGCAATCGCGCGGATCCCAAAAGACCCTCGCCGATGTAGCGTCCGACTGTGGCGCGTCCGCGAAAAAGGAGGCTCCATTGTCTTAGGAAAGCTGATTCTGTCGTCAACTCGATTATCTTCATGTCGGCCTGGGTTCCGACGAAGCAGGCGGACGGTGCCATTTTGGCGTGGTCGCGCTGGAATTGTGGATTGCGCCGAAGAAACTCCCAGGCCCAGCCAGTGCGTGGCAATCGTCTGGCGTAGTGGTAAGCGTCCTGGCGACGCCAGTCCGGCCAGCATACAAGGCCGACCGTCGCTTCCTTGGGCAAACCAGCATCCTTCATGGCACAGGTGTCCACAATGGCGCTATGCTGACGGGCCTAGAACCGGTTGCCACAATACCGGTCCGCTCAGACGTCCCCTGCTGCGGATGCGCAAAAGGCTCGCGTGGGAAATCTCGAGAAACCCAGCCACCGCCTCCGTTTTGCCGACGCACTTGGGTTCTCCGATGCGCGACAATGGCCACGTAGCAAGGCGGAGGATCCGCTCCATGCGCGTGTCCGTCACCGTTACGATCCGGGTCAGATCCTTGGCCAAGCCGAACTCGATCATGCCCGCGAAGAGCTCGTAGGTCGCCTGAGCCAGCCCGCCCGCTGCCTTGGGCGCCGACGGAGGAAGATCGAGCGCGAAACGACTGCTCTCCCATATGTCGGTGGTCGAGGGCACGACGTCAGCACCCAGCAGCACCGGGAAGGTGTCGCGCAACATTGTGGGTCCGGTGCTGGGCAAAAGACGCACGCAACCGCGAATTCGCCAGTCGGATCCTTTGAGGAGCAGATAGACAGGCTTGAGAGCATCAAACGGATCGGATTCCATCTGGTCTTCGGTATCAACTTCCCAATCGAGCCTTTCCTTGAACACCCGAAACCTGAGCCCGTGCATCTCTTTGAGCTCGCCTGCAAAATCACTGTAAAAGTCTGGTGCTATCAGTTGCATCATGGTCGCCTCCATGTGGGATGTGTTCCCGCCATCGAAGGGCAAAGCTGACAGCGATGCAGCCTGTAGAGGTTTACAGGTATCGTGGCTGAGAATCAGGATCTCGTCAGGCCGGAGGCAGCCATTCGTGCAACGGCTTGGTTGATCGTTCGAACGCCAAACTTTGCCTTGGCGTTTTCCAGATGAAAGGTCACGGTGCGCTTTGAGACGCCGAGAAGCTGGCTAGGGCCAAGACTCATAATTGTGGTGCGAGCGCTGCAGCGCTGTCGTCAGTCTCGGCAACATTGTGCTTGAATTGTTATGAGGCGATCAGGGGG
>NZ_JAMYMJ010000150.1:0-2267 GCF_040318435.1 Mesorhizobium sp. M1143 | reverse complement strand
GACGAAGGCTGCCCCACAGCATGGGTCGACGTCTAGCATCTCCTGCATAGCCAATGCCAATCCGTCCATGCCGCCCCGGAAGTTAACCGGCCGGGTCGCCACGTAGATTTTCAGATCGTTGCCCGGTGCAATCATCGTGAGGCCCGACCCGCTCGGATCACCTGCGACAGCTGCTCCGGGTCAACCGCCGTTCGGATCACAATGTCGATCATGACTTCCACCTTCGCCGGCGTCCATTTCGATGGCCTCATCCTCCGCTGAGGCGCCGGGTCGTCCACCATCAACTGGGCGAACATTTCCGGCAGTGGCTCTCGGCCGCAATCCGGGCTCTCTCCGCCTCCGAGCGAACCCGCCCTTCCGTTGGACCTTCCAGAACCTCGAGCTGGCCTGCGTAGCCCCCTGTTGGGACGTCCAAATCGACATCCATTTTGCAGTCTGCTCCCACGTAGCCTCTCCGTCTCTCGCGATCGGGGAGATTCTTCGCACATTCACCTCATGCCCCGGACGATGGGAGCGGCGTGGCGCTTACGCTGGAGCGCCACTTTGATCGAATCAGCGCGCGGCAGAAAACATGTCGGGTTCAATACAACCGGCCATCTTGGCATTTGGCCGCTTTAGAACCCGAACTCATAGGATTACTGCGCGTTAAGCGCGCTGGCACGGCCTTTGCGAGCTGAGATGCGGCAACACAGAGTGAAAGCTGGCCGCAGCAGACGCCCGACACACGCGACGCTCTCCTCTCCCTCTCCCGCCCCCGTGTGCCCCCGATTTGAGGAACGATTTATGTCAAAGCCAGATGAGATGGAAGAAAGACCGAAAGCTTCAGCTGCGCGCGGCAGCCTTGCGCGACTTTGCAGAGGACCTCCCGGGAAAATGGACGGAGATTGAGGAAGTTGCCGAGGAACATCGGCCGTTTGCCGAGTTGAATAGTGCCAAGAGAGAGCGTTCAATGAAGAAGTTAAGATGACGAGCAGATTCACCACCCGCGACGGCTCCGGATGGGTGCCCGAATATCTCACCACTATAGACGCCACCACCTGCATCGGCTGCGGCCGCTGTTTCAAGGTCTGCTCGCGCGAAGTCATGCACCTTCACGGCGTCGACGATACGGGTGAAATTCTGAGCACCTGCGACGCCGAAGACCACGACTTCGACGGCGAGCTCAATCACATGATCATGGTCGTGGATCATGCCGGCCGCTGCGTTGGCTGCGGAGCTTGCGCCCGCGTCTGCCCGAAGAACTGCCAGACCCATGTTCCGGCCGACCAAGTCGCAGCACATCTGAGGAGACAAACCCAGGAGGACGGCGTTGCCCCTTAAGATCTTTTGTCGCGTCATGGGGCCGGTGCTGTGCAGCACGGCACTGATTGCCTACTTCGCTTCTCATTCCATCGATACAGTAGTCGTCACGACGCTGGCTGGTTCGCTGCTCCTCCAGCTGGCATATTTCGCAAGCGTGCTGTTTCTGATCTGGCGGTCTGGCTCCGTCGGCCGAGCTGGCCAAAGGGCTGAGCATTTCGATAGTTGCAAGGAAGTTGTATCCGAGCCAGACCTTGATGCGGTTACGAATGAATTCGCAGATTTGCACCAGCGCGATCAAATGCTGGCCTTATCGCTGCTGCTGCCTTGAGGCGCCATCACAAGGCCAGTGCTCAAGCTGGCGGCAGTTTCCAGGGAGTACTGTGCTTGAGGAGTCAGTGGCGGGCGCCATGCGATCATTCTGGCTAATCCAGGAGATGCAGCTAGTGATTCCATACGCATTGCGGTAGTCTCTCGCAGGCCAGGCGCGGTTGCAACACTCAATGACGCACGAAGCGCTGGAACAGTGATGGGACTGTTCTAGCCCCGGTGCGGCGCGATCATCCGCTGGGCCGCATTCGGGCGATTATTGAAGGGCTGGCGGCGTTGGAGCGGGAATTGGCGGCGCTCAGCGGCTGTTGATGGAGCGGCTGGAATACGACCTTCTGTTCCGCTGGTTCGTTCGTCGATAACGCGGCTTGGGATCCGGTGTCTCCAAAAATCGCGACCGACTGCTGGAGGGCGACATCGCGAGGAAGTTCCTTGCTGCGGTGCTGGCGCAGCCCAAAGACGAAGCTTCTGAGAGTGCGGTGATAGCGCAAATACGATCCGGCTTCGATTCAACGCGCCTTGCCGCGCTGAACGACTATCTTTGACCTGACCGCCGACCTGCGTCGTGATCGGGGCTGCTTTGACAACTGCCCACACGCCGAGAAATCTGCTACGCCCTAACTCGCGCGGGGGTACAA
>NZ_JAMYMJ010000149.1:0-2273 GCF_040318435.1 Mesorhizobium sp. M1143 | reverse complement strand
ATGGAAACGTCGTTCGCCAACGGCGGCCAGCTGTCCGCGAGCAATGCCGAAGTCTGGAATCACTGGTCGACCGTCCTCAAGGGCATCAAGTGGATGCTTCGGCGGGATGCGCCGCTTCTCATGAACCCTACCCCGTCGTGGCACAAATACAGCTGGCTGCTGGAATTCGTGTCCCATATTTCGCGATATCGCGAGAACACGATTGAAACGACCCGCCTGGCTATCGCGGCTCGCAAACACCTCTTCGAGATCGCCGACCGTGAAGGGATCGACTTTGATCACGTCCGTCGCGGGATCCTGCATGTTTATTGGGATAAAGCCGGCTTCGATCACGCGTCAAAGGTGAATGAGATGCTGAACGAGGGCGGCCTTGAGCGGCGATCGGTGACGCCCAGCGAAATTGCCGGGATTGAACCTGCCTTGCATGGCAATTTTTATGGAGGGTTTTACACCCCGTCCGATTCGACCGGCGACATCCACAAATATTGCGCGGGTTTGGAGAAGGCCTGCACAAAGCGCGGCGCCCAATTCATCTATGACGCTGCGGTGATCCGGATTGAACGCCGGGATCGCTTTCACCTCGTTTGCACAACTGAAGGCGCCGATCTGACGCTGGTGGCCGATGGCATTGTAGTGTGTGCGGGAACAAATAGCCGCGATATCGCTGCGATCCTCGGGGATCGCATCAATATTTATCCGGTGAAAGGCTATTCAATTACGGTGGAGTTGGAGGGGTCTACGGCAGATTCCTCGGCGCCTTGGGTAAGCATTCTGGACGACCGCGCAAAGATCGTGACCAGCCGCCTCGGCGCAGCGCGCCTGCGCGTGGCAGGTACCGCAGAGTTCAATGGCGTCAATTTCGACATCCGTGAAGATCGCATCAGACCTTTGGTCGACTGGACGCGGATGATGTTCCCGAAAGTGGTAACTGAACACGTTGTGCCGTGGGCAGGGCTGCGACCCATGATGCCGAACATGATGCCTCGGGTCGGTAAAGGCCGGGTTCCGGGTGTCTTCTACAATACGGGACACGGGCATCTAGGGTGGACGCTTTCTGCTGCAACATCGGCCATGCTGGCCACGATTGTGGCTGCCGATCTTCCGATCGATGCTCGTATGGCGGCATAGAAGACGCCAGATAACAAGCTCAAAGGAAAATCCAATATGACCAAGCTGACATTGGAAGTTGCCAATTCCATCATTAATCGGGCGTGCTCTACAGCAAGCGGGAAGGGTTTTAAGCCCTTGAGCGTTGCGGTCCTGGATGCTGCGGCCACTTGGTCGCGTTTCAGAAGCAGGACGGGGCCTCAATGCTCCGCTTTGAAATTGCATTCGGCAAGGCTTACGGAGCTTTGGCCGTCGGTTTCGGTTCGCGCTGGCTCGACAAAGCATCAGCCGACCGACCTCACTTTGTAGCCGGCCTGACCGCTATATCAGGCGGCAAGATTGTTCCCGTCCCCGGGGGCGTCCTCGTGCGAGACCAGGCCGGTCGGTTGCTTGGTGCGGTAGGGATCACTGGAGATACATCTGACAATGATGAAGCAGTGGCCGTGGAAGCAATCGAGATAGGCGGTTTGAATGCTCAGGCGGCCTGATTGAGGCTACCCGCCAAAGCGCCTCGCGCTCGTCGGGCGAGAGACGCAAATCTGGCGAGCGATCAGGCACATTTGAAATAGCGTCTGCGCCGTCAGCGCGATTTTGGCATCTTTCGTGCACTGAGCGCCTTTAGGATGGTGGTAGATGCAGCCGCCACGGCCGAAAGTCCGGACAAACAGGGTTATAGAATGGATCAGGAAGCCTCCTACGGCTTTGCGCCGACTGAGTTCGAAGGGCGTGTCGCCCGGGCTCAGCGGCTAATGGGTCAACATCGCCTCGACGGCTTGTTGCTCACTTCGATGGACAATATCCGGTATTTCATCGGTGTCGATTCCACGTTCTGGGAGAGTTATACCCGACCTTGGTTTGTATTAGTGCCTGCCGCCGGGGCGCCCCTTGCGATCATTCCCGAAATTGGAAGGGCTATCATAGAGACGACGTGGATTGAGGAAATCAGATCTTGGCCCTCGCCTCGGCCCGAGGACGAAGGCACATCTCTCGTTATCGCAGCAATATCCGAACTAACCCGGCGACACGGACGGGTCGGAGCCGAGCTTGGTTTCGAACTGCGACTGGGAATGCCGGTAACGCAATTGAATGCGATCATCGGTGGTCTGGAGGGCGTGGAGATTGTTGATGGTGCAAGCCTCATTTGGCAGCTCCGCATGATCAAGAGC
>NZ_JAMYMJ010000148.1:0-2307 GCF_040318435.1 Mesorhizobium sp. M1143 | reverse complement strand
CTGCAAGATGGGTGTCAACTATGGCTTCGAATCGCTGCGCTTCTTGGCGCCGGTGAAAACCGGTTCGCGCATCCGCACCCGTTTCGTACTGGCCGACGTCAAGGTCAGGCCGTCGGGCTGGGTGCAGACGGCGCTGGGCGTGACGATTGAGATCGAGGGCTCGAAAAAGCCGGCGCTGACCGCGCGCTGGTTGACGCTGACGCTGATCAAACGCCAGCCGGAGGCGGCCTGAATTGCTCAACGAACGTCCGCAGAGACGATCTTCAGGTGCCGGGGCGATGTAGGCGACCAGTGCGCACCGATCGGCAACGCGGCCACGGGGGTCGGCTAGATAGAGTGGCAGGAATGCCTAATCGGGGCTCCGTCTCGGAAGGGGCGTCGATGTATCGGAAGCGCGTCGCCTTTCGGCGCCGCCTTCCTTCTTCACGAAGGTCCATGGAGGATTGCCGACCACGGGGTCGAAAGATCGGCTTGTGATCGGAGTGGGCAGATCCACCCCGACTGAACCTGCCTCAAATAGGGTGTTATCGATCAACCGGGCCCAACTTGACGTCGCGGGTGCCGCTGATGGACCCGCGCCTGGTCGAGTTGGTGCGTCAACGCGTCCCGAACGCGACCGCGCCTCCAACGGCCCACGCTCGCCGCCTACCTGCTGCAAATCGCCATGCGTGGAGGCTATCTCGCCGGCAAACATAATCCGCCTCCCGGCAACATGGTCGCCCGGCGCGGCATGACCCGCTTGCACGACATCGCCTTCGGCATCTCCATTGAATCAAGCCGACGATGTGGGTAATCGAAAGGCGGTGAAGGCCTAGCCGGAGGCGTACGCAGCGCAATCCAGTTGCGCAACAGGTTCGCATTCACGCCGTACGCCAGCGCAAGCCCGCGACCGAAACCCCGGGCTCAAGACACGCTTTGATCAGACGGGCCTCACGACCGGGTCAGACTGACGATTGCCGTCCCCAGCACCGTGATGACCGCAACCTTTCCACTGCCAAGTTCGTCCATCTCTTGCATTGATAATGGACACATCTCTGCGATCCTGCTCACAAAGGCCTATGTGCAGAAATTGAACGCTTACCGACATTTCTGTCGGGTTTGTCGAGTCCGCCCGACCGGCTGCAAAGCCTTTTCATGTCCGGTCTCGGGAAAAATAGCTGAACAGCAAGGAAACCTCTTGCTTCAGCTCGTGTCATCCTAATGGGCACAAATTTTGAATGTACTTCGTTGCCGAACCGGTACCGCCTGCCGCCATTCACACGGCAGGCGTTCGAAAGCATTAGATGCTCTAGATCAGCGTCTAATTAAAAGGATCGCGTTATGCCGAATAAAAAGAAGAAATCCTATTCCCTATTGAAAGATGATGCTGTATGCGCAAGAATAATCAATACACGTAACACGAAAATCTTCGATACAGGCAGCAACAAAGGGAGTGGCGTCTTCTCTGCTCGTCAATTCTTGCCAGGTGAGGTTGTCATGATTGGTTTAATCGACCGTTTGGAGGAAGTGAGGACGATATACACAATTCAAATGGATTGGAATGTCCACGCTCTCTTTCAGGAGCCAGCTATCCGTTCGAACCATTCTTGTAATCCTAATCTAGCGATCGTGCCTAACCGATTCGGAGCCTATGATTTTATCGCTATTCAGGAAATCTCTCGTGACGTCGAATTGACCTGGGATTATGCTACCTCAGAGAGCGAGAGTATCGCGGTACCAGTCTGTCTTTGTTCAGCGGCAAATTGCCGAAAATCTGCCGGAGGCTTCTTCACGTTGCCTCCGGATCATCCGATGCTCTCTGCAGGGTTCTACGCTCCCTATCTCCAACGGAACTCTGGACGGTTTCCGAGGGGGATAGGAATGTTTGCAGAGTTGGTTGGCTCCTAGTACACCTCCGCTGAAGTTGCGACTCGTTGGGTTCTGGCGGCGCGCATTTGGTGACACACTTTGGGTGATTCGCAGCCTGAGAAGCACGCTATGTCGCGCCATTCTGCCCCGCTCACGCTCAGCGCCGAGGCTCAGCTCGCTGGACCGCTTGATCCGCCATTCGACACTCCAGCAACTGGCGCTTTGGGCGCGGACGATCGTGCTGTCAGCCGATGGCGTCGGCGTTTGTGACGGCGCGGTTCCGATTAGCCACTGGAGCGCGAGCGATCTGGCGCGCGAGGCGGTACGACGCGGCATCGTCACATTCATCTCGCCCCATCATGAACTGACCCCATAAAGTTGGACGGTTCATTGAGTTGGTAGGTTTAATGGCTGGTTCCTGTATTGCACAGGGGCCAGCCCTTTCAGTTTCAGTTTGAT
>NZ_JAMYMJ010000147.1:0-2315 GCF_040318435.1 Mesorhizobium sp. M1143 | reverse complement strand
CCCAATGCATTGGTCGAGCTGCGAACCGGCGCGCGGCAGGAGCCGAACACGCGCGCGACAACGGTCGAGCTGTTCGAGGGACTGGAGGCGCAAAGCCAGAATCGCTGGCCATCGCTCAACTTCGACGCAATGGCCATCACTGACCTGTTGTCCCCGCTTTTCACGGCCGGGTTCTACTACAAGACTTTTATGTGGCCGAAAAGCTTTTGGGAAAAGGTCTACGAGCCCGCAATCCGTAGGGCCGCGGGGCTCGGAAGCATCTCAATGCAGGCCGATCCCGATGCGTATGATAGGGGCTTCTTACATTGCGACTTGCTTGTCATCGGCGGAGGACCGGCCGGACTTGCGGCGGCCCTGACGGCCGCACGGTCGGGCGCCCGTGTCATCTTGGCGGAGGAGGATTTCCGTCTTGGCGGACGGCTCTTGTGCGAGACGGAAACCCTGGGCGAGGTCCGGGTGGCCGACTGGATTTCCGCGCTGGAATCTGAATTCAAAAGCCTCCCGACCGTACAGATAATGAACCGCACCACGGTCTTCGGGGTCTATGACCACGGCATCTACGGTGCGGTGGAAAGGGTCTCGGATCATCTGGCGCAACCAGGTCACCGTGTCCGCCAGACACTTTGGCGCATTACGGCGAAACGCGCTGTCTTGGCTGCAGGCGCAATAGAGCGACCCATCGCCTTTGCGGACAATGACCGTCCTGGCATCATGTTGGCTGGCGCGATGCGGGCGTACGCGAATCGCTGGGAGGCGTGCCCATCCGACAAGATCGCCGTCTTTACTAACAACGAGGACGGTCACCGTACCGCTCGCGATCTCGCCGCCAAGGGCGTCCAGATCGCCGCTGTCATCGACGTACGCCCCGAGGCCAAGGCTCGTGGTGACTACCGTTTGATCGCGGGTGGCTTAGTAACTGGCTCTCGAGGCAGACTTGGCTTGACGTCGATTGAGGTTCAGGCAAACGGCAGGTCCGAACGGATCGATTGCGGCGCGCTTGGGGTCGCGGGGGGCTGGAGCCCGAACGTGCATCTCGCTTCGCACCATGGGGGCAAGCCGGTCTGGCATGAGGAGCTTCTGGCGTTCCTGCCAAGCGTAAACGGGCCCTCTGGCTTGCGTGCGGCAGGCGCTGCTGCGGGGCACTTTTCAACTGCGGCAGCGCTGCGTTCGGGCGCCGAAACGGCGGCATGTGCGTTGGAAGACATCGGGATAGCAGCAAAATCGGCCAGTGTGCCGTGCCCGGCGGAGGAGACATACACCATTGCGCCCGTGTTTCACGTACCGGGCAAGAAACGCTCATGGGTCGATTTCCAAAACGACGTGACGGTGAAGGACATCCAGCTCGCGCATGTTGAGAACATGCGGTCGGTAGAGCATCTGAAACGCTACACTACCTTGGGGATGGCAACGGATCAGGGCAAGACCGCCAATATGATCGGGCTTGCCGTGATGGCGGAACTCACCGGAAGAACAATCCCCGAAACCGGAACTACGGTCTTTCGTCCGCCTTATACTCCCGTGGCGCTGGCGGTCCTGGGAGGTGGCGATATAGGGCAGCACTTCCGCCCGCCTCGTTTGACGCCGACCTATCACTGGGCCGAAGCCCGAGGTGCGGTGTTTGACGAGGCCAGCCCATGGCGGCGAGCCGATTATTTTCGTCGTGAGGGGGAAACGCACTGGCGCATGAGCGTAGATCGCGAAGTCCGAGCCGTGCGTAGCTCAGTGGGCCTTTGTGACGTCTCGACGCTCGGAAAGATCGACGTGCAGGGCAACGATGCGGGAAAGTTTCTTGACAGTTTATACAGCAACTTCATGTCCACGCTGAAGGTCGGCCGCGTCCGCTACGGGCTGATGCTGCGCGAGGACGGCTTTGCCTATGATGATGGCACCTGCGCTCGGCTCGCCGAGGACCACTTTGTTGTTACTACAACGACTACGAATGCGGGCCTGGTCTACCGCAACATGGAGTTCTCGCGGCAATGCCTATGGCCCGACCTCGATGTGCAGCTAATCTCCACGACGGAGGCCTGGGCGCAGATTGCCGTTGCGGGGCCGAGTTCACGCGCACTGCTCACCCGCATCGTGGAAGGGTTCGACCTGTCCAACGAGGCGTTTCCC
The DNA here is from genome assembly GCF_040318435.1 of Mesorhizobium sp. M1143. Classification (NCBI taxonomy): domain Bacteria; kingdom Pseudomonadati; phylum Pseudomonadota; class Alphaproteobacteria; order Hyphomicrobiales; family Phyllobacteriaceae; genus Mesorhizobium; species Mesorhizobium sp. M1143. The sequence continues at coordinate 197 of NZ_JAMYMJ010000147.1, read as the reverse complement.
TTTATGGCCTGCGGGAAGCTGACGGTTTGCGGCGGTCTGCGGGCGCGGCTCTTCCGGATCTCCTTCGTAGGAGAACTTGGCTACGAGATCGCGGTTCCCGCCGCCTACGGGCATGCGCTCATGAAACGGCTGATGGAGGTGGGTGACGATCTGGGAGTGACGCCTTTCGGAGTCGAAGCTCTATCCTTGCTGGGGAT
>NZ_JAMYMJ010000146.1:0-2434 GCF_040318435.1 Mesorhizobium sp. M1143 | reverse complement strand
TCATGCAGGACGCCCATCGTTGGCACCAGGGCTATCCTCACACCTTCGCAGCGCCATGCGGCGACGCTTTCGCGAAGCTGGTCAACGCTCCTGACGATCGGCACGCTCACGCTGCTTCTCCGCTCTTGGTGGCGTCCGTGTCGGCGGGCTTGGGCGCATCGGCAAACACGTGCTCTGCGGCGGGAAACTGGCGCTCCTTCACCTCGCGCGCATAGGAAGCGATCGCAGCCGCAGCCGCCTCCCGGAGTTCAGCATAGCGCTTGACGAACTTGGGCCGGAAGTCGCCGAAGAGGCCCAGCATGTCGTCGACGACGAGAATCTGGCCGTCACAGGCTGCCGAGGCACCGATGCCAATGGTCGGGGTCGCCACCTCCTTGGTGATCCGGCGGGCGAGCGCCTCAGGAACCTTCTCCAGGACGACCGCAAAGGCGCCCGCTTCGCCCACCGCAATTGCGTCGCGCCTGATGCGCTCGGCATCCCCGCCCCTGCCCTGTACGCGGTAGCCACCGATGGTGTTGATGGCCTGCGGCGTCAATCCGACATGGGCCATGACGGGCACGCCGCGTGCGGCGAGGAAGCCGATCGTCTCTGCCATCGCTTCGCCGCCTTCGAGCTTGACGGCCGTGCAGCCGGTCTCGGCCATGACGCGCGCGGCATTGCGGAAAGCCTGCTCTGGGCTTTCCTCGTAGGAACCGAACGGCAGGTCGACCACCATCAGCGCCTGCTTGATGCCACGGCGCACCGCCTGGCCGTGCGTGATCATCATCTCCAGCGTGACGCCGCGCGTCGAGGGCAGGCCGTGGAGAACCATGCCGACGCTGTCGCCGACGAGCACCACATCACAATGGGGATCGACAAGCCGGGCTACTGGGGTGGTGTAGGCGGTAAGGCAGACGAGCGGCGTCCCACCTTTGCGCGAACGAATATCCGGCGGTGTGATCGCCCTGGTGTCACCATAAGCGCTCATGGGACCCTCCTTCCCCTACGTTACCAGCTGCGGCTGTCGCCTTTGGCACATTTTTGTGCAGGTGCGAAGAGCAAAAAAATGGCCATGCAGCTGCGGGGTGTTGACGTGCCAATTGGCACGCTTACACTAAATCGATTAAGGTGCCCCCGAGTTGGCCAAATAATGGACGATCAGGCAATAGGACTCAGGAAAGACAGAGCCGCCGGCAAGGCCGACAACGTCAAAGTGGACTTGATCGCCTTTGTGGTCGCCGTAAACGGCAGTCAACCCTGTGTCCTCACCATCGGCCAGGCGGACACCTTGCCCTCCGGTCCCTTTGCGCTTGAGCACCGATCGCTGCAATCCGGCTTGAGGGGGTGGGTCGAGCAGCAAACCGGCCATCGGCTGGGGTACATTGAGCAACTCTACACGTTCGCGGATCGGGATCGCATCGGCGCCGAGCGCCAGCAGCGCGTCATCTCCATCAGCTATCTCGCATTGACGCGCAAGGAACAGGCAGCGGGCTCGCCCAAGTGCGGATGGCAGAGTTGGTATGAATATTTTCCATGGGAGGACCACCGCTCCGGCACGCCTGCGGTCGTGCTGGACGTTCTGCGGCCGCGCCTGATCGAATGGGCAAACGGGGTTGGCGATTCGGCCACGCGACGTGAACGCTGGCAGCGGGCGACGATAGCCTTTGGCTTCGACGACCGCCTTTGGAACGAGGAACTCACGCTTCAACGCTATGAGTTAGTCTACGAAGCAGGCCTGGGCCAAGAGGCCGTAAGAGGGCGGGACGCAGGACCCCCGCCGCTGGTGCCCAGCAAGTCCATGGTCGCCGATCATCGCCGCATCGTGGCGACCGGCATTGCGCGGCTGCGCTCCAAGATCAAATACCGCCCAGTCGTCTTTGAGCTGATGCCGCCGGTATTCACGCTTTTGCAGCTGCAGCGAACCGTGGAGGCGCTCGCCGGCAGGCTCATCCACAAGCCGAACTTTCGCCGACTGATCGAACAGCAGGAGCTGGTCGAGGAGACCGGAGAGGCCACCACTGAGACCGGCGGCCGGCCAGCGAAGCTTTTCCGTTTCCGCCACGCCGTTCTGGACGATAGGCTCATCGCCGGGACAAAATTGCCGCTGGCGCGGGGTTGACATCCCTTATACTCACAGCAAGTATATGCTGGTTATTTTCAGTTAGAGTATAAGCGGGAGGGGGTCGATGGGCGCCATGCTGCCTACGGCCGCGTTGCTCTACGAGCGCGTCCGACGAGTGATCCCGCCGATTGAATGGCCGGCTTTCGCCGAGGATATCGAGGCGATCCTTGCGCTGAAGCGCGAGCGCAACGCGATCATCCTGGCGCACAATTATCAGACGCCCGAGATCTTCCACTGCGTGGCCGACATCGTCGGCGACAGCTTGGCACTAGCCCGCACGGCTGCGACGGTCGAGGCGCAAGTCATCGTGCTGGCCGGCGTCCATTTCATGGC
>NZ_JAMYMJ010000145.1:0-2539 GCF_040318435.1 Mesorhizobium sp. M1143 | reverse complement strand
GGGGGCTTACGGCGTGTGGGGGGGCCCCCCCCGGGGGGGGGGCGCGCCGACCACCCATGGCTTGGTCTAAGCGGCTGCTAGAAGCTGGTATCCGTCGTCATTGCTGTGCTGAATTTGGATCGGTTGCGGCTTCAGTGTGTGCACACTCCGACGCGACAGCTCATCCATCCCAGCTCCGGAAGCTAGATCGAGTTTTTCAATCGCCAAACGCCGGATGATTGTCTCCGCCGACCCATCGATCACAAACTCGCCCCGCTCCCATCGTCCCACTGACTGCTTGTCGTGGTGAACAAGCACAGCAAGCTCAGCTTGAGTATACCCCATTTCTGTTCTCAGAAAACGGAGCTCGTCAGGGCTAATCCCATGCTCGTGTGAGACTATGCCAAGAGCGATTACACGATGAAGTTCGTTGACAGCCGGGATGGTGATGATTTCGTCACCTTCATCGTCGTTCACGAAATCAAGACCGCTAATGAAAACGTTCTTCAGTCCGCATTCGGTGTAGTGGTGGCTATTCATCGCATTCTCCATTCAACGTACCTGCGCGGGTAGACGGCTCGTCAACCCACATAACACTGACAATTTTTAGGAAGGTGCCGGTCTTCTCAGGAATGACTATCACTCTCAGAGTGCGGCTATTGCCGTTGGGACAGAGACCTTCCATCGCATATTTTTTGTACGCGGGTCGCGTACTCTCCATCGGCTCCATGTGCACAAAGCCATTTTTGAGGACGTACAAAACGTCACCCATGATGATGTTTCGTTCGGCCATACGTTCGATCGCGTGGCGCTTATAGGAAATCGTAAGCGCTTTCGAACGCGCAATCGCGCGTATTTCGTCCGTTGCTTGCCCCTTCGGCCAATCACAACCACGGACTACAACGCCCCCATGCCCGCTTGGTTTCACCTTAGGTATATCACTATGATACATTTTAAAAGAGTCCCTTTCGCTAAAATTGGTGATTTGGTAAAAAATCTCTCCACGATAAAAAGGGCGCCCTGGGAGGTAAGGGCGCCCTATTTATCACTTCTTGATGTGCGTCACGATATGCGTGTTCGGCTTGCGAACCGCAGTCGTAACAGTCGTGAACCGACCCGAGACCGCACTGCGGCCAACCGTAATCGTCTTCCTGCTCATGCTCATCACCTCCTTTCCGGAGCACGGCGCTCCTAGGGAGACGGGGTGAATCACATGGGCGTAGGTATCATGATGATACTTTGTCCGTCAACGCCAGTGGGCAGGAAATCGCCACACTTCGCCGCCTCCCGGTAGGGCGCATGCTTCCTAGCCGCGCCGTCGGCTCCATCAACTCCCATGTCGGGACAAATTTCCTTCAGAACGAAGGCACCGACCATCCCTTGATGGCATTCCTGTCACAGCATCCATCGGGGATTAAGCTCAACGGCGCCGAAGACGTTCGGCTCCGGCGTATCGCAAACTCCTTGACCTGCCGGAAAGTATGGCAATCCGGGCAAATCCGGCGAAGAAGGCATACGTCACCGCCTGATGATTCACGACCGCGTTCCTTTGCAGCGCTGCCATGATCTTCTACTATCGCAAATCGACAACTGATGTCGCCGTAGAACAGGCTCTCTCAGCTCTTGTCTATCCGGACCTTACCGGCATGTCTCCCAATTCGTTCCAGCCCTCGATCATAACCGACCATTCCACCGCCATCGCTTTGTCTCAAAGCATGCTGATGAACTGCTTGAGCCTAACAACCCGTGTTTGACCCCAGAGAAGTTACGGGTCTCCTCACGGCCGACCGCGCTTGACCCCGGGGTCAATGTGGACCGCTACTCGTTCATTGCAATGGATTTGCACCATCTGCTCCTGCCGGTCTCCCGGCGCACCTTGTTCCGACCGTTACCGATCACCCTGATCAAGTATCCGTCGGATACCGCTTTACTCTCGGCTGTCCGTTCGGGCATGGCGGGGTGCCTCCCTGATCACGAAGCAGCACCCGGACAAGCCCGCGACCAGCGCGATTCCCCCCGCATCCGAGACTTTCTGACTCATAAGACTAGGCGCCCGCCGCCACGGGCGCGCGACGCCGGGATCAACCGGCGGGCAGATGCGCCGAGGGCAACAAGCGCGCCTGACGCAATGCCGCCAGATCAGCCGAGCCGGTGCAGAAGCAGGCGACGGCCAACTGGCGGATGACGATCTCGAAATGCGCGACAACCGCCTCGGTGGATACGGTGGCCGCGCGCAGCACGCCGGCTGCCTGCCCCGCGATGTCCGCGCCCAGGCGGATAGCCTTGGCCACGTCGACGCCGTCGCTGACCCCGCCCGACGCGATCAGCTTCACCGCTGGCAGCGCCCGACGTACCGCCTGCACGCTGGCCGGGGTCGGGATCCCCCAATCGGCGAACGCCATCGCAACTGTACGGTCGGCGGCATCGGGGGCCCGCTCGCCCTCCACTGCGGCCCAACTGGTGCCGCCGGCGCCCGGGCCCACGCGAACCCCCCCGCCCGCCGGCACGCGCGCCCAACCCCCCGCGGCGGCCCGGCGCGGGGGCGTGTAGACATCGACGG
>NZ_JAMYMJ010000144.1:0-2585 GCF_040318435.1 Mesorhizobium sp. M1143 | reverse complement strand
TGCCGATGCCGCCCTAGCCGTAAAAGGCGATCTGACGCAAACCTGACAAGTAGCTTTCCTTCCTTCGTTCCCATTCATCGCGGCTGCCGCGACTTGAATGCCGGTCGGGCAGCTCTAGCCGCCTCGCACCTAAGGATCTCAAGACTCATGCCAATTTGGCTGATCCAACCGAAGAATAATTTCATGGTTGCTTTTCAGGGGTTTAGCTTGAGTTCCAAGAAAGGATCGTCGGAACGGCCCGTGTAGCGGACGCGACATTGGCGACACAAAGCGTCGGATCGCGATCCTCAGTCACCGCATTCGGTTGAACCGCATCGTTGTATTGAGGTGGACGAACAGCATCTCGACCCTCTGTGGGATGCTGCGAACTCTTCTGCCCGCGAGCTGACGTGCTTGCTCAACGCGTGTCCAAGTGGACACTCCGCCGACTTTGCGCGCGATCCTAGCATGCCACCGATCCACGGCCACTCATCCGGGGCACGGGCGAATAGTTCCGCTATATCAACCCGAGGGACTCGGTTTACTTCTCGGCGCAGGAGTTCAGTACCGTCGTCATCGCCTTCACATGTTCGTCGATCCGCTCGAGCACTTTCGCTGCGACAACGTCGCGCTCAGGCAGATGCCACCAGTACTCGTTGACGAGTTTGACCGTCTCGACCACTGCCTTCAGGACTGCTGGCTCCGGAAGCCGTGCACGGTTCGCAAATGCTTTCCATCGCGGTGCTGCTAGCGCCTTAAACGAGCGCTCTCCTCCAAGCGACAGCGCCATGGCGTCGGCGGGAATATATGGCACGGTGGACAGGAGGTCGTAGATTGGTGCAAGCGCCGGCTTGTCGCCGTTATCGGGATAGATCAAAGACCAGTTCTTCAGGTGCATGTCGCCATTGCCGGTGATGACGGTCAGTGCCAGGCGGCGGACGAATTCGAGAGCCGCCGTAGGCGAGACGGCCACGCCAAGAGCCAAGGCTATGTCGTGATAAGCAGCCCCCTCATATTTGCGCGAGGGGTAGACACCGAAGATTTGAGCGAAATCCTCGATGTGTATCCTCTCGCCCTCAGCGCCGCGATCGAAGCGTTTGACGAGAAGGACCTTGCCCTCTGACAGCGTGTTGAATTCTTCGGGAATATCCTCAAAATCGGACTTCTCGACAAGTTCGCGTTCAGGAACCTCCATGCCGATTGCTGCTGCTAGCGCCAGGTTGGCGAATTCGTTCTCGGAAACGCCCGGAAACGCCGTCGAAGGGAACTTGGCGATGTACCGGCCCTGCTCGTCGTCCATCGGCAAGGTAAGGCCGCCGCCTTTTCCAATGTTCTTCATGACCGACAGCTTCATCTGCACGCCGGCAAGCGAGAACCGTGCCTTGGGCTGATCCTTTGAAGCGTCCTGTGAAACCGCTATCGCGCCGTCACTGGGCAACGCCCGTACGGCTCCCGGCAGATCGGCGCCCAGCGCCGCTAAAAGGTCGAAATCATTGCCTGGCCGCACATTGCCTTCGTGGTGCCTTTCCATCGCCTCGCGCAATTTCTCCTCCGGCAGGAGGTTCGCGAAGAATGCGGGCAAGGCGCTTGCCAGAGGCTTCGGATCTTTCCGCAATCCTCCCGTCGCTGCCCGGAACGACAGGCTGAGAACCGGAAAGCCGCCCGTCGCGCGGTAGGCCTCATCGAAGTTGAATGCATTGAAATCGCCCGGCGTCCTGACGATTGTGCCGATTTTCGCTGCGTTCAAGAGCACGTCCAGCGACGGGATCGTCTTAGGTGCGCGAAAGACTGGAGCCATGATCGTCATCGTCAGGTTGAGAAACAAAGGCGGGTCGATCGTCATCATCATGCGGACGCAATAGAGCCTGGACAGCCGGCACCATGACTTGCGGAACCAGCATCATTTCCAGACCGAGCGCGCGAGCGATATTGATGAGGGTCGTCGCACGCGCCGCTGCGGCTCCCTTTTCGATGTCGCGATAGCGGGGACGGGATATACCCGCCAAGTCAGCAACCTGCTCCTGCGTCATGGCGGCGGCCAGCCTCGCCTTCCTGAAAAGCCCACCGATTTCGCGCAGAATTTCCGATTCAGAGTCCATAACGATACGCAGACTCCAATGCCAAATGGTACGCAGGGGTATCTTATCCAGCGGAGCAAGTCAAAGCTTTATGATCTGTTCACGTATCAAATATGGAAATCATGATATGCAAAGATATCTTTAGCGCCTCAGAGCGAACGGCGTTCCTCGAAGAGCAGCTGCTACTGCCACCGTGCACCCGGCGTTTCTACCGACTGGGCCGGCCAGGTGCGTACGTCGCCCGAAAACGGCCAACTGCGAACATTCAGCGAAATGGCTATTTTGACCTCGGCGCAATGCGCCCGACGGTGTCCCTATGAACACGAAAGAGATGAGCGATTTCAGCTGCCGGATGCCTTATCGCGTTAAAGTGGTGACGTCCGGACAGGCCTAAAAGCTGGATGGGACGACATCGACGCGATTGGAACTAGGAGCACGAAAGCGCATGGCCGCTGATCAAGGCTGGCAAAGGCCAGGTGGTGGGGGGGCCCCCCCGCCGGGGGGGGGGGGCGCCCCCACGCCGGGGGG
>NZ_JAMYMJ010000143.1:0-2596 GCF_040318435.1 Mesorhizobium sp. M1143 | reverse complement strand
TTTAAGTGTCTGGTCTGCTGTTTGGAATGCGTGCTCCGCCTGACGCCTATCTCAGGGCATGCGCGGCCGCGCTCCGTGACGACATTTTGCCGACGATCAGCGCGCTCTCGCCCGCCCACGCCCTGGCAATCGCTTCCGGACGAGCGTAAGTGCCTGTAAACGCCATAAAAAATACGCGTTTATGGACGGAAACTAGCTAGCTGTGCTATTCCGCGCCTCGACTTCAGCGTCGCCGCTCCGTGCTCAGGCTATAGGATCAGCTGGAGAGTGTGAACGAGTAAAGCATGGATGACTTGACCCTGCGATGATCAGGCAATCGCTGGCAAAGGAAAGTCAAGCTAGATCTATTTCGTATGCAAGAATGTTCTGCAGGCCGAACTTGTCGAAGTAAGTAGCGCCCGTGTCAAGAAAGCCGGACGTTAGATAGGAATGTCTGGCCATTATATTATCTACTTCAACGGTAAGCATGAGACGGCTGACACATGGGCGATTTTTCGAAATCCATTGAGAGGCAAGCCCAGTCACCGATTTTCCATATCCGTTACCTTGGTATCCTCGGCCCACGCGAAAGCTGTGCAAAGTAATCACGCCTGGCGGGGCCCATTCCGGCAAGGCCGCTTTTTCACGCAGGACGAAAAAGCCAACGGTCTGATGGCGGACAACGATTGCAAATGGGTGCTCCAGGTCGGGGCGCGCGTTACCTTGAAGCTCGGAGAACACCAAATCCAGCGGGTCGACAAACCGTTCTTGCTCGGGCTCGAGCTTTAAGTGGGGGACGTGAGATCGATCAAAAAGAGATACAGTCTTCAGCGTCGCATGCATTGTACATCTCCCTATCTGGCAGTTGTAGCCTCTGATGAAGCACCAACGAATAATCCGACCCACCAGCTGAATGTCACTTGGCAGCTCCTTCCGGCAAAAATCGTGCCAACTGAGCAGAAACAACCGCGATGGATATATATGGACAGGGTTCAAGAGCATGAGAGTGAAGCTGGAGTACGAAAATCATGTCGCGGACGCGACAAACGCGACACAGGTATCGTAGCTCCGGGTTGCCAAAAACAGCGGTCTCCGTCTTCCCAAAGCTGGTCTTCGGTGTCGCTTACAATCTCGCCCTCTTCACCCGCCTCACGCTCGTGCTTATCCCCGTGACGCAGCAGAAATCACTGAAAATGTTGACGCGCTCGCGTCACCACCTGTCGCACGACGCTGCGCTGCCGGATCAGGTCGCGCATGGCTTCGTGATCGGTACCATACGGGGGTCAACTCTCCGGCCCTATTGAGGCGGGCGAGCATGGTGGCGTCGCGGCATTTGTCTTCACCCGATCGCCCGGCCTCAGCGGGATCCGCGATGGCGCAACGAATGTGCAGTTGCGGCCGAGCGAACAGATGAGCCCGCGTCTTCCGGCCTCCGAGGGCAACGACGCGGTCTCGAGCAGCGCCATTCGAAATCCCGGTCGGGTTTGTCGGGTCTTCGACATACGCCTGTTTGGCCAATCTCTTGTTTCGCCTCAGGCTAAATAGCTGAAAAGCAATCACAAAAAGTTCTCTTCGGTTCGATCAGCCAAATTGGCGCAATTTTTGCCTTTCTGTGGGACGCGGGTCTCGCGTCGTAGCGGCAAACTTCAATGAACTTGACCGGCAAGTGAGATGGCGATCCAAAATTCTACCCATCTAGCGGCCCTCTAGAGAGCGGGGTTGAGCATGTCGACTAGAGAACTTCTCGAAGCGGCCGCCGATGAATTTTGGAAGCCATACATATATCACCAGACGTTCGATAGCGCAGATGCGGCCCAGATTTTCGCCGAGGATGGGGAGCAGAAAAGGGTTCATTCTGGCGACGCTCTTTGTTGCGGCACATTCGGTGAGTTGCTGCAAGGCGAGTTGCCGGTCGGCTCCGTTCCCCGCGACCCTCACTTCTTAGTCACGATGCCCATCGCGCTCTTTGCACGAGCCCACTTCATGCCTGTCGCAGGGACACAATCCGTAACCGTTTGCCCATCACATAAAGTCAAAGCAAAACAACTGGCTGAGAATCTCGTGATTGCGCTCGGCGCCTCGGGAGGAATCCTCCTTTTGCAATCCGAGCTCCCCGAAGGCAAAGGGCTGGCGAGTTCGTCTGCGGATCTTGTCGCAACTGCACGGTCAATCGCCTGCTGCTTCAAACGTAGGGTCCGGACGTCGTTGATCGAGAAGCTAATGGCGGAGATCGAGCCATCCGACGGGGTGATGTACCCAGGAGTGGTCGCATATCAGCAGCGAGCATGTAACCTTCTCTCGTTCATTGGCCAAATGCCGCCGCTTGCAATCGTCGGTATCGATGAAGGAGGGACGGTCGATACCGTCGACTATGATCAACGGCGAGGTGAAACCTCCGCCACTCACAGAGCAGAGTATCACGAACTACTCCACCGCGCTCGCATAGCAATTCCACGCGGTGACACCGCCACCATAGGCAAAATAGCCACTGCCAGCGCCCGTTTGCATCAGGAGCGAGCTCCAAAGAAGCATCTGAACTCAATGCTGAAAGCATCCGAGGCCACTGACGCTCTCGGGGTCATCGTCGCGCACAGCGGCACAATGATTGGGATCCTGC
>NZ_JAMYMJ010000142.1:0-2597 GCF_040318435.1 Mesorhizobium sp. M1143 | reverse complement strand
GGGCCATGGAACTTGACTGAAGGAGGAGCCTCTGGACGGAATCGCCGAAGCGTTCAAAACTATCGATGGCCGAGAAGGCGATGTCGCACATCACACTTTCGATGATCCAGCAGCGAACGCGTTCGTCGTTGGAAAGTGCGATACCCCGAACATCGGACATTCCAACGTCATCAACCATGCGTCTATATTCGCTGGTTGAAGGCATGTTCTGCGCATAGCCTTGCCGAAACTGGCTAATGGATGACGGGCCGAGCCCGATCAAGATTTCGCAGCAATCGTCCGTGTAGCCCTGAAAGTTCCGGTGCAAAGTCCCGGTGTGTGCCGCAATCGCCAGCGCATCGCCTGGTTTGGCGAAATGGTCGAGCCCGATTGCCTCGTATCCATTGTCTACAATCGCCTGTGCAGCCAGTTGCGACTGGGCAAAGCGCTCCGCGGGACCCGGCAACCAGGCCTCGTCGATCATCGTCTGATGTTTCTTGAACCACGGTACATGCGCGTAGCCAAACAGTGCGATCCGATCCGGTTCCAGGGTCAGTGCCTGCGTGACCGTAGAAGCGACGCTTTCCCTGGTCTGGTGCGGCAGACCATAGAGCAGGTCCAGATTGACGGATTCGACGCCGCGCGAACGAACGCCGTCGACGACCGTCTTGGTCTGCAGGAAGCTCTGCTCGCGGTTGATCGCCTTTTGCACCTTCGGATCGAAATCCTGAACGCCGAGGCTCGCCCTTGTCATGCCGATCTCGGCAAGCGCATCGAGGCGGGCATCGTCCATATCGTTGGGTTCGATTTCAACGCTGATCGTGGCGCCGGGAAGAAAGCCGAAGCTGTTGCGCAGGGCGGTTCCCAGCGCCGCCATATCTTCGGGCTTGAGCATCGTCGGCGAACCACCGCCGAAATGGACGGCACGCACACGACCTTTGCCTGCAACAAGACCGGCGACGGTAGCGATCTCGGCATGCAGTGAGCGGAGATAGATCGTCACCGGTTCGTAATGGCGTGTCTGCTTGGTATGGCAGGCACAAAACCAGCAAAGCTTGTCGCAGTATGGGATGTGCAGATAGAGCGAGATTTCGTCGCCCTCGTCGAGCCCCTGTAGCCAGCCACGACAAACGGTAGCGTCAACGCTTGCATTGAAATGCGGCGCGGTCGGGTAGCTCGTGTAGCGCGGGACGTTCTCGCCAAATCTGGCAACTAGCTTTTGTCGCATGTCGTGGTCCACCGTGTTTGCCTCGCCCGAACTGTGGATGCTTGGATGAGCCTAAGCCCTGATTTCGATCAACCTTCAGCACGGACAAACTGCCGCAAGGATTTTTCTACCGTGGATGCTATCCTGCCCGCACGGAGCGGTAGAGCGATCGAATGACATTACGGCAGGATATTCACAGTTCCGGCATCCCCGTTCTTTGCCTGTCTTGCGAGGCACGGCGCCGCGGTGTCTGTGGCGCGCTAGAGCCAGACCATTTGGCTCAGCTCGCCAAGACGTCGTCGCGGCACAATATCGAGCCGGGGGTCGAACTGATCGGCGACGCCGAGGCGGTCGACTGTTATTCGAACGTGCTTTCAGGCGTGGTGAAGCTCACGAAGAGCCTGTCAGATGGACGCCAACAGATTGTCGGCCTGCAGTTCGCCCCGGATTTTCTGGGTCGGCCCTTCAAGATGAAAAGTGCGATTAATGCGGAAGCGGCAACAGCTGTCTCGCTATGCTCGTTTCCCAGAGCGGCCATCGAACGGATGATGAAGCAGTCACCTGAATTTGTGCATCGCCTGCTCAAGCAGGCGCTGAACGAACTTGACGAGGCACGCGAATGGATGGTGACTCTGGGGCGCAAGACCGCACCAGAGAAGGTGGCGAGCTTTCTCCTCATGATTGCCCGGAACATCGACTCCAATGTTGACCCGACGGCTAGCTCGACGTGCTTCGAGCTGCCGATGACGCGTGCCGACATTTCTGATTTCCTTGGAATCACAAACGAGACCGTGAGCCGTCAGCTGACCAGCCTGAGAATGGACGGCGTGATTCGGATCGAGAACAACCGCCGCGTCACCGTGGACAGCATGAGCCGGCTGGAACGGCGCTGCGGCGGCCGAGGCGCTACAGCCGTTTGAATGACGCAGAAGCTGCATGGCCCCCGTCACTTACTTCATTCGGGGCAGGGCATGCTCGCGTTGGGCTCAGAAGAAGTCGCGTAGCGACAGCCCGTTCTCCATCCGATCGTATGCGCCAGTTGCCTTTCGGCTCGTCGGCGAAGCATCCACACTTGGCCGAAGTCAATACGCCTCATCCGCAGGGGAAAATCGCCGTCTCCCCAAGCCATGAATGTCACGACGGCAGCGTAACGCTGGCGCTGGCTGTTCCAAGGCATTGAACGCGGGGTTCGGTAAGGCGTCGACCTGCTTTCCAGCGTCGCAGAAGGTGCGCTCCCCCACACGCCCGCGGTCGCCTCCGCACCCGGGGCCCGACCGGGGACGCCAGGCCCCATCCATAAACGGGCCGGTGGTGCGGGTAGTGTGCTGAGAGTTCTGCAAATTCGCTGAGAGGGGGCGGTCATGGCAGGCTGGTGATTGTTCACGTCACCTGATTCCCGCGAAGGAACGCC
>NZ_JAMYMJ010000141.1:0-2751 GCF_040318435.1 Mesorhizobium sp. M1143 | reverse complement strand
TAGATGTTTCCTGCATCAAAGACGAACAGTGTGTCGATGCCGCGTTCGGCCATTAGCTGGCGCAGCCGGGCCGAGCGTGCGCGATACTCTTCTTGGATAAAAGGAACCATAAGCAGTTACCTTCTTAAAAAGTGGCGATCGCCCGCAAACAGCGCGACCTTGTGGTACTATTTTGACGCTACAACCACGAGGCTTGAGCTGCCAGATGTAAAAGTTCCACCTTCCTGCCCATAAGCCTCAACAATACTGAACCCCACGCCATTCAACATGCGCACAAAGTCAGAAAACCCGTACTGCCTGAAAGAAAGGTTCGTTCGCCTAACGCGCCCATCGCGGACAAAAATTCTTTCTATATTCCGACGATCGCTTAGAACATCATTGCTGACTAAATCGATACTTAGATCGTCGTCACGCTGCACTACGTAGATAGGCGACGTGTAACGCAAGAACTCAAAGCGATTGGCATGATCGATAAGAAGGCGCCCGCCCTTCCTAAGTGAGGAAGCGGCCTCCTGAAGAACTCTTTCATTGTCCACGTCATCGAAATAGCCAAACGTCGTGTACCACAGAAAAGCCGCGTCAAATCGGTCTCGCCAGGGAAGTGAGCGCATGTCGCCCAGAACATACTCGACGTCTATTCCGCGTTCAGCCGCATCCGTTTCGGCTTTTTTTAGCAAGGTCGGCGAGATATCAAGTCCGGTTACCCGCGCTCCTTTTTCAGCCAACCGGTTGGTAATACGCCCGTAACCGCATCCAAGCTCAAGAACTGAGCTGCCTTCCTCAATAGAAAGCATATCCCAAATAAATCCCGCGTCTCGGTCATTCGTCTCGGACGGGTTGACCACGTTGCAGAAATGTAAGTAGTCTTCGTTGAAGTATTCCACCAGCTCAGATGCTGATACTGCATTACTGATATTGTCACCCACGCTGCTTCTCTCCATCATCATGCCTATTAATTCGATTTTGCATGATGTGAGAAATATGGGAAGAAAACATTTGTGAAGATTTCATGCTGTTGTGTAATATTTCCGCAACGGTCATTAACCTGACCGTGTTCAAGATTGTATCGCAGGCCCGCCTCCTCTGAAGGCACCGCTCCCGACGCTCGTCAAAATCGAACTCGCAGATGTAGGCTTCAGGCCGGCACGGCCATCGGCTGGCCTTGGCGCGTCGCCCGGGTCTGGGCGCTTCTGCCGCCTCTCGCAAGGCGTCTGGCGGAGCAGTTCGTGTCTCATTGCCCGACCAGCTTTGCCAACATCCCTCGTTTTCAATTCATCCGCTGCAACACAACCTTCAAATGAAATTTACAGAACCTTTGCGACTGCAGATCGCTTACTAGGGTACGTTCACCCAGTCTGAGATCAGGCACGGACGAAGCTGTGCTATGCGCTTGGCACAGCACGTAAAATCGGGAGTACCAGCCAATGGCAACAAGAGCATTTATCATGATTGAAGGTCATCCGAGAGGGAATGGTCTCCTATACGTCCAAGCGGCTCGGCGTCTCGGCCTTCACCCGATTGCCCTATCGACTGATCCAACTCAGTATGACTATCTTGCGGCGGAAGGGGTTGAGGCAATCCCCGTCGATACAGACAATCTCGATGCGCTGATCCGCGAATTTACCCGCTTAGGAGAGACCTACGACATTGCCGGCATTACTGGCTTTTCGGGCGACGATGAGTCGGTCTATGCAACAGTTGGCAAGCTCTGCCGGCATTTCGATCTAGCGGGACCGAACCCCGAATCCATCGAACAATGTTACGACAAATTCACCCAGCGTCAGCTTCTCTCGGATGCGGGCATTCCAATACCAGCTTATCGCTTGGCAGCGAATGCGGCAGACCTAGAAAGCTCTGCCACGCAGATCGGCTGGCCGGTAATTGTTAAGCCGGCCGTGGGCAGCGGCAGCATCGGTGTCCGATTATGCCGCGACGCCGATGAGTTAGCTAAACATACGACCTATCTGTTGGGCGGGCAGCACAAATGGCGGTCTCCGCCTAGGATACTGGTCGAAGAATTCGCAGAAGGCCCCCTTTATTGGGCCGACATAATGGGAGATCAGATCATTGGAATTGGCACAGCTGACTGCGGCCCTCCACCGCATTTCGTCTGCCGTGCGTGCACCATTCCGGCCCCGCTGACTGATGGCGAGCATGAACGTATCGCCGATGTTTCGCTGAGTTGTTTGCGAGCTCTTGGGCTTGGCTGGGGGCCGGCGGGCATCGAATTCCGGTGGACGAAGTGTGGCCCGGTCGTCATTGAAGTCAATCCGCGGCTTCATGGCGCGCCCACTCCCCAACTGCTTCAGCTGGCTTACGGTATCGATCTCGTCACCGAGCACATCAAGATTGCTATTGGCGAAAAATCTGATTTGCGCAGAAGGCATTCGCACATTGCGGCTGCGCGGTTCCTAGTTGCTGATCGCGATGGCATCCTTGATAGGATCGCCGACGGCAGTAAAGAAGCTGCTGTACCAGGCGTTGCGGAGGTCAGTTTCTATATTCCACCCAATACGCCAATCGTTAGGAAGGGCGATTACCGAGACTGGATCGGACACGTCATTGCCACCTCGCCTCGGCACGCTCAGACTGAAGAAATACTCCAACGTGCCGTCAATTCGCTCAATTGGTCAATCAGGCCATTTCCGGTGACCTTGCCCCCAGTTTCTATCCAATTTTGAGTTCGTTTCCGGCGCGGGTTGTGCCCTGCTGGGCGGGTGAAGCGACGGTCGTTGGCGCGGAGCATTTGAC
>NZ_JAMYMJ010000140.1:0-2867 GCF_040318435.1 Mesorhizobium sp. M1143 | reverse complement strand
ATGGGTGAGGGTCTCAGCATGGCAAAGATCGCCGCCCTCGCCAACGAGACGATCGCCTGCGCCAAGGAACATGCCGGCGACGAACTCGTGGACGAGGTCCTCAATTCCGTTCCTGGCCTTCCCCAGTTCGTCTGATCAGCGGCAGCCGGGGGCGCATGACCTTGTGCGCCCGTGCCGGCCCGTCTGCGCAGCAGGCATTCTCCGCCGAGCGCTCCGCACCGATCTCGCCAGACCACCAACCGCCGGCCACGCGAAGCGAGCGTTGGATTAATTCATTCGTCTGTTGCAAAATCAACTTCAGGCGATTCGATGTGTATAATTTCTGGCGGTAAGGGTTTATCCTGAACGCTTTCGATGAAGCCCGCGAGATAAGCAAACGTATTGTATTTCTCGAGGACTAGCCGCTTCGCCTCTCTTATTGCGCCGCGACGTTCCTTCCAGAGGTCTGAGTTGATGATTTCTTGAATTTTTTGGGTTACGTTCTTGTCCTCTGGGTCAATCAGAACCATAGAGTCCGAAGGGAAGAACCTCGTGATTGCTGGGCTGCCGTAATAGATCGGCATTGTTTCAGCAACGAAGCAGTCCATAAGCTTCTCTGTAAAATAGTAGTCAGCACGAGTATTCTCGAACGCTATACTGTAACGGTAAGGTGCGAGTGCGTTCCATTTATCTCCAATCAGCCGAAAACCTCGGCCGAACAGGTCAAAATCGAGCTCCTTTCTCAGCCGTTCAAGAAACGCCAGCCGATATCGATGTCCTTTTAGCAGGGCGATGTTACTGGTAATCCATGAGAGCCGAAGCGGCTTATCCATGACTTCGCTGACCAGAAGTTGGTCATATGTCTTGTTTACAGACCAAGACCGAGTGATAGGTGGAGACAAAACGAATCGGCGCGCTGCATTCTGCCGAGCAGCCAGCTCTTCGTCAGACGTCAGGACGATAGTATTCTTCCCCTGCCCTTCATGAAATGCACGATGAGCTTTCGTCGGCGGTTCGCCGATTGCAAAGATTGTCCTGTTTGGGCTCGCCTCGATATCAACAGGGAGCCCAAAAAGAGAAGCAGAGTTAAAGACAATATGCCAATCGGGCACGAAGGATGTAGTGCGTACAAAAGCGACGTTGTTCCAGATTCCACTGCCCTTTGGAGTGAGATGGTGGATTGCATCATCCAAAACGCCCCAAGAATCTAGACATGTAGCAACAATGGGCGCCGGGCGTTCCGTCAACAATTTGGCCGACAAAGCAGTTCCACTCCCTTCAGTCGTGAAGGTACTCAATCGCCATTCAGGATTGCGGTAACATCGGGCAGCATAAACCTTCCGGGACCTGCTGTCGAGGCAATTGTCGCTTTGCACTTGACCAGGTTCTTCCTCGCTTCGTGTGGTGATCAGGCCGGCTGAGTGGCAGCATGCGTGCCTAAGGAGTTCGCAGCCGGCGCTGGCTAATGGTACGTTTGATCGTCTTCAGGCGGTTGATCAGCCCTTCCGCCTCGGCCGCTCTCCACGGCAGTTCAATGGCATCGCGAACGGAGTCAACGTCACGGCGTAGGACCAGACCGAAACGCGTGTTGGCGATGAGCCGGGTGACGCCAAGTCGATCGAAGTGCCGAGCTTGCCCAACTCACAGGCCCCGCAAAATGCCGCGGAAGGGCATGGCAAGCCTGCGCATAGTGGCAAACTCATGTCATCCCTGCTTCAGGACGTCGACCTTTCTGGCCTGGTTGATCGTCAGCACATCACGAGGCTTCATGCAGAGGGCCTCGGCGACTACCGGCGAGATCACACGGCCGGTCGCGGCATTCCTGTATGAGGACGCGTCGCTGGCTGGTTGATGCATATCATTGATGCAGGCGGCTCACTGTCCTTGCCCGGCCTCTCGGCGCGGCGCCAACTTGCGAGAAGCCGCTCCAGATTCGAGAAGCTGCCGGTCGCCGCGCTGTTTGATATCCTGGAACAGGTGTCATCCGCAGCCATTGCCGCCTCTCCAGGACCGGCTAAGAAACGCCTCGAAATACATTGATGTCCTAGGTTTATCAGCGGCGGTTCCCAGCCCCTTTGCAAGAGCGGCTCACCGGCGATGAACTTACATCACTTTGGCCATTGCCAATGAACGTTTGTTCCATCGTCCCTGACGCCCACCATCAAGCGACCACTATCGCTCGATTCACAGTCCAAAGAAGCAAAGCGAGACAAAAACAGCGCGCTTAGCCTCGAGGCTACTAGCGACTTCGGCGCTAAGTTAGAGCGGCACGCGCCACGCACCTCGGCAGGGTCGCCAACAACGAGTGGCTCAGCGGTCACGCCGCGAAATATGGCGCATCGATGTCGCTTCTGGACGAGCATTGGCAATAACGCAGTCAGAGACATTGTTGCTTTCAGCGGCAACCGGCCCTATGAAGCGACGCTTCGCTGACTATGTTTCACCCCTGGAGAGTTTCATGACAGAAGAAGCCGGAAAAAACGTCGACACCCTCATTGAGCTTGCCGCCGACGTCGTGTCGGCCTACGTGTCCAACAATCCGATCCCGGTGGGGGATCTCCCTGCCCTCATCGGCCAAGTGCATGCGGCTCTGAGAGCGACGGCCGGAGGTATCTATGCACAAGAGCCGGTTGCCCTTACGCCTGCAGTCCCGATCAGGAAGTCGGTGACACCGGACTACATCATCTCCCTTGAAGACGGGAAGAAATTCAAATCTTTAAAGCGCCATCTGTCGACCCACTATGGGCTGACGCCGGGTGAATATCGGGCCAAATGGGGCCTGCCGGTGGATTATCCCATGGTGGCGCCGCACTACGCCGCGAAGCGTTCGTCACTGGCGAAAACGATGGGGCTCGGCCGCAAACCGAAAGCGCCGAAAGAGCCGGAAG
>NZ_JAMYMJ010000139.1:0-2992 GCF_040318435.1 Mesorhizobium sp. M1143 | reverse complement strand
GCCTCGGCTATGCCAGCGAGGAGCACGACATGCCGACCTTGGAACGCGAATGCTGGGAACCTCGGCGGCCGCCGGTGGTGATCAGGCGGTAGTGGGGCTGCCCATCATTCGCCTCTTCCCTGGCGATGAGCTTGACGCAAATCGGGTCGCCCTTCGCCACATTCCCATTCCGACCGAAGCCGAGGTTCGTGTTCTTGCAAAGGCCAGGAAAGAGCAGCATGACAAGCGCGACCGCAGCGAAGATGGCGCTTGCGACAACCGGGCTGAAGCCGGGCATGGAGGTGGTCGACCTCTGTTGCGGGGCGGCTGTGCCGATCGCCACGATCGCCCGCCATGTCGTCGCACTACGCCGACCAACTGGAGGCCGCGCAGCGCCGGCTGACCGGCGCCGGCGCGACCAATTGCGAATTCGTCGCCGGCTACGCGCTACGAACTCGCTACTCTGGTGTCACGCCCCGTCGAGTCTTCACGGCCAACGCCTTCGACGGCGTCCCGGACCGACCGCGGCTGGCACGTGCCGTGCGCGAGGCGCTCGCCCCCGGCGGACATTTGTTATCGTCAACTGACACCGGCAGCCGCGCGAGACGACGACGGTCCTGAAGCGAACTCAGGCTGTCGCCAAGACAGACCATCGCCGATGCCCAAGTCGGCGGCACCATGCTCCTAGATGCCGACTGCCTGACAAGGGGTCGCAGGCCCGTCGTCCGTCCACTGTCCAAGCCCTCCTGGCCTTTCCGAGGCCGTGATCCTGCCGCGGGTGTGAGTTTGCGATCCTCATAAGAGCGTCAGGCGCGAATAGAAGTTTGGGTCGTGGCTCCACAGCCGCCGACCTATCCATCGGGTGGATGGTAGTTATCACAACAATCAATTTTACCAATATTATGGAATTCTACTACAAGGCCGCCACTTAAAGCGGCCGGACGGGTATCCGTCTCGCGTGGGCTGGTGCTGCCCGCAAAGATGCGGAGACGAACATGTGCGGGATTGTTGGCATCGTTGGGCAACAGCCGGTGTCGGATCGGTTGATCGGCGCGTTGAAGGGTTTGGAATATCGCGGCTATGATTCCGCCGGCGTTGCGACGATCATCGAGGGTGCCTTGCACCGCCGGCGCGCCGAGGGCAAGCTCGTCAATCTCGAGACGCGACTGAAGGAAGAGCCGCTGAGCGGCAACGTCGGCATCGGCCACACGCGTTGGGCAACCCACGGGGCCTCGACCGAACGCAATGCGCACCCGCACTTTAGCGACGGTGTCGCCGTAGTCCATAACGGCATCATCGAGAATTTCACCGAGCTGAAGGACGAATTGGCGGCGGATGGCGCCGAGTTCCAGACCGACACCGACACCGAGGTCGTTGGGCATCTCTTGGCAAGATACCGCCGAGAGGGCATGAGGCCGCAAGAGGCCACGCGTGCCATGCTGAAACGCGTCAAGGGCGCTTATGCGCTTGCCATCCTCTTCGAAGATGAACCGTCGACCATCACGGCGGCGCGCAACGGACCACCGCTCGCGATCGGTCACGGCGACGGCGAGATGTTCCTGGGCTCCGACGCGATCGCCCTTGCTCCCTTCACCAATGAAATTACCTATCTCATCGACGGCGACTGGGCCGTTATCGGCAATTCGGGCGCCCATATCTTCGATGTCGACGGCCGTCCCGTCGAGCGTCCGCGCCATATCTCCACGGCCGCGGCCGATCTCGCCAACAAGGGCAACCATCGCCACTTTATGGAGAAGGAGATTTACGAGCAGCCCGAGGTCATCGCCCATGCTCTCCGTCATTACATTAACATCATAGACAGTCGCGACATGGTTCCTGGCATTGATTTCGCCAAGGTCCCGAGCTTGGCGATCTCTGCCTGCGGGACCGCCTATTTCGCCGGACTGATCGGAAAATACTGGTTCGAGCGCTATGCGCGCCTGACGGTTGAAATCGACGTTGCGTCCGAATTCCGTTACCGCGAGATCCCGTTGCCGCCGCAGTCGGCGGCTCTTTTCATCTCGCAGTCCGGCGAAACCGCCGATACGCTTGCGTCATTGAGGTACTGCAAGGAGCGTGGGCTGAAAATTGGCGCTATCGTCAATGCCTGCGAATCGACTATCGCTCGGGAGGCCGATACGGTTTTCCCGATCCTTGCCGGACCGGAGATCGGCGTCGCCTCTACCAAGGCTTTTACCTGCCAGCTTGCCGTTCTAGCAGCACTCGCCATCGGCGCGGCCAGAGCCCGCGGGACCGTCCCCGAACACGAGCTGCAGGCGCTCGTCAGGAGCCTCGCCGAATTGCCGCGCGTGATGGGCCACGTACTCGAGTGCATCCAGCCGGAAATCGAGTTCTTGTCGCGCGAACTGTCAAAGTGTCGTGACGTCCTGTATCTCGGCCGTGGCACCAGTTTCCCGCTAGCGATGGAAGGTGCGCTGAAGCTCAAGGAGATTTCCTACATTCATGCCGAGGGCTATGCAGCGGGTGAATTGAAGCACGGGCCGATCGCCTTGATAGACGAGAACATGCCGGTGATCGTCATCGCGCCCCATGACCGTCTTTTCGACAAGACCGTTTCCAACATGCAGGAAGTGGCTGCCCGTGGAGGGCGGATTATCCTCATCACCGATGAAAAAGGGGCAGCCGTATCGAAACTCGAAACCATGCACACGCTCGTGCTGCCGGTTGTCGACGAGATTATCGCGCCAATGATCTTCTCGCTCCCGATACAGCTTCTAGCCTACCACACGGCGCTCTTCATGGGGACGGATGTAGACCAGCCGCGCAATCTCGCAAAATCGGTCACGGTCGAATGATTGTGAACCTGTACAGGTGGCGATGCGCCTCCAGGAAAGCGGTACCCCTTGTCTGGATCCGAAGCCCGGATGAAACCAGATGACCATTGTTTGCTGCAATTGCGAAACTCGGTAGCGGTTACGAGCGGGTCTTTCGCTGCCTCGCCGGTGGAGATTGGCCGAAGTAAGCTGTGTCCTGCCGAAAGTTCGAGTTGCTT
>NZ_JAMYMJ010000138.1:0-3036 GCF_040318435.1 Mesorhizobium sp. M1143 | reverse complement strand
TGGCAGAGGTGCCGCGTCCACTTCATGAGGAACGTGCTGGCCCATGCCGGCAAGCGCGGCCGCAGGGTCGTCAAATCCATCATCGCCACCGCTTTCGCCCAGGAAACGCCCGAGGCCGCGTCCGTACAATGGCGCGCCGTCGCCGACCAGATCCGGCCGAGGTGCCAAAGCTGACGACAATCATGGACGACGCCGAGCCCGACGTGCTGGCCTACATGACCTTCCCCAAGGAACATCGCGCCAAGCTCCACTCGACTAATCCGATCGAACGTCTCAAGGGCGAGATCAAGCGGCGCACCGAGGTCGCCGGAATCTTCCCGAACGACGATGCGATCGTGCGCCTCGTCGGCGCAATCCTGCTCCAGATATGACTCTGGAAACGATCAGCCAGATGAGCGATGATCCCCTGATCAGCCTGCCAGCCGTGGCGCGCTGATCAGCCCGGCCCATGCCGGAGAGCACGGCGACTAATGCCGCCAGCTACACCACGCCGCGGGACACGATCCATTCGACCGGCAACCCTCGTCTCCAGCTGGGTCTCGGCGAAGTCGCGCAGGGTAGTGGGCCAACGCGAGGACTGTTCCTGCGAGCCCGACTTCGTCGGCAATTGCCCTGTAAGCATTCGAGGCGCGGAGTTTCGGTCGTGACGAAAATTACCAACGACTCGATTGGGTCGGTGCCGCGCGACACCACCGCCTGCAGGCCGATTGTCTTGAGCGGCGATAACGACCGAATAATTGCGGGACTGCAGCGTGCCCCCCCGCGACGGTTTACGACGATGTCAAAATCATCCTAGAATAGGAAGCTATCGTTGGGCCGGCAAATGGCGAACTTGCCTACATCGATGCTGGCCCGTGTGCATCCCCGAAGAGCTGTGAGATGCGAAAACGGCAAAAGAAGCCACTCCGAACACCTTGAGCGGCTCGACGGCAATTCGACTTCCCCGGCCTGTTAAAGATGAGCGCAAAGGTGCCCCTGAATTTCGTGCATCTTCTCCGGGGGTCCTCTACCCCAGGCCTTGCCCGTCGCTTCATGGATCGGCAAAGCGTCCAGATCTGCACGAAGGCCAATGGTCGGCCCTGCGCCGCTTTGCCCTGAATGAAAGGGACGATGCGGGTGCTGGCTTTCCCCGTTTCGATATGGTTGATTCTAAAGGACGCTAGCTTGTCCGCAACGAACCGGCATGCTGAATCCATTCGTTGATGTTTGGCAGCCGTCGTGGGGCCGTGTGGCTGGCTTCATTGGAAAATTTGCCGAGAGCGTTTGGAACAGTTCGGGCAAAACTTGCATTTGGGTAAAATAAAACAGTCTCATCTTGGTGGCGATTGCAACTGTTGGATGGGCTAGCGTTTCATTGCGCGGCTGATCTTGCAATGAACGTTCCAGATTGCTAATGGGACGAGAATTCGCATAGGTGCAGGCATGATAGATGATCTCGATCGGCGGATACTCGGCGCCCTTCAAAAGAACAACAGGCTGTCATTCTCCGAACTCGCGGATTTCGTTGGTTCGTCTGCCGCTTCATGCATGCGCCGTGTCAATAAGTTGCGTGCCGAGGGCGTTGTCACCGCTGATATCTCGTTAGTCGACCCTAAGGCGCTCGGGAAGTCGCTGACCGTGGTCGTAGCGGTGGAGCTCGATCGCGAGCGTTTAGATCTTGTCGATGACTTCAAGCGAGCGATGAGGGCGGCAAAAGAAGTCACTCAATGCTATATGATCACAGGCGATGCCGACTTCGTTCTTATTGTAGCAGTGGAGGACGTCGAGGCCTTTGACGTTTTTGTAAAGACCAAACTCTACACAAATCCCAACGTCCGTAAGTTCAAGAGCATGATTGTGTTGGATCGCGTGAAGTTCGAGCCCCGGGTGCTTGTGTAGCTTTTTTGGCTGAGCGTTTCCGCCCTTGCCATCCCGTTTTTGAAGCATGCATTGCGGCTGGAGCGTAAGCGCCTTGCCGATCGCCAATGGATTTGAGCTTGACCTTTTCCGGAATCGCCAGGGCATGAGTTCCTCGATCTGGCTCTGCGGATGGCCGTTGATGATGGCGTCGAGAGTTTCGGCGAGGAAGGCAACGGGATTGACGTGTTGAGCCTGCAGGTGGCCACGACGGATGAGAGCAGTGCCCAGTTTTCGACCCCGACCTCATGGCCAGCAAACAAGGCATTTTTCTGGTCAAGCACCACCATGGCCGCGGTCACCGGAAGCGATTGCCCAGAAGAAGCCCGCCGGGATCGAGCACCGGCGCGGTGGTCTCGTCCATGAACAGGCGCTCGGCCGCAGCCAGATGCCCGCGCATGTGGTCGGCTATGGGCTTGAGATGGAAGCAGCCCCGGCCTGCCTAGTTGCCCAATGTCGTCCGATCCAGCTGGATGCCCAGGCTGGCTTGGATCTCGGCCTGCCGGCAGAACGGCAAATGATCGCCGAGCTTGGCGACGACGCCGCCAGGCACGATATGCTCGGGCGCATGCGCCTGCACGACGGCGCCCGAGCAGCGCTGGCAAGCGTTTCGGGCGGCGCGGACCAGCACGCGCAGTCACGCCGGGATTGATGGGCAGGCAAGTGGCCACCATTGCGCTGGCGCGAACCGGACGAGCCGTCCGAACGCCAGTAATGACCCGCTGCGCCTTTTTCTGCGCGGCATCGAGCACGCCCTGCGCGATCTCCACGTCTTAGAGTGGCAGGTGGTATTGATCAGGATGCAGCTTCTCGGACTTGGCGCGAACTTCTCGTGATTGAACTGGCTGACGACGCTCTCCAGCCGCGGCGCGCCTCCTCGGATGCAGCTAAGGCTGCCTGGTGCTCGGCCAGGGTCGCTTACGTCTGGGCCGCCAAGAGCGCCTTCAAACGCTCGTTCTCTTCCTGGAGAACCGTCAGATTCATGCACTGACCGATAAGGCCAGTGGAGACAAGGCACCCTGACTCACTGTGCCACACACTCATCCGGCCAGCTGCGGATGCGGTGCCCGCTTGGGGCGAACCAGTCTCCAATCCCGCCCTTCGAACAAGGCCGCGAACATCGCCGGCGACATGCGCATC
>NZ_JAMYMJ010000137.1:0-3148 GCF_040318435.1 Mesorhizobium sp. M1143 | reverse complement strand
ATCCCACCTCTCCCGCCTCTCCCCCCTCGCGCGCTTGGCTCGGGGGCTGGTTTTTTTTAATAAGAGTAATATATTACCCTAAGCGGGGTTCTAGCCCCCCGGCGCCATTCCCGCGGGCCGGAACGCCGCGTCGGTCAACACCGCCTTGGCCTCGTCATAGCCTGTGACCCACCAGCCTTCGTGCCCGGACGGGAAGCGCACGTGGTGGATCGGACCATTGGTGCGTAGCGCCAACATCTCGGGCGATGGCTCAATGTGATCGAGGCGCCACATCGGCAGCGTCGGCAAGGGTTGTTCGGACATGGTGGCACTTCACTCAATAGCGAGGGCGGAAGGTGACCGGCGGGCGCTGCGGCAGCGAAGACCTAAGACGGCATATAGATGACGTCCTCCGAAGGCAGACCGATTATCAAGAACGGCTAACGCGTAACTGTCTAGGCACATCGCGCGGCGAGATGCGGAACGTTATCTTGCACCTTCGAGGTCAGGACAAAGTCGGCGCGGTGGGCATTTGAGCCGCCGCCGGCCAAGCTTTCCTGCGCAAGGGTCGACAAGGGCGGCGAGCTGTTGGGTAAGGGCGGTTTCGCCGAGCACACCATGCCCATAGACGCTATCCGACGCGGATTTGACATTTTGCTTTTCTTTCTTCGTTCCATTCGTGCCATCCACGAAATGAAAGTCGGTCGGCGGCTCCCGGCCCGCAACGAAGAGGCTTCAAAACTCGTGCCAATTTGGCCGACCGAAGAAAAAAATCTGTGATGCTTTTATGGGCTTAGCCTGAGGCCAGAGAAGAGCTAGGCGAAATAGGCCGGTGTCGCGGGCCAACAAAGGCGACGGAACAGTGTCGGACAGAACGCCTCGGCGACCTTTAGGTCATGCTAGCGACATTCTGGTCCAGGTTCGAACATAAGAGGGCGGCAAACAGACACGATTGGGGAATTCGATCCTCACGGGGCCAAAGCGCTTGCCCAAGAGCGCGCGCTCATGTTGCCGCGACAGGCGCGTGTTCGCGATAGCCGTGCCTGCGCACCCATGAATGCTAGCGGCACATGCTACGCAATGACTGGAGTGCCCGCCAGCCTCAGGTAGTGCACCGGCTCGGCTTCCGGTCTTCTTTGCCCAGCCGGGGCCGAAGCGCCGAATATCCGCACCATACAGCATCGTTGTTGCCTGTGTGACGAGGCGGTTATCGCGCGCGCCCGATCTTCCAAGACACGGCCTCCGAGAAGAAAGGGGGCGGTCCAACGGCACCTCTATTCCAAATGGCACGCCGCTTGCTGCTCCTGGTTAGAGCACCATCAAATCACGATGAAAGCGACTTGTGCCATGCCCGATACGCGAAGCTCCAGACCGTGGCCTGAGGAGACGGTGCCCCTTCCAGCTGAACATCGGGGCATCGTCTCCTCCGGAAGTCCGTTCTGGGTGGCCGCTTTGCGCATGGCTGGTCCGATGCCGGCGCGCCAACACGGGCCGCGCGCGCAAATGCGGTTTGCCGGTTCTGTGCAGCATGTGAGTGCCGAAAAGCCTTGTCAAAGGGTCGTCACGCAAGCCAAGGCCGGCGGGTCACTGTCACATATCGACAACATGCTGAACCAGTCCAGTGACGCGGAGTCCAGTGACGCGGGTCTGTTGCGTGAAGTGACATTTCAGGCCCCCACATGCTTTGCGATATTGGCTCGTTCCGGCCGCTATCCTTTTTCCAAACGCACTATCGCTAGTGACCGATCCCGCTTCCGGCGCCATAGCCGTGGAAAGCAAGCGGCTCGACGGTGTCCAGCTCGCTCAGATCGATTGCGTTCGGATGGCAAAGACCAACCGCCAAGACGTTCCCATACGTCGGGAGGGAAAAAAGGAGGTTGCGAGCCGCGAGGCCCTCATTCCGTGCCGGGGATACGAGCCTTTGCCCGGTATTGCGCCAGCCTCTGCCAGAATTCAGCGCAGTCTTCTTCAGGAGCAACTTGATGACAGTTCGAAAGAAAGTTCCCTTCGTCACCTTTCTCACGCGTGTTCACGATAAGTCAGTCCAGGGGCCAAATCCATATCGCTGGCAAGAAAAAACATCTGACGACTACTTTGCCGGCAAGCGGGTCATCCTGTTCTCGCTGCCTGGCGCCTTCACCCCGACCTGCTCGACCTACCAATTGCCCAAGTTCGAAGAGCTCTATGATGAGTTTGCGAAGCAGGGAATTGACGCGATTTACTGCCTCTCAGTCAACGATGCCTTTGTCATGAATGCGTGGGGGAAGTCCTTGGGCCTGAAGCAGGTCCAGCTCATCCCCGATGGCTCAGGCGAGTTCACACGCAAGATGGGCATGCTGGTTGCCAAAGACAATCTCGGATTCGGGATGCGCTCATGGCGCTACGCCGCCCTGATCAACAATGGCGTGGTGGAGCACTGGTTCGAGGAGGAAGGTTTCTCCGACAACTGCGAGGCCGACCCGTATGGCGTCTCATCCCCGCAAAACGTTCTCGAATCGATGAAAGCCGCCGCATGACCTAGAAAACGTCTCACTGGCGCCATTGCAGGCCCCAAGAGGCTCCTCGACGGGATTATCGCACACACCATGCAATCTTCAGCAAGCCTGTTTCAGCGCCAGAAGCAATCCATCGTCGCATCGCCTCAACTCATTGAGTCGATTCGCTTGCTGCAACTGGCGCATACCGAACTGCATCAGTTCGTGGAGGGGGAAATCGAGAAGAACCCGCTCTTGGAATCTGCGTCAAACGATGGCGGGCCTTTTGACGATGCTTCGATTTCGGGAGCGGATCAGCCTGTCGGCTTTGGGGCAAACGCCGTTGAAGGTCCGACCGGGGCAGGGTCGCCTGAACGGCTCGGGCAATGGAAATCACTTCGCAACACGACCAACAACCCGCCGGGCAATGGCCCTTCCCTCGACGAGTTTGCCACACTCGCCGAAACATTGCACGACCATGTCGCTCGTCAGATCGCCCTCACTGCGTTCACACCACAGGAGCGGCTGATCGCTGGCCAGCTTGCCGCCGATCTGGAAGACACTGGCTATCTTCGGGCAAATCTTTTGGAGCTGGCCGAGAGCCTGAATGTCCGTGAGGCTGTTGTGGAACGGGTTCTCGGAACCTTGCAGCAATTTGATCCACCGGGAGTTTTGCGCGAAGTCTCAGAGAATGC
>NZ_JAMYMJ010000136.1:0-3156 GCF_040318435.1 Mesorhizobium sp. M1143 | reverse complement strand
GTCAGCCGGTTCGCAGCTCGACCAATGCATTGGGCTCTTCGGAACCGGCTGACAGCACACCGCGGGGGCGATGATATTTGAAGCTGCGCCCCATCAGGCGCACGCCGTTGGCCAGTAGCGCCGAGGCAAGCGTGTCGCCGGGATGACCCTGATAGCGTTTGCCGTCAAACGTGAAGTTCAGTGTCTGTGAACGGTCTATTAGTCCGCCCGAGAGCCGCGTCACAGTCCGCTCCTCTTTCGCGCAAAAGCGATGTCGCGCGCAAACTCCGCGCTGAGAATCTCGTGGGTAACCGTATTGCGCGTGACTACCAGCCAGGAGCGATCGCCATGCTCGTGGAACCACAATTCGCGGTGCGCGCCCGCCGGATTGTCGCGCAAATATAGATACTCGTAAAAGGCAGGTTCGGCATCGGGTGCAGACGAGTCTGGTCGATCGATCAGCCGGGCGTCGCCGAGATAGGTAAATTCTCTTGCATCGCGCAAACCCAGGACCGGATGGGGGATGAGCATGTTGGCCTCACTGAAGACTAGGCTGCGCACCAGCGCCGCCTTCATCGATTAAGTATCCTTTTGCGAATCGATCTAGCCGATAAGCGCGCGCGGTTTCATGAGGGGTGTCGGTCGCAAGAAGATGGGCGAAGGCGTGGCCACTGGCGGGCGTCGCCTTGAAGCCCCCAACGCACCAGCCCCCGTTCAAATAGAGGCCTTTGATGTTCGTGCGGTCGATAATGGGTGACCCGTCCATCGACATGTCCATTATGCCGCCCCATTGCCGCAGGAGCCGCACGCGTCCCAGCATCGGCATCACCGCCATAGCGCCTTCGCAGACTTCCTCCACCATCGGCAAATTCCCACGCTGCGCATAGGAGTTGTAGCCGTCGATATGGCCACAAAAGACTAGGCCGCCTTTATCGGATTGGCTTATAAAGAAGTTTCCCGCGCCGAACATGATCACACCGGGAATCATGGGTTTTAAACCTTCCGTAACGAATGCCTGCAACACATGGCTCTCGATCGGAAGTCGCATCCCCGCCATCGCCATCACGCGGCTAGAAGATCCCGCCACTGCCACTCCGACCTTACTAGCACCGATATAGCCGCGCGAAGTTTCGACACCGCGAATCGTGCCGTCTACGATCCGGAAACCTGTGACCTCGCAATTCTGAATGAGGTCCACCCCATGTATATCTGCGCCACGAGCATACCCCCATGCGACAGCGTCATGTCGCGCCGTTCCCGCGCGCGCCTGCATGAAGCCGCCATGGATCGGAAAGCGCGCGTTGGTGTAGTTTAGGAAAGGCACCATTGCCCGCAACTCCTCACGACTCAACAACCGGGCGTCCGCACCGGACAGCATCATCGAATTGGCACGACGCCGATAATAATCTCGCTCCCAATCCGAGTGAAAGAGATAAATAGCGCCGCGCTGGGAGACCATCAAATTAAAATTCAGTTCCTGCTCTAATCCCTCCCAAAGTTTCATTGAGAACTCGTAGAAAGGCGCATTGCCGGGCAGCAAGTAATTTGAACGAATGACCGTGGTGTTGCGACCCACATTTCCAGATCCGAGCCAGCCCTTCTCCAAGACGGCAATACGGGATTGGCGGAAGGTCTTGGCCAAGTAATAAGCTGTCGAAAGCCCGTGGCCGCCGCCGCCAACGATAATATAGTCGTAGAACGGCTTCGGATCCGGGTTGCGCCATAAAGGCTTCCATCCGGAATGACCTTTAAATGCTTCAGCAAAAACGCGGAAGCCGGAAAATTTCATCAACGAACCCTCGATAGTACCAGCAAAAACTATTCCGTCATTCAAGACAAACAGCTTCGATGTCCGAATGATGTCATAAGAGGTGTAACATTGCGTTCAGTCGCCAGACATTCAAAAAAACTGAGAATCTTGTTGGAATGCACCAAAAACCGGCATCGAATGAAAGTTTTGCTCCGCACGAAACAAAACGCCGGTTTGTGATCGGAAGGCTACCGGTGAATGGGCGGATGCGCTGTCTTGAGCCCGGACGTCGCTTTGACCTACAGCGGATTGGCACTACTCTGCGCACGAACGGCAATAACCGCGACACACCGCCATACAGCGGGGATAAAGAACTCGAACTGGGTGTTCAAATCACACTTCCGCGTTGCGGCGTGGCCAGACAGACTGCAACGGAAAACCGCCCGGTCAGCCCTTTTGATCACCTCATAAACGTGAACACAACGCCCGGCCCAGGGATGCCATGATAAAGAAGGGGCGTTCATCGGTCCCGTGAGCGTTCTCTTGTCGTGTTGTACAACCATCACGGACCACACGAGGCTCTCGACGGACAGACCCGCACTAGTATCTCTCAACCCTCAGCGCCCGGTGACCAACATCCGTCTCATAACTGGCAGGTTTCCCGGTCAAAGGGGGACGTTCGACATTCTACCGCTGCCGCCCGAAACGGCTGACGCGATCGTTGCTTATTTGCAAGACGAGCGTCCGCTAAGCGTGAACCGAGCGATATTCGTACGCCACGTTGCGCCTTATGACCTCCCAATCCACAGATCGTAAGATTTTTTTGCTGCACACAAACGTTGCGGGTGGCCAAAGGCAGGCGTACATATCCTCCGGCAGAGCGCCGCCAGCCGCATGCTAAACGCAGCTGTTTTAGTGAAGCGGATTGCCGATATCCTGCGTCATCGTAGCGTCGATACCTCCATGATTCACGCGAAAGTCTATCTTCAAAGGCTCGCAGCCGTGGCTATGAGGTGGCCGGGGGTGCGGCATGAGCCAGTTGCAGACCATGCAGGCTCGGGTCGACGCCTCCCTTGCGAACCGGCGTCGCGTCGGGTTCTCGCTCGATAGCGCCGCTAGCGCGCTTCAGTCGTTCGCCTTGCCGATGTATCTGGCCATCGCGGCCCCATCACAAGGTAGTGTGCTGAGAGTTCTGCAAATTCGCTGAGAGGGGGCGGTGATGGCAGGCTGGTGATTGTTCACGTCACCGATTCCCGCGAAGGAACGCCACCATGACCAAGACTGAAGTTAAGACCGCCAGCGCTGCCCTCAAAGACATTTTGCTTTCGAACGCGGATGGATTGCACGAAGTGCTCCGTGCGGTGATGCAGGAGGTGCTTGAGGCCGAGATGGACGAGGCGCTGGGTGCCTCGAAGAGCGAGCGCACG
>NZ_JAMYMJ010000135.1:0-3183 GCF_040318435.1 Mesorhizobium sp. M1143 | reverse complement strand
GTTCTGACGAAGATCGTCGGCAAACCTATGAGCACGCCCTCGCCCTGGATCGTCGGCCCGAAAATCTCGCTAACGCGGATTGCGGGATGAGTATTCGTCATGGCCGGTATTCCGCCCAGGTTTTCGGCGTTTCGCTCACCCGCACGGCCGCGGTTTCGCTCAGACGTGCCTTGCACCAGTCGTAGAAATGTCTGGCCAGATATTCCGCCGTGACTTGCTCGTGTCCCAGCACGTCGTTGAGATGCCGGTGGTCGAAGCTCTCGTCGATGTAGCGTTTGAATGGCGCCAAGTCGTGGTAGTCGCGCACGAAGCCGTGATCGTCCAGTCCATCCGCTGAAAGCTCCACTTCGACGATGTAGTTATGTCCGTGCAGGCGCGCGCATTGGTGATCGGGTGGCAATGAGGTGAGCTGATGCGAGGCTGAGAAGTGGAATTCCTTGGTGATGCGGAACATTACGCGGTGGTCCTTCGCAGCGCTCCGAGCCAGAAGTCGGAGTCCTCATACTCGGTTGGGTCCGGGTGCCCAGCGATGTGAAACGCCTCACGCCGCTCGACGCAGGTCCCGCACCTCCCGCAATGACGCTCGGCGCCCTTGTAACAGGACCAGGTCTGCGCAAACGGCGTGCCGTATGTGGCTCCATCCGTAACAATGTCCGCCTTCGTCAGGTTCACATAGGGTGCATAAAGGCGAATCTGCGCGTAGCCGTCGAGCGCGTGGTCCTGCATCATCTGGAAAGCGTCGATGAAGGCCGGACGGCAATCGGGATAGACAACGTGATCCCCACCATGCACGGCCGTCGCCACTGCGTCAGCGTCTTGCGCTGCGGCGAGGCCGAAGGCAATGGCCAACATGATGGCGTTCCGGTTGGGCACCACCGTTATCTTCATCGTGTCTTCGGCATAGTGCCCGTCGGGCACGTCCACATTGTCGGTCAGCGCGGAGCCGGAAAGGTCGCCGCCGATCTCGTGGATATCGATGATTCGCTGCGGGACACTCAGGCGCTCCGCGCAAAGGGTGGCGAAGCCCAATTCCTTCCTATGCCGTTGGCCGTAATCGAACGATAGCAGGCCGGTCAGCTGGTGCTCCGCTGCCACCTTGTGGGCAAGAGTAACGGAATCCAATCCGCCGGAGCAGACGACGAGAGTCTTCATCGTTGGGTCCTTGTTTTAACCGGGTAGGCTGCGACCGGAGATTTCTCTGCGCTCCAGTACTTCAGGAAAACCATTTTGTGAAGTGAACGGAGACCAATTCGTGCGCTTGCGTGCGATGCGCAAAAAGCCATCGCGGTGAGCTGCAAGGACACGGACTGGCGAGACGTCACCCTTCAGCGGAATGCTCAAAGTCGAACGCTTCTCGGGGACAAAGTTCTCGACGAGCAGAGCCTGTCGGTCCCGAGCGCCGAGCGACGCCATTGCAACGGTTTCGGAGTACAAAGCCGAGATGGGCTTGCCGCAAACAGCTCACTTACCAGGGATGTTCAGCGATGCCGAAATCCAGATATCGGGGTGGATTATGAGATCAATTGTCGCGACAGCTTTGGCTGGCCTGCTCCTCGCGCTTCGTAGATGCAGCGCATTCCACGTCAGGATCATTTTGATGAGCACGCCCTCAATGGATAACCGGCGAACCCTGAATAACCGGTCGTGAGCCGACATCTGTGAACAAGCGGTGTGGTCGATTGCAATCACCCATGTCTTGCGCACAGGTACCTTATGGCAGTGGATGAACTGAACTTGATGGTTTTACAGATGGCAGTCGAAAGCGTCCGCTCGCTCTCGTTGAGCTTCGCTGAAAAAGCCGCCGAGATAGCCACCAGGAGCCGCGGCAGCCTGCTTTTCAACGTGCGGATCGACGGTGACGCGCAGGTCCAGCGGGTCGCAGCCATCCGATATCACGGCGGCCAATTCGGCGTGCTGGCGTTAGACGGACACGGCCTAGTTACCCACTATTGCATCGTTAACGGTATGTTCTCACATTACATTGCGGCCTTGGAGAGCTGGCACAGGATGCCCCTGTCGATGCAGGCCAAGATGGATGCCAACGGCAATGCCCGTCTCTTCGTAGAGGCGTTGCGGGATGCCGGACATATGCTGGGCACCTAGCATTTGGCCAGAGTGCATCTCTGAATTTGCAAGTGCATCACTGCGATGGCGCCGGCATGATCGTCATGCTCGAAAAGGGCTGCGGCGGCCGCGGCAAAGCGGTCGCCGCGCTGATGGTGTCAACGGCGTTGCATCGATGCGAGCGTTTAGAACAGAGGTCTCCTCCTGGCATCGAGCGTATGCAAGGAGCTACGCAAGCGCAAATGTATCAAGTATTTTGAAGGGACGACCCCTCATGCATACTTAGCTGCGATGCTCGGGCGGCATAAGCCTCGTTGCCATCTAGCCGCCTTGATGCACGGCGATAAGCTTTTGACGGCCTGAAGCGACGCTGTGGTCGCCGTTGCGGTGCTTTTCCACGCGCCTCGTCAGGCGCCGGGATTGCTCCGGCGTGATGGCAGGCGGGGGACGAAGCGGATATCGCCACCGTGGGCGCCGACCTCGACCCGCGCGATGATGCGCTCGACGCGGCTCCAACTAGCGGCGCCGTCAACGAACTTCTTGAACCTGCGGACCTTGCCTGTCTTGGCCGACGCTTCGAAGCGCGCGGTCGTGCTGGCCTCCAGATCCGCGACATGCTTGTGCAGGGTCGTGGTGGGCGCGAGGCCAAAGATGAAGTCGACGTCGTTGGCGCGGCACCAGTCGATGACCTGCGGGTTGCAATAAGGGCTATCGCCGCGGAGCAGGATTCGAATGTTCGGCCAGTTGATCTGGATCGCCCGCACCAGACGGCGCAGGTGGGGGCGGATCTCAGCCCCACTCGGCCGCTTGGCCGGTCGCAGGATCGCGCTGACGAACCGTCCCGCACCATCGAACACGACGATCGGCTGGAAGCCGTACTCGTCATGGTGGGCATTGAACAGGCGAAGCTGTTGGCCTCCGTGCACAGCGTCGAAGGTGTCGTCAATGTCGAGTACGATCCGCTTCGGCACTTGCCGGAACGAGGCGCAATAGAGATCGACCATCGCCCGCCCCATCGCGACCAGCTCCCGCACCCCGGGTAGGTTCTCCAGCCGGCACAGCGTCGATTGCGACGCCAGATCCCGACCCGACGGCAGCGCATCCTGGGCCATCTTGAAG
>NZ_JAMYMJ010000134.1:0-3183 GCF_040318435.1 Mesorhizobium sp. M1143 | reverse complement strand
ACGAGGCACAGGATGGGCAGCAACATGGAAAACTCGACGGCAGCTATCCCGGATTTGTCCAGGACAATGCGCAAGGTCCGCCCACCCATCCCGCTACTCGACGAGCTGAACGGATTGCGTCGCCGGAATGTTCTTCATCCCGAGGCTGGTGCAGTCCTGCTTGATGGTCGTACTGCCTGACCACTGGATGGTGTCGGCGACGACCTGAGTGCAGCCACCGTTCCCCGAGAAGTTGCCAAGATAGTTGACCTGCTGCCTGGGAAAATAGATGGCGCCGGTCAAAAGCGAGTCCGCTGTGCCGTTGAAGGTGCTCTGTGCCGCAGTCCCGGTCCTGTCGCCGTAGAACAGCACGCCGGAATAGGCTCCGGAGGTAGGCGCGCTCAGCGTCACCTTGGCGTTGCCGTTCATGCTGACGGTGTTGCTGCCTGCCATGAAGATGGTTACCCCACTGCCGGCGACGACCGCGTTGGCGTTGACCTTCATACCGCCCTGCACGACGTAGACGCCGGGCTGCAGGGTGACGTTGCCGCTGAGGCTCATGCCGCTACAGTAGGTGCCAGGCTGGAGTGTTTGCGACGTCTTGTTGCCGTTGACATTCTTGCAAGGGTTGCCGGCTGTCGGCGTCGCCAAGCCGGAGAAAGGATCGGCTGCCGGCAGGCTCGGGTGATGTTGGACTTGCAGACTGTGGTCGCTGGATTGTTCAGCACCATGCCGCCGACCGTGATCAGGCAGTCGGCCTTGAGCACCGCCGAGCCCTGCGTCTTTATGGCGTCCGAGGCAATCGAGTCCGACATGACCGAACAGCCGGTGAGGTTGACGGTGGTGTTGCCGGAAAAGAGCGCAGCCTGGGAGGCCGACGGACTTAGCGCCAGCACGCAAGCCTTGGAGGCATCATTGATCAGCGCCACCGCCCTTGCCTGTTCGGCAACGGGCGCCTGGTTGAAAATCGCCGTGAAGTAGCGATCGAGGTTTTGCTTGACGATGACCTCCACCGCCTTCTTCGCGGTGTTCGGGCCGGACAATGGCGGCGTGTTGACCTGGATCGTGCCCGGCGTGGCAAAATTGTTCGAGGTCGCGGACTGCGTGGCGGCGGCGATGATGGTCGGGTTATCGGAACCCGCGACTTTCTCGAGCGCACCGGCATAGGCCGCGGCATCGGCAACGGCCTGCAGCTTGAGGCTGCTGTAGTACCAGAAGGACGTCTCGATACCGAGGCCGGCGCCGCCGACCACGACCGGCAAGGTGAAGGCAACGACGACGGCAACGTTACCGTTCCTGGCGCGTGTTGCGCGGACCAATGCAGGCCAGAACCGGATGAATGCACTGGATCCCATATTTTATTAGAAATCACGAATAGATAAACGAATTTCTAAAAAACCCATTCCGATTCGATGAAGCCACGGCCCAGACGAAAGGTTTGCTGCAATTCCTCCTCACGTGCATGTGCTTCACGCTGCGTCATCTCTACGGCCAAGGGGGGGGGCGCATTCTGACCGGGAGCTTTGGGTCGCAAACTGACCTTCCGTGATTGCGAGCCACATGGCTAAGCGGCTGTTCCGCTAGTGAGCCTCGACTGGAGTCCTAGATCCGCACACAAGCGTATCCTGGGTCGATCGCGCTTCGCGAAATGCGCCAAATTGCAAGGTCGTGAGTTCGGACAGCGGAAGCATTCTCCTCATGGGTGTTGCTTGTCGAGCAGAAGATTTCACGATCACCACCGAGACAGCTTCGTGTCGATCCCGCTGCTCGGCATGGTCTGCGGTGAAGTCTCCGTGCTCCCGGCACTGAGGTTATCCAATCGTAGCGAGTCCTAAAGCCGCACAACCTGGTCGAGATGCAGGCGTATCCGCTGGCCTTCCGCGAAGGACAGCGCAAACGATTCCAGGCCGAATGAGCGTGTAATTTCCTGGTCAGTTTCAATGATGCGAACGACCCATTCGCCACTGGCTCCGACCAGTTCCACGCGAGGCGTGGCCTTGCGAATTGGCACCACGCTGCCCATCACAGCCTCCCTACGAAAAGCAATGGCAAGTCGATTAAGACCCTGGTAGTCGGAAGTTCAATAACAAATGCTTGTTCGGATCGGACAAACCACCCTCGATGGGCATTACGAAGGCGGGCGAATCACACCTCAGTTAGGCGAACCCTCCGGGGAACCTCCCGTGAGATAGCCTCTGCTTTAGGTCGTTGGCATTCAGGATGGCCGCCAGCTCTTCGGCATACTCCATGTCGGGAAGGTTGACAGATGGGTGGCCCGCTACAGATGCAGTGCGCGCCGGACGAGCCGAGTTCCGAGTCGGGCTAGTCGAGGACTTGCCCTTGCCGGATAGCACATTCGACAAGGCGCTCAGCGTCCACACAGTGTACTTCTGGCAAAGCCTTAGAGCCGGATCCGCAGAGCTCGCTCGCGTCATCGAACCAGGCGGTCGCGTCGTCCTGGGCTTCCTCCCGAAGGCGCTTATGGACAGGATGAACATGCCGGCCGACATTTTTACACCTCGCGAGCCGATGAGGTCATTTGCTGCCTTGCGAGATGCAGGGTTCAGCGACCCTGAAGTGCCGAGACCGAGCACGGAAACCGCATGGCTCGTGGTGACAGGAACGCGAAGATAAGTTTCGGCGCCTGGAAGCGGAAAAGCCCGCCGCCGAAGCCAACTGGCTAGCGAATTTCGGCAAAGCGCCGGTCTAAAGGTTCTCACTCATCGGTGCAGGTTGATGGCGTGCACACAGCCGTTACGGCCGAGAGCTTCTCGCGCTTGTTATTTCAGGCTTCTGATAAGGCTTCTTCATTCAGGATCCCAGTTTGTCCCTCAACGCGAAAATGCGGTGCGCCGATCACGATGGTCAACCAGAAACACTAAAGTAGCGGCCGAGCGGGGCCAGGGGACCGGCACGCGCGGTCAGGGCGGCGCACCATGGATGCTGCTATTGCCTGGCCGGTTGCCATGGCCTGCTAACGAGCGCACAATGTTGCCGTCGCCTCGAAAAATCAAAAACAAACAGGCACGAGGCGCTTGGGAGCGATCATCAGGCTTTCGCCCGACCAGGGAGAAGGCCCATGCCCACACAGGCACAGAGCCGGCTCATGTATTTTATGGGCCAACTCGTTCACAACGAGAGCATCGTTTCCAAGCAGGATATTATCGTCGGCTTACTGGATCACGAAGGCAGTCCGACGGCCGA
>NZ_JAMYMJ010000133.1:0-3187 GCF_040318435.1 Mesorhizobium sp. M1143 | reverse complement strand
GCTGAGCCGGCCGGCGCCCGCCGCCTGTGTTGCCTATTGCAAAGCCTCGAGCGCGGGGGGCCTGGACTAACTTCACGGATGCCCCAAATCGCTCAACGCGGCGTATAAACACCACGACTGGTTCAAACAGAAGCACGGGCTTGTCCGGGCTGTGAGGGTTCAACACGGAGCGGCCCATGTTTTCCGAGTGTCCCTGCTAATCTTCCTGTTCCTCATTGAAACGGCGATGAACGGAAATTTCCTCGCAAAGGGAAATGAACAGGGATTCTTTGGCGGGCTCCTCGAAGCCGCCGCTTTCTCGTTTTTGAACATCGGCGCCGCTCTGCTGTTCGCAATATTCTGTGCACGCCTGGTGACTCACAGATCGCTTTTTGTGAAGTTGATCGGCGCGCTGTCGATAGCGGCCTATATCGGCTTGGCATTGACCATAAACCTAGCGCTTGCGCATTACCGCGAGGTTAGCGGGTCCTTTGTGGACGGAGCCGGCGTCGAGGTCGTGCGCAGCATGCTCGCCAATCCGGCTGGCCTTATGGACGTGAAATCCTGGCTTCTGTTCGGCATTGGTCTCATGTTTTCGATCTTTGCGTTTATCGACGGCTGGTTCGTTCTCGACCCATACCCGGGCTATGCGGGTGTCGAAAACAGATTGGTGGCTCGCCGGGAAGACTACATCGAGCGCAAGAGCGAGCTCATCGAGGCTCTGCAAGAGGTGCGCGATGAGCACAACGAGAAGGTGGAGGACATCGTCAAGCGGCTGGGGAGCAGACGCAGGGAGCATCGAGCGATCATCGACCATCGGTCGAGGCTGCTGACGCTCTTTGCGCAGCATCAAGACCAGCTGGAGCGAGCCTGCAACCAGCTTCTCTCAAAGTACAGGGAGGCCAATTTCCAGGCCCGCACAGAGCCAGCGCCAAAACATTTTGCCACACCCTACAAACTTGAGCGCATAAAACCCCTGATATCGTCCGACGATGAATGGAGCGAGAAGGACCTGGGCGCCTCAATTCGTGACGCGCAGGAAGAACTCAACGCTCAGGTGCGGCTCATCGGGCTGGAATGCGAGCGCGGGATCGAACAGTACCGAGATCTCGACAAGCTTCATCCGGATAGCGTGAATGGCTAGGCGGGGTCGCAGAAGAAAGAAAGGCAGTGGCGGCACAATTGTCGCAGCAGCCGGATTGGCCGTGCTGTCGGCTGTGATGCTGGCCGGTTTTGTTTGGATGTGGTCGAGATCCGGGAAGGACCAAATCGACATCAGCACGAATTGCCCACTGAACGGACCTGTGAGCCTGACAGCGGTCTTGATCGACGCCACCGACCCGATTTCGCCGATAACCATGGCGGATCTGAAGAATGAATTCCGCAAGACCATTGGGCGCGTCGAGCCTGGCGGCTATCTCAAGATATTGACGCTGGGCGCGAGGCCCGGCGACCTGACTGTGATGTTTGATGGATGCAATCCGGGCGACGGCTCGACGGTCGACAGCTGGACGAACAATCCGTCTCGGCGGCAGAAGAAATGGGAAGATGCGTTCGAGGACCCTTTGACGAACCTTCCCGACCAGATTCCCAATGGAGAATCCGCGAGCCAATCTCCGATCATGGCCGGAATTCAGAAAATCAAACTGTCGCTATTCGATAGCAGTTTGGCGAAAGAGAAGACCGCTAAGCGAATAATAGTCGCGTCAGATATGATCGAACATACGGCGCTGTACTCACAATATCGTTCGGGTCTCGATTATCAGAAGTACCTTGATAGCGCGGCTGACAGGACTTACGGGACATCGCTCGATGGCGTCGGGTTTACGATACTCTACGTCGATAGGGCGAAGAAGCCATTTGGCTCTTTCGAACATGCAGAGTTCTGGACCCGGTGGGTTCAAAGCCATCATGGTGATTTTGAGAAGCTGGTAGGGTTGGAGGGGTTAAACTAATGGCCAAGAAGCGAGGGGAGTCGTTCTTAGGACATCCGAGCCTGCCCCTTTTCGTCTTTGCGACGCTAACCCTGGGTGGCTGCGTGTTCATCGCAATAGCCAAGCTGTCGGGCGTAGACCCTATAATGGCGGCGAGCGCACCGGTGTGCCTGATGCTCATCTATCTTGCCGCGTCCGTCTTCACCGGCAAGCTACGGCTCCACGATGAGCAAACAGGCGACAATCTCTACTACATGGGTTTCCTGTTTACGTTGACGAGTCTCGGCGTATCGCTGTTTCAGTTTGGTTCCGAAGGATCCACCGACACAATCGTGAGGAACTTTGGTATCGCGGTGACGT
This sequence comes from Mesorhizobium sp. M1143, assembly GCF_040318435.1. NCBI lineage: Bacteria > Pseudomonadati > Pseudomonadota > Alphaproteobacteria > Hyphomicrobiales > Phyllobacteriaceae > Mesorhizobium > Mesorhizobium sp. M1143. The sequence goes on along the minus strand of NZ_JAMYMJ010000133.1, from coordinate 914 downwards.
CGACGATCACGGGCATCGCTTTGCGGATCTTTTACAATCAGATGCGCCGCGATCCTGCCGACATCGAACGGACGGTCAGGCACGAACTCGCGGATATGACGCGGCGTGTAAGAGCCGAGATGGAAAGTGTAACCAGGGAATTCGCTGACTTTCGCCGCGTAAGCAATCAGATGTTGGAGGAGGGTTTTGCCGAAATCGCCGTTCAAGCGGAGCGGAACGGAGAGCACATAAGATCGGCCCTGGATAAAATCGCGATGGAATCGATCAGACCAGTTCAAGAGGCCTCGGGAAAGCTCAGCAATGCTTTGAGCCACAATTTTGGGCAGATCGAAAGTCAGTTCTCGTTGATCGCACAGCGCGTCGAGGCGGCAGCCGATCTGCTCGACAAAGCCAACAGCTCAATGTCCTCTTCAGTTGGCAGACTGGGTGAACAGGCCGAAAGCGTAGCCACCAAGTTGGAGAAGGTTGTCGTCCCTGATGAGGTCCTTAAGAACGATCTGGCGCCGATGGTGAAACTTCTTGGCAGCGCGGTCGCTCAGTATGCTGTCAAAACAGAGACGGCTTCGCAGGAACAGCAAGCCCGCATGGCGGGCATCGTTGATGCTGTGGCTAAAGTGGCCGCAGGTGTGGAAAAGGCTGTGGCAGCCGCAGAGCAAACAGCGGAGAGCGTCCAAGCGCAACAACGCTTGACCCAGGCGCTTGCCGCAGTGGTGCAAAAGCAAAGCAAGGACACCGGAGACCTTGTCGCAACCTTGGCAGGAAGAACCCTTCACGCGCCGAGGCCTGTTCCCCCTCTCAACGCTCCTATCGCGATTGAACAGCCACTGGCAGATCTGGCCGCAAATGACACCGTCGAGAGCGCACCAATTCGGGTCGAGCCTGAGCCCCAACCAGACGCTTTCCAAACTCTGGGA
>NZ_JAMYMJ010000132.1:0-3194 GCF_040318435.1 Mesorhizobium sp. M1143 | reverse complement strand
TTGCTGAGCGCGGTGAAGCTTGCCTGGAGGTGAAAGTAGTGAACGTAGCGGAGCAGAAAGGTTCGCAAGGTTGGGCTTGTCAGAAGCGCCTTGGTGAAGAGGCCCGCGTCGATAACAAAGGCTCGGGCTTCTAATTGGACGTAACAATCGTGCGTTGACCGGTCATCGCCCATGATAAGCGCTGAGCCGGTCATGCCCTCACAACCAATGATTCCGATCTCAGCTTCGATACCAGGCCGCAGCTCGCCCACCACTGACCCGAGACCGCTCTCGAAGAAGTACACGGTGCTGATTGGTGACCCCGCCACTTCGAGATGCGTCTTCAGCCCAAGGGAGACGCTTTCGAAATGAGGTTGCAGCAATGCCAAATCTGCCGAGCACATTCGTAGCAGCAGCGAATTGCGATAGATCGAATTTTGGCCGGTGTCGCGTTGCGCGGCAGTGTGAGTTTGTGAACTGGAGTCTGTCATAGCTCCCTCTCCCTATTGGGGCGGAAGCATGTTGATCGCTCACAGCCGACGGACGCCCTTAGAGTTGCCGTCGATGGCACACTGTATGCCTGCCGACCGCGGATGTCCCATTTTTTATCAATTACGTTAATCGGCCCGAGCCAAGCTTTGGCGCACCCGCTCTAACGCGGCATTCAGATGCTCCAGAAATTCGTCATCGCTTTTGGTCGCCAAGCCGACTTGTCGAGCGCGAGTTACAATGCGCTCCTGGAGTGAAACCGCTGTCTCATAGTGGTCCACGATCATCTGAAATGAAGCGCTCATTGGGGCGGATTCAAAGAGCTGTGCCATTCTGGCAATGTAGTTCCAAGATGATGAGAGTCCATGCGGCCGCCGCTTGGGTAACAATCGTACAATATACCTAAGACTGGCCGCGCTCTTTGGTTATCCTCCCAGAAATCCGTAGCCTCGCGAGGCGCAGCTTCTCTTCGCCCTCCGACCTCGTGACCGGCGGACCAGTCCCGGCTTCAGCCATTCGGCCTTGTTCTTCTTATGCTCCTTCGGGACCGCCGACCTCGCCCTGCACACGATTCCACAGCGTTTGCCTCTTGTAGGCCTTGAAGGCTACTATCGGCCGCCCTTGTAGGGCCGCTTTCAGCCATGATCACCTCGGGGCGCTGAACGAAGCGCGTGCTTGTCGACTCTGTCGGTCGTCGCAGACGCTTACGGAGGCCTCACCGCAGAGGGCGATGCGAACTCCGGCTCGACGACGGCTGTCAAATCAGACTGCTGTGGATGCACTACCACCGATCGGTACTAGGATTCTCGACCTCGGTAATAAGCTGGTCTGTACAGCTAGCGACCTTCCTGCCTAGCAATATCAAAAGTCAAACCCCGCCGAAGATGCATATGCCTGGCAGCACGCGTCGCTCTTTGGCCACGCATCTGCCAAACCGAAATCAAGTAGCCCGCCATCGCGCGACCCTCAACGCGATCTTGATCATTGCAGTGGGGCAATAACTTATCTCTTTGGAGCTTGGTGGTGATATATAGGCGCCCAAGCCAGTGCTAATATTGCATGGAGCTAAAATGCCCGCTAAGATTTCTTGGGTGTTAGCTGGCGGGTGTTTGATGCGGTTTCATCGTCTAGGCGCGGTCGCTCTGGGTCTGGCGTCCTTCATCAGCAGCGCTCATGGCCAAGAATCCTGCGACCCTAACTACACAGGCGCCTGTGTTCCAATCGCCAGCGATGTCGACTGTTCCTCCGGAAAGGGCAATGGTCCCGCATACGTACACGGGCCGGTCTCTGTCGTAGGCACCGATATCTATGATCTTGACCGAGACGGCGACGGAATAGGTTGCGAAAACGGCTAGAGGAGGCAAGTCGCCCTCCAACTTCATGACGGCACCAGCCCATCCGCTGTTTATGGTAACGGTCACCTCCGAGTTGAGGGTGAGCAACGTTCCCAGCCATTTGCATCAAATATCAGGACCTCCTAAATGCGACTTATGGCGACTCTGCGGTACGACGGTCGAACACCGTCCACGTCTCATCCGTCTCCTGCCATACGTTTGTCAGTTGGTAGCTGATTGTAGAATGTGCCAGTAACTGGGGATGCTCATTGCGTTCCACGTGCGCGAGCCCTGATGCGCGTCTGTTATTTTTATCTCCGGTCACGATTGAGACCACTGGCCCGGGCGATGTTCCCCGAGAAGAACAAAGAGGTAGATGGCGCCGGCATGGTCCCACCAATGCTCTCCCCTTGTGAACGGCATCCAAACTTTTCGGCGGGCTTGAACAGCGGCCACCTTTGGCGGCTGTCGAGGGCTGATGATAGATTCCATTCCAGCTCTTTCTAATGTGTCGTCCGAACAGTGAACGAAAGTAGAACATATAATTCAAGCGCGAATTGACTGTGAGAGGGATGAGCTGCAATTTGGGTCAGGCCTGACGCTGGTGGAAGACGAAATTGCGGTGGCGACTGGAAGCTCAGCGATGCCCCAAATGAAATTGGGCAGCTGGTGCTGTCCGCTGCGGCGCTATGATGTCAGACGATGGTATCGGCCGAATGACCTGGGGAATCTTCGGGGACGTCGAGGCCGACGTGGTCGGAAGCAAACTGAGTTGCAGGCGATGCGGCAGGAACGAGTATATGCAAGCTGAGACGCCTGTCGCCGTCTCCGCGTTCCAGGCCGACGTTCTCCGCATTCCGAGGCCTGGTGAGCGATACGGGTGCGCCTAAGTGTCAATGGCGCATCTACCAACGGCCTGGTACGCGATTCACCGCCGTGCGAGCTGATCGAAACTGGCTTGGTCGATTGCATCTTAATAGCGCCGCCCATCAGGAAACATTTTTCTATCGTTTGCGGTTGGGGCCGCATGACGCGATTGTCGGACGCAACAAGCCAGCTTGGCAATCCGGCAGTAGGCTGTCCACACTGTACTCCCTAGTGTCCAATACATACCTAACGAGACCGCCATGCCGTCACCTCCAGATTTCACCGACGATTTTCGCTCCGGGCTGATCACGCTGCTGCGCTGGCGCAGGGATGTGCGGCGCTTCGAGCCGACGGCTCTGCCGGAGGGTACGCTGGAACGCCTGCTCGAGCTCGCCAGCACTGCGCCCTCCGTTGGCCTCAGCCAGCCCTGGCGCTTCGTAGTCGTCGAGAGCCTCAAGCGGCGCACTGCCGTGAGAGACTGCTTCGAGCGCTGCAATGCCGAGGCGCTCACGCGCTTTTCGGGAG
>NZ_JAMYMJ010000131.1:0-3223 GCF_040318435.1 Mesorhizobium sp. M1143 | reverse complement strand
TCCCGCGACAGGCGCTGATTTGCACCTCACCGTGTCAGCTGCCGACGCGACCATAAGGAGCGAGAGCCCGCCTCTCTCCCAAGTTCTCACGGACGAACGCGAACAACGGTCTTGCCCGCGCGTCGGTCCGTTGAGTTGAAGGTGCCGATGGCATCATCCAAGCTCGAAACCTTGACGATGTTCGACCGCAGTCGTCCATCGCGGATCCGCTGCACTATCTCAGAAAGCTGGGCTCGATCAGCCTCGACGACGAAGTCAACCGCCAGGCCGTCTGCAGGTCGAATATCCGTTGGTCCGACGACTGTGACAAGGATACCTCCGGCCCGGACAAGCGTTGCGGATCGCTTCTGGACATCGCCGCCGATGACATCGAACACCAGATCGACGCCGCCGACATCTTCAAGGGTGTCTTTTGCGAGGTCGAGGAATTCATTTGCACCGAAGTCGAGCGCTTTCTGGCGGTCGGCGGCCCGCCCGGTGCCGATCACATAGGCTCCGGCCTCCCTGGCAAGCTGCGCCACCATCGAACCGACGGCACCGGCAGCGCCATGCGCGAGAACGCTCTGCCCGGCCTTGATGCGGCCATGCTGGAACAGCCCCTGCCATGCGGTTAGGCCGGAGATCGGCAGGCTAGCGCCCACCGTAAAGTCGACATCGCCGGGCAGCGGCGCGAGGTTACGGGCCTCCATGGCAACATACTCGGCGAGGGTGCCGTCGCGATGCCAGTCCGCGAGGCCGAACACCCGCTGACCTATAGAAAGCCCCGTAGTGCCGTAGCCGAGCGCAGTGACCACACCAGCCAGTTCGTGGCCGAGGATCGAAGAGGTCCGGTCACGGAATGCTCGGTCGGCCCACGTCGAGGGCCACTCCAGTTCGGTGTTGACGAATCCTGCCGCATGAACCTGTACGACCACGTCGTTAATTGCCGCCCGAGGCTCGGGCAACTCCACCAACTTCATCCCGGCCGTTCCTGCAGTCTGGTCCGTCGCTACGATTGCTTTCATGGGGCGTCTCCTCACCGTTGGGGTAAATTGCGGGCGCGGAGGATCTTTCGATGTCTCGCGCAGAGTTGGCGTTGAGTTCATCGTTGGCGACCGCGAGCGCAAGCTAAGCAATCTCGTCGGATTCTTCCAGCACGGGTAAACTTGCGTTCGTGAACACCCCTGCCATCGCAATCTCAGACACTTCAAGCATGTGGAACAAAAGCAGATCAAATACGTTGTGCCGTTCCCAACATGGAGAGCGTCATGCAAACTACACCCCGAGCCAAAGGCGAAGCTATCAGCAAGGATCCTGACGAATGGACGACGGGAGACGAGCCAATGACTCCGTCGCAAGCTTCCTACTTGAAAACATTATGTGAGCAGGCGGGCGACGACAGAAGCTACGCCGAAGATCTAAGCAAAGCCGAGGCCTCGAAGCGAATCGACGCGCTAAGGACTGAGCTCAAGCTCTAAAGGCGCTGGGAGACCTACGACAGGTTGGTCAGTTTTGCGGTATTTGGCCTCTGATCTGGACGGTCGTATTAGTGAAGGTGGTAGAGTTTGCTAAGGATCTTCAATTCTCCTGCGATCTTGAGCAGAGAAAGATAGTCGGTGAACCTTGTGGTTCCAAATTCGTCCTCGACCTTCGCAGTGGCTGCATCGCCCGTAATGTCGAGCGATGCGACTGCCCAGTTGGGGCTGGTGTTCGGCGGCAAGGCCGCACTCATCACCTCGCCGACATAGGCATCGACACTCAGCCATGGAGCTCGAAGAGATCGCGGCTATCTACCCGCTCTATCAGCAAACCGGGTATGGGCGGAAAGTGGGCGTAGGCCGACCATGTGGTTGTCGACGCCGAGATGCGCAGTGCTGGTATCGGCGCCAAACTGATGGGGCGGATCGAGAAGGAAGCAGCGCGTTTCGGCTGCGACATCACCCGCATCTCGATACGAGCGCACACACAAATTCTACAGCCTAAACGGTTAGGCCGATGATGCGCTCGTTCTGGTCAGCCACTGAGTGCGTGGGCCGAGGCAGAGTTCCCACAATATGCTGCGCACAAAGTAGCGACAGAGCGGGCCTAGAAGCGACATAGCGCCGGGTGTGAACGCGAACGCAGCCGGCGCCCGAATGCGTTCAGCGAGCGCCGTCGCGTCCACCTTGCCTTTCTTTGACGGCCCTGTGTTCAGCTTCCCACGGCAACGCGTGGAAGTCGGGCTGGTGCCCCGCTCCACGGTAGCCAGCCTGAGTGAGTAACTTGCTTTGTCCCGCTCCACAACGCAAACAAACGGCGGATTCCCCAAGCACCTATAAACGCCTCCAGCTTTTTCCATGCGCCAGGTGTGCTGAGCGTGCTCGAAGATGTCGTCCTTCATTGCGATGACAGAACAGGGAGCGAGGACAACTCTTTTTTTGATTGCAGAGAGAGTCTGAGCGGGCTTACTAGTGAGGGGTTTGCCATCGCTTTGAGGGAGGCTGCGATGGTTGCAACGCCCATAGATATCGCTCAAGCGGCCACTACGGCCACCTTGCTGATGCGCCTTCGTCAACGTCATCGCGATGACGTGGCGCGATCGTCAGGCTCAGCCTTTTTGGGGAGGCACAACGTGGGGAGTATGATGAGAGTTGCTGTGTTTTGTGCGGCGATCGTGATCGCTGGGACTGGTGTCGCTGTTGCCAAGGAGAAGAAGGTGGTGGTGAGTGACGCCACGGACCTTTGCTCTACGAAGCACTCGGCCAAGAAGCAGGTGCTCGAGCTGGACTGCAGGCCGACCGGAACCGCCAAATTGCCGGCCGGTGGAACGCCGGAAAAGCCGCGCCTCGGATACGACACCGATCCGTGGCTGGTTAAAGGCCTTTAGACACTAGGCGACGGCAACACAGCGCGGCTAAGGGGATGTGCGCTGGCGGTGAAGCCTTCTTTGTTCTCTCATCGGTGGAACATTGTCGCCTGAAAACGCTTCGGACGGTGCACTGCCCCATCAGTGCAACGTTCCCTTCCTTGTTTGCACTGGCCGGCTGCCGAAAGGTGGCCGGCTTTTTTGTATATAAGCGCGACCTGATGTTTGGGGCTTGTTGATTGGACAGCAGCGAGTGGCCGCTGCTGGCTTAGCGTCCAGGATTGGAATCTGTAAAGGCGAGATCACCAAGGCAGGGATGACCAGACTAAATAACGGTTTCGTCTGTTAGCCGCCACGCCGACGATAATTGAATTCAGAAGGGAGTCGGCCCGGCTGCCC
>NZ_JAMYMJ010000130.1:0-3269 GCF_040318435.1 Mesorhizobium sp. M1143 | reverse complement strand
TCCAATTTGAGCCTTGCGTGTCAGCTACACGAGCAAGTTGGGCAAGGAGCGGTGTTCCTGGATCGGCAGGTCGACTTCCGCTGGCATCCAGGCAGTGCATTCGATTCCTCGGAGCTCCAGGTCAGCCACTTCAAGGACCTGGTCACTCTAGTGAATCCGCGATCAGCCTACACTTTCGTAAACTTCCTGCACGAGAACGGGCGTCTGTATCACTTCCTGAACGCACAGTTCGATGCCGTGCTCAGAGTGGAGTTCGAACAATACCTGAACTGGGTCTTCCACAGGAACCCACTTGTGCGTGGCGGTGAGACAGTACGCGAAATCCGCTTTGACGGCGAGTTTCGGGTGCGGACGGATAAGGCGGTTCTCGGCGCCAGAGACGTCGTGGTCGGCATTGGCAAGCAGGCGCAAATTCCGCCTCAGTTCCAGGGCTGGACTGGACGCAACCTGTTCCACTCATCTGTTTTACTGCACATCCACCCTGAGGTGCGGAGAAAGCATGTCTGCGTGGTCGGCGGAGGACAATCGGGAGCCGAGGTGATGTTGCATCTTATCGGCCTGCCGAAAGAACGGCGGCCTGCCTCGATCACTTGGGTCTCGCAGCGCGAAAACTATCTGCCTCTGGACAACAGCCCGTTCACAAACGAGTTGTTCATGCCCTGCTTTTCGGATCGTTTCGCGGCCATGAGCGAGTCGCAGCGTAAGCTGCTCCTGCGGCGTTTCGTGCTTGCCTCGGACGGCATTTCAGAAAGCACGTTGCGCGCGATCTATCAGGCGCTCTACCGCCACTCATTTTTCGAGCCAAACCGATCCGACATCACACTGCGGCCGGGCTGCACCGTCTCGAACTGCATCAACGCCGGCGCGGGTCACAGGCTGACCCTGCAGCACGGCATGGTCGAGGTCGAAGAAGTCAGGGCTGATATCGTCGTGCTGGCCACCGGTTACGAGAACGCGATCCCAGACTTCTTGGAACCTATCGCGCACCGGCTGGAGCATATCGACAATGAATTAGCTATTCGCGAGGATTTTTCGGTGAGCTGGGACGGACCGCGTGACAGGCGCATCTTCGTACAAAACGCGAGCCTCGGGCAGCGCGGCCTGGCCGATCCGAACCTAAGCCTGCTGGCCTGGCGCGCGCGCCGCATCCTCGATAGCCTTCTTGGGCGCGCGCCATGCGCGAACCCCGAGCATCCTGGCTTCATCAGCCATACGTCGATCGAGAGCTGGCCCGCCTCCGTAGCCGAAGAAATGGGCAGCGGGATATGACTCGTAAACTTCTGATCATCGGCGGTGGCATCCTGGGAATGATGTCCGCCTCCGCTGCGAAGGCCGGAGGCTTCTCCGAAGTCATCGTGACCGAACAAGTTCTTGGACCAAGCGGCGCATCGCATTATTCTGGCGGCGTGCATTTCCCCTACCGTTGTCAAGGCCGTACCAGGTCGCGCACTCGAAAGAGCGCCGTGGTCTTGGGGGCCATGGCTGGGTCGGCGGTCAGCGGATGGTGCCGGCCTTTAGCGATGCGTGTCGTGGCTGGACAGGGTGAAGCGGTTGATCCGGCCCAGTTTACCGAAGCCCTGGACCCGGCCGAGCATGACATAGGCAGTCTCGCGCCGAGCTTCACCGGACAAAATCCGTCGGAGCGGAACGCACTTAGCATCGCCGTCCCACATGCGTGGGCGTCTCCGTGGACCGCAACTAGCCACCGACTGCCCTAATTGGGGTCCGACCAACCAGTCTTTCCAACAGGAGGCTTTTCGCATGTTGACTGATACACAAAGAGACAAGTGGCAGAAAGACGGATACGTCAGGCTCGAAAGCTTCTTTGCGCCAGCGGCTCAGGAAGATATCTCTAATTTTGTCGAAGATGTGTCAGGCTGGGATGTCAGCGATGATAAATGGCTCATGTGGTTCGAGAAGACGACGGACAATCGAAAGATCATATCCAAGATCGAGAATTTTCTCGACTTCCATGATCCATTGCTTCGTTTGCTCTTAGAAGATCAGCGCATAAAGTCAGCAGTCGATGATTTGCTTGGAGAAGATTCGCGCAGGCTCAAGGAGTTGCTGATTTTCCACTACCCCGACAGCGGCAGCTATCTCCAGCATCAGGACATTTATCACATTCCACACATTCTCCCCGACCGGATGGTCCATGACTTGTTTGCCATAGCCATCGACGACTCCGACCCGGAAAACGGCGGGCTTTTCTTCAGCCCCGGCAACCACAAAAAGGGGGTCTTTCCCATGGATGCCGGTGGGGTGATCTATCCTCAAGTCGCCGAAACGTTCTCCTGGGAACCCGTAGTATGGAAGGCTGGCGACATCTTCATCTTCGACGATTACGCACCGCACTACTCACGACCGAACAAAAGCAATCGTTCTCGGCGGACACTCTACTTGGTGTTCCAGCGTGCCTCAACCGGTGGGCCGACCCGCGCTGAATATAACGTGCTTAAGCGCGCCCTTAACCCGCCCGAGGGCAAAGTGGCCGATCTCGACAATCTCAAGCCCCCAAATGGGATCTTCTATCGCGATTGAGCTCACGCAGCCAGGCGGAGGCATGCACACGAAACTGATCGACCGCTCAAAAAATGCGCGGACGGTATGGCGGTCTGATTTGCGAGCTCGCGGAGCATCGGACGCTTTGGCACGTGGATTGTGGAGGTGGTCGCAGGCGGTCTTCTGTGTGCCTACAGCCCGACTAGCGCCCCCCTTTTGGTCGCCCGCCTCCCGGCCCAGAGCTGCACTATCCTGGCCGGGCCGCCAACGGGTCGGACTGCCGTTTCTCTCCATGAAGTGCACTTGAGGCTGTTCGTTGGCAGCCGAAGGTCCGTCCCACTCTTCAACAGCTTAGGTTCGTTGTCATGCGCAAATACACGTTTTCTCGAACGGAGCTGTCGCGAGCGTTCGGTATCGACACGGCCACGCTTGGAACGGGCAGCGCTCGCACGGGGTTTTCGTTCGGAAAGGTTGGACCCGGGGTCACATCCGAGCCCCATCGGCACGACGAAATCGAGGCCTTCGTGGTCCTGTCTGGTGCGGGCAAGGTCACCACCGACCTTGGGGAAATCTCGGTCGAGGCCGGCGACGTCGTCCTGTTCCATCCTTTTGAAGCGCATGTGCTGCGCAATGAAGGGAACAAAGACCTGGATTTCGTCGATGTCTACTGGCGAGACGGCGAGGCCGCCCTTGATGCCGCTCCAAAGACCACGGCTCCAAGCGGGCCGACCTTCGGCTTCTCCGCGCCGCCAACGCCAAAGGGCGAT
>NZ_JAMYMJ010000129.1:0-3303 GCF_040318435.1 Mesorhizobium sp. M1143 | reverse complement strand
AGGCCGGCGCCGCCAACCACGACCGGCAAGGTGAAGGCAACGATGACGGCAACGTTACCGTTCGTGGCGCGCCTTAGGCGGCTCAAAGCAAACCAGATCCGGGTGAACGCGTTGGATGCCATATGTATTAGAAACCATGAATAGATAAACGAATGTGTAAAAAACCCATTCCGATTCGATGAAGTCCGACCTGCCAGACGAAATAGGTGCGCTGCAATTCCTCCTCGCCTCGCATGTACCGAGATCAGGCCGCTCAACCTGCGGTCGATCTCTACGGGTTGGAAGCGGCGACCGCCGTGGCGCAGTGCGCTTTGGAGGCTCATTTCGACGGTCGACCAGATGACTATCGCTTTTGGTGCGATGTCTTTCACCAACTGAGAAGAGCAACTGAAGGAACTTTTGCCGCGAAATCGTGTTCGTTCGAGCATGACCAGAATAGCCGACCTTGGACCGCCTAAGCCCGGCAAGCCACACCAACCGCAGGACGGGCACGATCGATTTCACCCATGCCCGATCTGCGGCCAGCAGGTCGACAAGCGCGACTTCCGCCAGGTCATGTGGCACGAGCAACCAGATCATGAGCCGCTGGAGCTCGATCAGTGAGGCAGGAACAACTGGGCCGCCAGCCAGAAGCCGACGGCCATCAAAGACAAAACAACGAGTGCGACGAGGAACAGCCTCATCGCCGGTTCCTACCACGCGTCAGAACAAAACCCGCCGACCGAAGCCAGCGGGCTTTTGTTGCAGGGCCGTGGTTTGCTTAGGATGTGGATCGCGGTTCAACACTGGGTGCCAATTGCGCAGTCACTGCGCTCAGACGCCCACGTTTGGTCAGTACTGGCTTGCTGTATTCTTTCTTCATGCAGTCCCTCCAGTGGAAATTTGAGGCAAAGCGCATTTACAGCCAAAGGTTGTCAATCAGCCCGCGCCTTGTCAATTCAAAAGGTGCCCGCCGCCCTTGCGTCCGGCGGACGAGAGACGTCACACCGCAAGCATCTCACCAGCCATGGAATCGTCCAACACCGTCCAGGTACTGAGGTTACCTAGCCGCAGGAGGGTCCTGAAGCCGCACAACCTTGTCGAGATGTAGCCGTATCCGCTGGCCTTCAGCGAAGGACAGCGCAAACGATTCCAGGCCGAATGAGCGTGTAATTTCCTGGTCGGTCTCTATGATGCGGACGACCCATTCGCCACTGGCTCCGACCACTTCCACGCGAGGCGTGGCCTTGCGAATTGACACCACGTTGCTCATCACATCCTCCCTACGAAACGCAATGGCAAGTCGATTTAAGACCGTCGTAGTCGGTAGATCAATAACAAATGCTTGCTCGGATCGGACGAACCATCCTGGATGGGCATACAACGGGGGCTAATGCCACTTCAGTCAGGCGAACCCTCCGGGGAACCTCCCTTGAGATAGCCTCTGCTTCAGGTCGTTGGCATTCAGGATGGCCGCCAGCTCTTCGGCATACTCCATGTCGGGAAGGTCGACAGATGGGTGGCCCGCTACAATAGCCGGCAGCCCGGTGAACACGTCGAACACCGTCCACGTCCCATCCGGTTCCCGCCTTACGCCGTACCGCAGAGTTGCCATGAGGGGATGCTAATGGAAGCCGCGAATATATGGTACAAAAAATGCGAGCGGGCGATCGGACAACGGGCACGCCTTGCAGAAGTTTTGCCGCTACGACGGGTTCGGTCGGGCACGGCCAGAATAGCCAACCTCGGACCGCCCATCCCCGGCAAGCCACATGACCTGACTGGGAAGAGCATTTCTATGCGCGCCCCATTTGCGCGCAAAAGGTAGACCGTCGCGACTTCCGCCAGGTGATGTGGCACGAGCAACCGGACCACCAGCCGCTGGAATGCGACGCCTAAGAGCGCAGCACAACCCAACTGGTCATCGCTATCGAAGCAGCGTTTGCGGGGCGGCCGCTTCTAGGCGCATGGTGGCTAGATGACCCGAATATGGGTGGGATCGGATGGCGCCACGATTTATAGCGAAACCACTGTCCTGGCCGACCGAACCGGCGGCTGGCTGGTCCGGGCCGGAATGAACCGGGGCAATGCCCGGCTCAACGGCTACGCTCTCGATCAAGTGCACCTGGTCCCGGTAGATCGTGCCGTGGAGGTCGGTTTCGGCGGCGCAGTTTTACTGCCGCAACTTATCCGTGAGGCAGCATTCGTTTGCGGTGTTGACCGCTCGCAGGATGTCGTGAACGCTGCCTCCCACCGGTTCGCCGATGCAGTGCGCGTCGGACGAGCCGAGTTCCGAACCGGGCTAGTCGAGGACTTGCCCTTGCCGGATAGCACATTCGACAAGGCTCTCAGCGTCCACACAGTGTACTTCTGGCAAAGCCTTAGAGCTGGATCCGCAGAGCTCCATCGCGTCCTCAAACCAGGCGGTCGCGTCGTGCTTGGCTTCCTCCCGAAGGCACATATGGACCGGATGAACATGCCGGCCGATATTTTTACACCTCGCGAGCCGGATGAGGTCATTGCTGCCTTGCGAGAGGCAGGGTTCAGCGACCCTGAAGTGCGGAGACCGAGCACGGAAACCGCATGGCTCGTTGTGACAGGCACGCGAAGATAAGTTTCGGCGCCTGGAAGCGGAAAAGCCCGCCGCCGAAGCCAACTGGCTTTGTTGCAGGGGTTTGCCTAGGCTCCTCTGGGTTCAACACTGGGTGCCAATTGCGCCGTCACTGCGCTGAGACGCCCACGTTTGGTCAGTACTGGCTTGCTGTATTCTTTCTTCACTGCAGTCCCTCTCTAGCGAATTTCGGCAAAGCGCCTTGGGCCTAAAGGTTCTCACTCATCGGTGCAGGTTGATGGCGTGCACACAGCCGTTACGGCCGAGAGCTTCTCGCGCTTCTTTAGTTCCGGCTTCTGATAAGGCTTCTTCATGCAGGGTTCCCCACGTTTGTCCCTCAATGCGAAAATGCGGTGCGCCGACCACGATTGTCAACCGGAAACACTGAAGTAGCGGCCGAGCGACGCCAGGGGCCGGCACGCGCGGTCAGGGCGGCGTGCGCAGCGTGGATGCTGCAATTGCCTGGCCGGTTGCCATGGCCTGCTAACGAGCGCACACTGCTGCGGTCGCCTCGAAAAATCAAAAACAAACAGGCACGAGGCGCTTGGGAGCGATCATCAGGCTTTCGCCCGACCAGGGAGAAGGCCCATGCCCACACCGGCACAGAGCCGGCTCATATATTTTATGGGCCAACTCGTTCACAACGAGAGCATCGTTTCCAAGCAGGATATTATCGTCGGCTTACTGGATCACGAAGGCAGTCCGACGGCCGA
>NZ_JAMYMJ010000128.1:0-3341 GCF_040318435.1 Mesorhizobium sp. M1143 | reverse complement strand
CTCGTGCACCTCTCGTCCGGTAGGTATTTGCGGTCAGTCGTCGCCGCAAATGTTGTCCGACAGGACTAATTCCGATGAATCCCGCGCAAGATTGAGCCTGCGAAGCGGAGCCGAATGGGGCGGGAGTTCTGCCCTGCTGGAACCAGTGATCGGAGCTTGGGTGGGGGCCTGTTTTCCCCCAGTGTTCGATGTAGCGACAGCAGAGCTTCGCGACAGCCAATCGCTATTGCTCAAGGTACACAGCGCGTAGGCCTTCAACGGAAGCAAGAGAAAGACGTTGATGAACGTGTGCAGCGAAAAGCCAAGAAATCGAAATTGTCGAGCACGAAATGCTACCACGCTGCATCGGAGCATGGTCATGGACACAATCATCAGTCCTGTCCACCAAGGCACAGTGCCTGTCAGTGCGAAATGTGCGAGGCCCGTTAATACCGATAGGGCGAGGAGTAGCGCGCCGAGATTCTGTCCGACCACGTCCAACGTGAGATAGCTATTTAGGCTAGGCAGCAAGCGCAGCCCAAGCAGCGTGTCCCGGAATGTGCTTCGTGCCCAACGGAGTTGTTGGCGCAGATACGGTCCGAGTCTGTTCGGAACGACTGTGGCCGCGATGGCGCTCGGAACGTATTCGGTTCGAAAGCCTGCTTTCAGCATCAGGATAGTGAGATGGCGATCCTCACCGAAGTCGCTTGGCTTGCCCCGAAAAAATTGCGACTCGTACTGGTCCAGTAACAAAAGGAGCGCAGACCGGCGGTACATGGCACATGGGCCGCAACAGCACATAACGGCACCGAAGCGAGCCTGTGCCGCGCGCTCCTCGTTGCAAGCCAGCCAGTACTCCATGTCTATCAGCCTGGTCAGCCAGCTCTCGGTTCGGTTACTGGCCGTCAACTGACCCATGACTGCGCCGACCGCTGAATCTCGCATCTTCGGTACAAGCTTGGAAATGACGTCGGGCGCGAGTACCGTGTCTGAATCAACGTTAAGCACCAGATCCCCTGATGAGCGTCGTATCGCGGCGATCTGCGCCTTGCGCTTTCCAACATTCTCGGGAAGCAAAATGATGTCGAACCTGGGGTCGCGCGCGTAGTCTTCGTGGACAGTTCCTAAGGCTTCGCGATTTCCAGAACCGTCATCAACCAAATAGACCCGAAGTCTTCCGGCGTATTCTTGGTCTGCAATGGAAGCCAGGCACTCTGAAAGCGTGCGCGGATCCTCGTTGAAGCAGGGGACGATGACATCGACGCTGGGCAGTTTGTCGGAGCCGGCGAGAACCTCCAACGCCGACGAATCCTTTGTCGGCATAGCATAAAGCCCTTGCATGCTCTTATAGGCAGTCGAGAGCAGTGCATAAAGCGAAATGGCCACAGTGCTGGTTGTACCAAGAAGAGTCATGGGATCTCGTTGTTCAGTGATGTTGAGGAAGTGAGCGGATTACAAATCCGCGCTCACGCAGTGCTGGAATCAGCCGGGACAGCGCCGTGACCGTCTGGTCGCGCATGCCGGCGTGAGCGCCCTGGCTCAACTCGCCGGGAGGGCATCCGTCGTGCAAGAGTACAATTGCGCCCGGCCGGACGGAGGCGAGCACTTTATCGAGAATCGCCTCGACTCCAGGGCGAGACCAATCTCGAGGGTCGACGGACCAATGAAGGGCCGCCAGCCCGGCGATCTGTGATGCTGTGCAGACTTCTTCGCTCCAGGCGCCGTAGGGCGCGCGAACAAAGCGGACCGAGGCCTGCGGGCACGCTCTCATGATGGCGTCGTTCGCTTCAAAGACCTCACGTTGCACTTCGCCGAAACCGCATTGGTACAGATCCGGATGAGACATCGTGTGGTTGCCTACCTCGTGCCCTTCTGCGATCATCCGTTGGATTAGATATGGGTGCTCTAAGGCGTAGGCGCCGATGACGAAGAAAGTCGCCGGCACCCGCTGCTCTGCCAGCACGTCGAGAATCTCCGGTGTGAAAAGTGGATTGGGACCGTCGTCAAAGGTCAGATAAACGCTTCGACGGCCGGTGCCGTCAGAGCACTCACGGCGCACTTCGTACAAGCAATCGGACCGGCTCATAGCTCTGGTCCGTTCCGATCTATCATCGTGCCCGTGGGCCATTCGCTGATCGGCCGTCCAACTGGCAGAACAATTGTGAGTGCGTCATCGATGCGTGTGGGCGGCAGGTCGAGGCGGGCCTCTGGTCGGGGGGAGCGCACGCGAATTCCCGACAAAACGGCCATAGGGCTGTATCGCCGTCCAAACCTCTCAACATGATTCCGCAGCGCGTCCCTGACCGTTCCGAAAGCGAATGGAACGCCAAGCTCCTGCAGTATTGGAAGCATGACATGGATTGAATGGGCGATTCCCAGACCCTCAAGGTCCGGACGTACCCCGTACAGGCCCAGTTCAGCCACCAACAGGTCGACCGCGTCGACCTTGATGAAACGGCGCAGTATGCCCATGTGAGCCGCTACACCGCTTGAATCATAGGCGATTACGCGGAGTTCAGGCCTGGCTCCGGCCCAGCTTCGACTACCTTCGAACGGTTCTGCGTTGGACGCCCCAGTCGGCCCGTACGTATCACGAAAGAACTCGGCGAGCTTAACGTGATCGGAGAGCTGCAACTCGTTTTCCCAGCACAACTTCCACTGCACCTGATGGCGCATTCAGGACCTCTCTTCATATTGGTTTTTGCGGCCGCATTACTCGACCAAAGCGGCGTTGTTGGCTGCACTCAGCCGTTGTCGTTGGCGAAGGTGAGCCAGACACTCTCTCGAGTTCCGGCCCGTGTCGTCGATTTGAGCTTGACGTCGCTCACTTTCCGTTCCTCTAATGCATGGCTCGTAAATTCGTAAAATTGATTGTTTGAATGATACGCATCCACACGTTGGATAGAACATGACATGCGTTTTAAAGGGCTGGATCTAAATCTCCTCGTTGTGCTGGACGCTCTGATGAGGGAGCGTAAAGTCACTGCCGCGGCTCGCAGTATCAACCTGAGCCAGCCGGCCATGAGCGCCGCCGTTGCTCGGCTACGCGCCTATTTCAACGATGAGCTATTTACGATGAACGGCCGCGAGCTCATTTTGACGCCGCGCGCCGACGGGCTCGCCCCAGCAGTCCGGGACGCATTGCTGCACATCCAGCTATCGATTATTTCCCCCGACGCCTTCAACCCGGCCCAATCGGATCGTCTCTTCCGAATCATGCTTTCCGATTACATCACGCTCGTATTTTTTAGGAAGATAGTAGAGCGCGCTGCGCGGGAAGCTCCCGCCGGTCGCTTTGAATGTCTCCCTATTTCCGACGACCCCGAGGAGCTTCTCCGGCGCGGCGACGTTGATTTTCTGAT
>NZ_JAMYMJ010000127.1:0-3373 GCF_040318435.1 Mesorhizobium sp. M1143 | reverse complement strand
CGCTTGCAGATAACATCGTCACGATGGCGGTCGCCACGCCAATGCGCCGGCTTTGCCAGGAGCTGATAACGCTGATGACACGGGCTATCGAGACCGGCACCGCTGAAACACCCGGACAGACATTTCTGCCGTTCGACATCCATCTGCCGGAAAATATATGAAGGCGGAAGCGCGAGTTAGATTGCCTAGATCCGCAGCGTCAACCTCCACCGGCTTCACTTGCCAACATGCCCCACGTTCTCGTGCAGGGGGTGTGGTCAATGCTCCCGCACGGCAAGAGCCGAGCGAGGCCAGCACAGTCCATTTGGGGTCGACCTCGTCGACCGCCATCTCCTCGCCTGGCTGCACGTGAAAAGCCGCGGCACAGCCGGCAAGGTAGGAATTTAACCGGGCTAACCATCTTCTGGGACTTCGCACGCAAATCGAGGCGGCAGTCAATTCAGTAGCAGCCCGGGCGTGTGTTCTGCTCGTTCCGGCCCCTCGCACTTAGCAAGGAACTGCGCCGCTCTGCCGGGCCAAAGGCCCGACGCCCGAAGGGCAACCGCTCCTACGCGATCGCGTCCGCCTCCAGAAGCCGCCATCGAAAAGAATGCTCGCGTCGTCACCACCTACGGCCAAAGCGGGCAATCAAGGCAGCTGGCATCACTCTGCCACACATCCTCGACGAGCAACTCGCCTGAGATCAGCCCCAGAACGTAGGTAACACGCGCCGCGCCGGCGCTTGTCGAACATGCTGATCAGCCTGTCTTACAGGCGGTGATTAAGTGGGGCTCAACATCTTCCGGGACTTCGCACGCGATTTCGAGGTGGCAGTCGGTACCAAGAAACGAAAGGTCGGATCGGCGTGCCCGAGACGCTCAATGATTTCAGGCAAAGGCGCCAGGCGAGATGCCTCCTGCAACATCATTTCCCGCATCCACATGCTTGCCGGATCACTATTGTGAAGCTCAGGCCATTGGACGGCTTCCGTGAATGCAGGAGGAGGAAGTGGCGGCGGAAGTTGGACAATCCGCAGGGGTGTTGTTTTTGCGAAATGCTGCGCCAGCCGTAAGGGCATAGTCCCGATGCGGCTGGTGCCTGACAGGACGGGCGGGATCAGGCTAAAGCCCTGTACGACAACTTCGATACGTCTCTCGAAACCGTGCTCGAGCAAATACCATTCCTCCATGGTGGGCTGCCGGGTGTGCCTGAATTTGAGCACAACATGCCCCATGCACAAGTATCGCTCGAATGTAAGTGGCTCCGACAGCTGCTTGTTCGTGCCGCAGCCTACGCCTACGAGCATATCTTCGAACAGGGCTGCGCGAGGATGTTTCGACATGAATACTTCCGGCATGATCAGAAAATCAACGTCGCCGCGCCGGAGAAGCTCCTCGGGGTCGTCGGAAATAGGGAGACATTCAAAGCGGACGGCGGGAGCTTCCCGCGCAGCACGTTCTACGATCTTCTTAAAAAATACGAGCGTGATGTAATCGGAAAGGATAATCCGGAAGCGACGATCCGATTGGGCTGGGTTGAAGGCGTCCCAGGAAATAATCGATAGCTGGATGTGGAGCAATGCCTCCCTGACTGCTGGGGCGAGCCCCTCAGCGCGAGGTGTCAAAATGAGCTCGCGGCCGCTCATCGTAAATAGCTCATCGCTGAAATAGGCGCGTAACCGAGCAACGGCGGCGCTCATTGCCGGCTGGCTCAGGTTAATACTGCGGGCCGCCGCGGTGACTTTACGTTCCCTGACCAGAGCGTCCAACACAACGAGGAGATTCAGATCGAGTCCCTTAAAACGCATGTCTTGATCTAGGCGGCGTGTGAATGGGTTGCGACCAAACATTCAATTCGAATGGTGAGTAGCGTCAACGCATCAGCCTTCGACGAAAAAGAGCAATCGAAAAGAAGAAGGGCAAAACTGTGTATATGCAAAGCGCGCCGATATGCAGGCCCATTTTGTCAATCGGACGGCCAAGCATCGCTGGACGAATGAGGTCGATTGCATGTGCGAGCGGTAATAAGGAGGCAGCATACTGAAAAGCGCCGGGCAATTGGTTGATCGGAAACATCGCGCCGCAAAGGAACAGCATGGGTGTAATAACAAGCGTATTATAAAATATGAAATATTCATAACTGGGCGCAAGCGCCGTGACGACCATCGCTAGACTCGCGAAGGCGAGGCCATTGAGAGCGATGACTGGCAGCAAGCAGAGGATGGATGGCCACGATGCGTAGCCGAGCGTGGTGGCAACAATAGTGATTGCTGTGCCCGCCATGAGGGCCTTCGTGGCTGCCCACGCCAATTCGCCGAGTAAGATATCGCCGAGCGTCAGCTGAGTGCATAGCATTCCTTCCCAGGTGCGCTGGTCGCCCATGCGGCCGAAACTCCCGTAGACCGTTTCAGCGGTCGCCGATGCCATCACGCTTGTGGCAACCATGCCAGCCGCGAGAAACGCAATGTACGAAGAGCCCTCAACAGGACCTATCATTGTTCCGATGCCAAAGCCGAGACCGAACAGATAGATCATCGGATCGGCGAGGTTGCCGAGAACCGATGCAAGCCCGATTTTCTTCCATCCAAGATAGTTGCGGCGCCAAACCGCGACCCAATTCCACGCATTGGCGGGCATGCCCGCCGCATAACGTTCGCCCATTGTTCAGTCCTCCATCTCGCGCCCGGTTAACCGCAAAAACACATCCTCGAGATTGGGGGGACGCTGCAGAAGGCGTAGACCCGTGCGCCCGCGTAGCTGCGCCAGCACCTGCTCCGGATCGGGTGCATAGCAAAAAAGCGTCTCACCGCTCACCTCGATGCGCTGTGCGTACGGCCGGATCAGCGCACCCAGTTCATGCGGATTGCCGCCGTAGACCTCGACCACGTCACAGCCGATCTGCTCGTCAATGAGTTCGGACGGGCGACCTTCGGCGATCTTGCGCCCCTCCTCCATAACGCACAGCCGATCGCACAGCCGCTCGGCCTCTTCCATGAAATGGGTAGTCAAAAGAATAGTCTTGCCCCGCGCCAGCAGCGATCGCAGCCGATCCCAGATCAGGTGGCGGGCCTGCGGATCGAGGCCGGTGGTCGGCTCGTCCATCACCAGCAAGTGCGGGTCATTGATGAGCGCACGCGCGAGCGTCAGGCGCCGCTTCATGCCGCCGGACAGTTCGGCGACGCGCGCATCCGCTTTGTTCTCGAGGCGGGCGAACTCAAGCAGCGATGGTATGACCGCATCGATCTGGCGTCTGCTCATCCGGAAGTAGCGCCCGAACACCAGCAGGTTCTCGCGTACAGTGAACGCGGCATCAAGATTGTCGAACTGCGGGACCACGCCGATGCGCATACGTGCCAAACGCGCGCGCGCCGGCACTGGAGCGCCGAGCACAGTAA
>NZ_JAMYMJ010000126.1:0-3373 GCF_040318435.1 Mesorhizobium sp. M1143 | reverse complement strand
GCATGCGCTGGCGCATCGAGCTCGCCTTCAAGCGCCTGAAGAGCCTGATCGGGCTGCGCTCTCCTCCCGCCAAAGACCCAAGGATCGCAAAGCCTAATGTGTGTTGTTCCCATGCTATGTTTGGGGTGGGAAGGAGACCGACAGGATCCTGGTCGTCCTTTTTGAGGACAGGCCGTGGCATGGCTCGGTCCCTTCCCACCGGTGAACCATCAACCTGAACAGTTGCACGGGGCTGTTCCAAGCAGACCCCGCACCACTGGAAGAGGCGTGGACATGATAATGCAGAACTATGTCGGCTGCGACATCTCAAAGCAGTGGTTGGACTTTTTTGATGAGGCAAGCGGTCAATACCATCGCATCGACAATCAGGCCGATGCGATCGCTGCCTATGTGGCAGGCCTGCATCCCAGTCGAGACTTCGTCGTCATGGAGGCGACAGGCGTTCATGACCGCCTGCTGCGTCATGCGCTGGCCAAGGCCGGCGTGCCGTTCTCGCGGCACAATCCGGCGCACACCCACCACTATTGCGAAGTCGACGAGACGGCGCGCCAAGACCGACCGTCTCGATGCCAGGATGCTGAGCGACTATGGCCACCGCTATCACCCGGAAGCCGAGCCGGCACCGCGCGAAGAAGGCGAACACCTTCAATCGCTTGCCCGCCTTCGCGACCAAATGGTCGAGATCAGGGCAACGTTGAAGAAACAGCGCAGCGAAGCCTTCGGCGCGATTGTCATCGCCGAAATCGAAGAGCTGATCGCTACCTTCAATGTCCGCATCAAGGGTATCGAGGGGCAGATCGCCCAAGCCATTACCCAAGCCGAGGACATGGCCCGCGACAACGCGCTGATGATCTCCGTACCCGGCGTCTCCAAGATCACTTCGTTCTCGCTGCTGGCGCACCTGCCCGAGCTCGGTCAGCGCTCACCCAAATCGATCGCGGCACTCGCCGGCCTTGCTCCCTTCGACAACAAGAGCGGCAAGCTCAATCGCAGGAGCCAGATCCAGGGTGGTCGATCACGCGTACGTCGCGCACTCTACATGGCAGCGCTCGGCGCCATCCGGGCTTGTGAGCGCTTCAGAACTTTCTACACCGCCATCGCGGCCCGCTCAGGTTCCAAGAAACTCGCCATCATCGCCGTCGCAAGAAAGCTTCTCGTCGTCCTCAACGCCATCATTCGCGATAAAAAAGCATTCGCATGAACACAGTTGCGCTAAGATAGCTTTGGCATGGACTGAAACTTGCGCTTTCGTGGTGCCTATGCCCTCAAGGGTCTCAGACCCTACGAGTTCATCTTCAAGGCGTCGGCGTCGCAACCGGAACGCTTCAAACTCAATCCGCTCCAGCAAATGCCGGGACCAAACATCTAGGAGAGTTCGTCCCAGGATCGTGCCTGCTAACGAGATCGCCTTGCCGTCGTCCCACGGGAGCGATCCGGCTCACGGCCTTTCGGGCGGAATCAACCCCTCCTTCGTTGGTCCGTTGTGCCTATTTCATGGCCGATACGGAGCCGGGTGCCCTTACCAAAGCGGAATTCTGTCGCATCGCTCCACATGCGATGCAGGATGGCCGCGTTCGCCTGCCGGGTCTCGATGCAAATCGCCGGCAGTCCTTCGGCGAGAATACCCTCACAAAACCAGGCCGTCAGCGAGTAGGCTTCGAGCCCGATGCGCTCCATCGGAAGATCGTTTTTCCGCAAGGCTTCATAAAGCGCCCTCGGCTCACTCGCCGCCCGCCCTTCCTTCACGATCCGGCCGCTCTCGTCGACGACACAGATCGCGGTCTCTTCGAAGACACGTGACGTCAGGCAAAATACTTTATGGCTGCTCTCCTGATGTTTTGGCGATCTACATCGACCACCTTCTCACATCTCCACAGGAGCAGCCGCCCTCAATTTGGCGCGGGCGATACCCCAATCACCCCATCTGTTGAAGAAGTCAGGCTCTTTCACAAACGAAGCTTGAATGGACGGCGTTGTGGATGTAGAAGTGGCCGACGAGGCGGCCTGCAGTGCCAAAGACAGCCCAGCCGCGGCCAAAGGCTGGTCGTTCTCATCATGCCCCTCCCACCAGAACTCCGCGCAGGCTGAGCCATCGCGGGTGCCATATGGGACGTCGAGGAAGCCCTTGAGTGCGGCGAAGGCGATCTCGCCATCCGCCGAGCCTTTGAATGTCAGATGCGCTTGCTCGACGAGATCGAGGATCGTTATCCCGAGCGTCCATCTCGACGATGCGCCAGCGGACGGCAAAGGCCTTGGCGAAGCCGGGAACCTTGGCCATCAGCCGGTCGTCGTACCAGATTGTAGGCTCACACCTAGACCACAGCGAAATCCGTCAAAGCTATACTGTAGTATTCGGCTCGGACTTGAGAAGATCAAGGTTGACCATGCTCCTAAATTTTCGCACGTTGGGGTTGCTGTAGAGATTCTCCTTGACGAAGACATAAAAAGCGTCGACGTCTTCGACAGTTACTATGAGGACGAAATCGACTTCGCCCGTAACCATATAGCATTGCTTCACATCCTGGGCCGCAAGCATCGTGCACTTGAAATGGTCGACAAGCTCCAGGCGTTCACAGTTAAGCTCTACCATCACAATGATAGTAATCGATTTAGTAATAATTTTCCGATCGAAAAGCGGCATTGCCCCCTACTGAACATTTGGAATCTATACCGGCAAAACGCGAGTTCGGCTAATACCCCCTTATTCCTGTGTAGCGCTGTTGGGATCCTTTTGTCTAGATCGTCTGCCAGCAATGCTGGCCTTACCTTAAGCTTTAATATTTATTTCACATTTTACTCCGAAGCGCGTCTCCTGGTTGGTGCCCCTTGCACAGCGACTAGCAGGCTGCTCTGATTGGGGCCCCTTGAGGTCTCAAGCTCCTCCTGATAATTTCCCGGACCTTCTCGCCCCGCGGGTCACTCGCTTCTCTTCGCGGTCGACTTAGGCCGCCGCATGATGGGGTCAGTAGAGCGAGGCGGCTCAATCTGGGTCGTGTCCCATCAGGTGGTGTAGCTCGGCGGTAGCGAAGCCGCTCACGAGCGCGCCGTTAGTAGCGCTGTAGCGAGCGAGCGGCGTGTGGGTGGTCATCGGCGCTTTCGGGTAGGGTTTGGTTGTTGACGCCAACCCATTTCGGAAGGACCACCGATGACCGACGACATGATGAACCTGCGCACGCTCGTGGAGAAGACCCCGGATGCCGATCTGCTGCGGGAGATGATCGGCTTTGCCGCCGAGCGACTGATGGAAATGGAGGTGGGCGCGGCCACCGGCGCCAGCTATGGCGAGAAGAACCCGCTGCGGCTCGCCCAGCGCAATGGCTACCGCGACCGGGACTGGGAGACGCGGGCCGGCACGGTCGAGCTGCGCATCCCG
>NZ_JAMYMJ010000125.1:0-3522 GCF_040318435.1 Mesorhizobium sp. M1143 | reverse complement strand
TCATGAGCCGAAGCGCCTCGCCGATTTCCGTGAAGAGCACGTTGCCTTTCTCACGAATGCCCAACCGGCGCAGACCGTAACCGCCGAGTGCGCCAGCAATGATGTGCCAGAGGTCTTCCCGGCTCCGCATTTGGGTGGCTAGATCGTGCTCATTCCGTCTGCGGGACTTGGCAATCCGCAAGCCGATCTTGCCGATTGCGGTGCGGGGGGACACGATCAAAGTGAGGAAGTGATCGTTGCGAAAGAGCTTTCCCGACAGCACACGACGCTCGTAGGCCTCGCTCAGACTGCCAGCGAATGCACTTTGAAACCGGCGCGGCGCCGGCGCCGGCACATCGTTGTGTCTCACAAGATGAGCGTATATCGAGACATTGTCATCGGCGATGTTGCGCAAGAGAGTGTTGAACGCGCGGCAGCGCGAGTTGCGCATCTCAGCGTCTTCCAAATCAAAGGGCACACCGTTCACATGTGCCATGGCCATGATCGATCCGTCTTCCAGAAGGACAACCTGATCGCTTACGTGACCAACATACGGAAGGTAGATCTCGCCAGACCTCTCGGTCCGGCCGCTGGCGCCGAACATTACACCATTCCTCTTCCGCGTTTCGGCACTCTGATCGGATTGGCGCTGACGCTTGCGCCTCCCCAGACCGGCCCGTCCACGCTTCTGCCGGCCGTCTGCAAATAGAGCAGCACGACGCTTGCCGCGTTATAGTCACGCTCAACAACCAGCCGTGCTCCGAACCAGAGTGGCGCGAGAACGATTTCGTAGAGCGGGTTCTGAAGGATAATGATAACAAGCCCAGCCAACATCATGAGCAATCCGGCCAGCGTCAGCGGCACCCCCAGAAACAGTGCGGGGCGCGTCGCCGCCACATAGAGGGTGCTCACTTCCAACCGGTCGCTCATCAGCCACCGCCTATGAGCGCCTTGCCCAGGAAGCTGGCCCCGAACATGATGACGATCCCTCCAACGACACCCGCAACCAGGCCAAGTGAAGCACGACCGAACATCCAAGAGATACCGATGGCTACGAGCCCGAGCACGGCCAGTGATTGTCCAAAGGGGCCAAGTATGAACGTGCAGATATTCTGGACCATCTTGGCAGGATCCGTCCCTCCGGTCACCTGAGCCGCGGCTGGCCCGCTGTAGAAGACCGTCCACGCCGCGCCTGCAGCAGCGGCCGGTACATATTCAGCCGCCATGCGCAGCATGGAAAAAGGCGAAGGAACACGCGTTTTAAGCGCACGAAGTATCTTGAGTGGCGTCATCATTGCATCTCCATGTTTCAATCGAATACGAGTTTGTTCGGGTTCGAGGGTTCCCGTGCTTTCGCAGCCTGGCTGCCTGTCGGATCGGAGGGATCGGCCCCGGAGCGGTCTGGCTGATACGAGCCCCAGATGTCCCAAGAATCTTGGTTGGGCTGCTTCTTTCTATTGGCCTGTTGGCTCTGCTGGAGCAGAGGCGGCACGGCTTTCCGACCGGGTGCCTCAAGGTGCGGCACATCTCGAGCAGTCGGCTCCAGCGTTCTCTCAAGGAGACTTGAGATGTCCTTTGCGGCCGACTCGACCTTGCGTACATAACCGTTGGCGAAGCCATGCGTGACGTCGCCCGTGTTATAGGCCGAGATGGCACGGCGAAGCGCCAGTTGCTGTGCCACAGCAGTGGTGCCGCCGGCATACCGGCTTTCAAGCAGGTGGGCGGCAGCCGAAAGCGAGGCGCAGGGCTCGAAAGCCCTTTCCGGCGTGAGATTGAGCATGGCAAAGTTCTTGCTGTTTATCTGCATCAATCCAACATCGACAGAATGTTGTGCTTCGAGGCGTTCCTTGATGCCCCGCGTGGCTTCCAGGTGGTCTATCCAGCGAAGCTGCTCACCTGTGGTGTTGTCATGAGCCACCAGCGTTTCAAAGCCACTTTCAATCTTGGCAATCGCGGCGAGGGTGGACGGCGCAACCCAGGGGGCGCATTTGCGCGACAGGCTGCGGAACTCACGCGGAGAAAGTGGCGCGGGCTCGGCTGGGAGTGACATGGATGTCATCAGGACGATGGCCAGCGGCCAAGCTGCAATAAACATTCCCTATCACCTACCTTTCCAAGCCGCCGGACGGGTTCTGGCCCTGTCCGGCACGCGCTTATCGGGGAGGTTTGTTACTGTGTGATGTTCAAGTTCAGCTTTTCGGTTTCAATTGAAGCAAAGACCGTGTTCGTATCAGCGTGGGTGAGCATCTTGCGCATGCGTGGGTGGCGCGGGCCCGATCAGCCAGCGACATCCGGAGCATCTTGGTACAATGACTCCTGTACAGGATTGCTCGTCCCGGCCGTCCGTTGCTCCTGGAGTGTGGGCCGCGACTTTGGCGTCATGGATGGTGCTTCTGTCAGCGCCAAGCCAAGGACAAAATGGGGAGCTTGGCGGGCTTGTTCAGGCTCGGGATCACCGTGGGGAATCGACTACGGCGATAAAGCGGCCCAACTTTGCCGGTATGCTGCCGGTCCTTAAAGAGCAGCCATGCGCGGCCCTGCACACTCAGATCATTGCTTGAGACGCGAGCTCGTCCGCGAAGCTGGCTCGAAGGCGCAAATCCGCGGCGGCGAGGGTCAACTGGGAAGACGTGGCGGCGCAGCCCATCCTGGTGCGAGCCTCGTTCAGCTGTTCGGCCGCCGCCGCCAAAGGGTGGATCATGCACAGTCCCATCGGCAGATAACGCACGTCATTGACGCAGTCCGACGGCGCAATGGACAAGCATAGTGACACGCTCAAGATGGAGGAGTTGCAGTAACTGAGAAATGTTAGCCCGGACGTTCACCGCAACCGGCGACCTGCCGGTCGCCCGAACAGCATTTGAGGCCGCCGGCCACCTTGGACGAAGCCGGCTTGGCAGGAGACATACTATTTGGCACAAGGCCGCTGCAGCGAATCACGGTCTTCTTCCGCCGACCGCCTCTCTGATCAAGCCAAACGCCGCGCTGCTCAACCATGTCCGAGCTGGATCCACGAGCCGCAGGATATCGAGATGATCCAGGTCCGCAAACTCCAGGATGACGAGGATGCAAGGGCACGGCAGGAAACTTAGCATCCATGAGGTCGAACTCGAGTGATATTGGCAGGCCTGCACCAACGGGGGAGCTCGAAGCGAAAAAGCGAAGGACCACACGGCAGGGTCATGTCGGCGCTTGGACCTGTCTGGTGGCCACGGGCTGCCTTGGTGCGGTCAATTCGCTAGGGATGAAAAGACCAGGGCGAGCACGGCCTCACATTGGCCGCACGCAACGGCGAGTGGTATCAAGGGCAGCTGTTTTGGGTGGTGCCCCAGGGTTGCTCGGCAACAGGTTTAGACATGGGGATTCAAGATTGAAGGTGTGCCGTTGAAACATGTTCTTGTCATTGACGATGATGCCGCAATGCGGCGCCTCATCGCCGAGTATCTCACGATGCATGCCCTGAAGGTAACCGCAGTCCACGATAGCAAGCAGTTTGACTATGTTCTTTCACGTGAGCCAGTCGATCTCGTGGTTGTTGACCTT
>NZ_JAMYMJ010000124.1:0-3572 GCF_040318435.1 Mesorhizobium sp. M1143 | reverse complement strand
CCATCCAAGAGGTGTTGTTGCGCACGCAGATGATGCTCAGGACGTCTCCTCCCCCTTGGCTGCGCAAGGTGCTCGCGCAGGCAGGTGCCGCCGGACAGAAACCCTCCTTCGAGGACGAGGATTGAAATGAGGAGTGGCCGAAATGTCTGATGCCGAAGTTAGCCCTGCAGCCACCGAGGACGAGGCGGCTCTTGCCACCCCGTTCGTCAAATGCCTCGTGCGGTTGATCCGTGCCAATGATTCCCACGGGTCATGGGAAGGCAAATCGGACCCCGAGCTGCTGGGCGACTTCATCATCACCAGGGAACAGCGCCGTGCAATTCCAATCATCGGCGATCCCGATCCGGACGTGCTGTGGAGGCTTGATAAGTTCTACACCGCCGTCGGGCTTGCGATTGAGGAGCGCACGGGCCTGATGGCATCGCCGATGATGGAGATGAGCCATGAGGGCTTCGGGCGCGTGCTCTTCACGGCCGGGCGGTTGGTCGTTCTGTCAAAGACCCTGCGCGACGTCCACCGGTTCGGTTTCGAGACGTTCTGGAAGCTCGCGGCGGCCGGTACCAAACTGGCCGGCGATGCCACCGCAGCCATTGAGGCTCATCCCGAGGTGGCGCGGGCGTGATGCAACCGACTTTCGATCGAGGGGATTATGTCAGGTCTTGAGGACATGCGGTGGCCAGCCCTCTCAATTGAGGCGGTCCAGGCCGATATGGTTCTGGGGGTAGCGCTGATGAAGCCAGTGGTACTGATCTGTTCGCAAGATGCGGAGTTGTATCTTTTCCTCAACCACATTCTGGGGGCGGACGGCTTCACCAGTGAGCCGGCAGGCGGCGTGAAGGAAGCACTTGCATTGGCCGATCAACGGGAGCTCCACGCGGTAGTCCTGGATTGCGGGCCAGGAAGCGCGACAGGCTCCACAATTTGCGCCCGGTTCAAGGGGGAGCCCCGGACTGGCCTCCTGCCCGTCATTGCGTTGATCGCGCCCGGCGCCGAGAACCAGCACCTCGATCTCTTGAAGGCAGGTGTTGACGAGAGCTTTGTGCGGCCCTTTGCGCCGGCCAAGCTGCTTGACTGTCTACGCACGAAGCTGGCGCTGCCACAGCCGGGTTCAAACGGGATAAAAAACGGCAGTTGGCTCTGTTGCGGCAGCCTTGAGATGAAGCTCGATGCTCACCGGGTTCGAGGTAATGGCCACGACATCCATCTCGGACCTCTCGAATTCAACCTGCTGCGGCAATTTCTTGAGGCTCCCGGCAAGGTCTTCAGCCGAGACGAGCTGATCGACGCGGCCTGGCCGGACAATATACATATCGGTGAACGCACTGTCGACGTCCATATCAGCCGGATCAGAAAGGCGCTGAAGGCGGCTTCGCCAGGTAGCGTCATTCGTACGGTCAGGTCTGCCGGCTACTCGCTCGAGAAGCCGGACGACTGAATAGCGAACGGATGGTGTGCCACTCTCCACTTTCGTTGGAACGCAAGTCTTCCGGCTTCGAAACGCGCTACGGACGCGACATACTCAGGAAGGAAGGGATGGCCTTCAAAAGCCTACTCAGTGTAGCGGGAGCTGACCACTCCGATCGGGACGTCAGAACAGCTGCAAGCTTGTGCGCGGAGGTCGGCGCACATTTGTCCGTCCTGATTATGTCAACTCCGCGGTAGGCGATCGCATCCCCGAGTCGCCTAGGAGCCCGTCCAGTTAGCTTTCTGGCCGGGCTTATTTGATGACGATAGCTGGCTCATGCTGCCCTTGCGAGCTTCACGAGGTTGTCTGTGGTTCAGATCATCGCCCATTCGGCACGAACGTTTGCCAAGGCTCGCAACAGGAACTGGCGGAAGCCGCGCGCCTGCCTCTGTCCGAACACCGCCTCCACGATCTGCTTTCGTAACCAGTGGGGGTGTCGAAACCGCCGTCGGCGATCTTTTTTCTCATCGCCGGTGTCAGTGGTCCACCGACCTTGCCGTTGTCGGCCGTGGGGCGGCTGGCGCGTCCAGTGGCGACGTAGCCGTCGGTCCCGCGCTGATCGAGGCTCGCGAGGTTGGCCTCGCTTGGATATCCGCTGTCGGCGGAAGCTTGTTGCGGTTTGCGGCCGAGGTTGGCTTAAGATGCCATCGACCAGCGGCACCAACTGGCCATGGTCGCTTGCGCTCCGCGTCAGGGTGTGCGCGACGATGATGCGCGTTTTGCCATCGACGGCCGCCTGCGCGTTATAGGCCCGTATGAAGCCATCCTTGGTTTTGAGAATACGGCTTTCAGGATCGGTGAAGTTGCGCGGTGCCTTTGCGGCAGGCTCGTCGGACGGCGGCGCGGCGGCCTTGCCGGTGTTCTTGCGGCCCTCGGCCTCACGGCTCTTCTGCTTCTCGGCCTCGATGCGACGCTGCTCGTCGGCCGCGGCCTCGCCTCGGCCTACAGCTCAGCCTTGGCCTCAGCGATCCTGGCGATCGGCTTCTGCTTGTCGGCGACCCAGTCGGGCAGCTCGTCGCCGCGTTTGTGGCCGTGCAACTTGTCCTCTTCGGCATCGGCGGCCTCGGCGGCGGCCAGCCACCGATCGACCTCGGCCTGCAACTCGGGTTGGCGCCTCTTCAATCCCGATCGTAGCTCATCGCCTTGTGTTTGGACGCATTCGCCTTGATCTTGGTGCCGTCGAGCGCGACATAACAGCCCAGCCAACGGCTTCAAGTGCCGCTTGCGGAAGTCTGAGATCGTGCGGAAATCCCTCGCATCAAAGGCGGCGATCATCAGAAGTCGGCGCGCTCCACGCACGCCTTGGCGATGCGCCGAGAGGAATAGATGCCGCTCGCGTAGCCATTAAGCAGCAGCGCTACCATCAGACGAGGATCGAAGGGCGGCTGGCCGAGGGCACTCGTTTAGCTGCTGGCGATCTCGCTCAGGTCGAGGCTCTCCCGCACCAGTTCCACAATGAACCGCGACAGGCGGTCCCTCGGCACGAAGTCCTGCACGCTCGGTCGCAGCAGATGAGGTTGATCTATCTTCCAGGGCGAAAATGCTTGCTCATGGCCATAAACAGGATCAGACTCGCATCAAATTGACCAGCCACTACTCGCACAGGCTCCTAGACAACGCGCACAAGGCGTCCCGTTCAGTTCGGGAAGCCTTGGGGCTGCTCGCCGGTGCTGAGGAAGTTAGTGTCGCACTAGTGGATCCGGAGGCGACCTGCACCCGAAAACGGTACCGAGCCTGGAGCCGATATCGCTGCCTATCTCACCAGGCACGGCGCTCGGGTGTCGTTGATCGGCTGGCGAGCTCTGGAAAACCGGTGGCCGCTGTGCTCGCAAAGCACGCAATCGCCACGTCTGAGGACATGATAGTCATGGGCGCTTACGGCAGCCGCCGGCCGCGCGAGCGGCTCTTGACTGGCTAACGAGATGGACAGTCGGAAGTCGCCATTGCCGCTGTTTCTGGCCGTGACGGGCTTTGAAGTAGCACCGATGCTGTTCGAAACGCTACCCTCTGGGCACCCGTCCCAATCGCAAGTCAGAGAAGGTCGCGGCAAAACATGCAAAGCTTCGCGAAGCTTCTCGGAGCCGTTGTACCCCCGCGCGAGTTAGGG
>NZ_JAMYMJ010000123.1:0-3685 GCF_040318435.1 Mesorhizobium sp. M1143 | reverse complement strand
GTGGTTTTGGCGCGACTCACGTGACAATCCCCCAATAGTCCTCAAAAAAACGCCCCCCCGAGCCGGGCGCCCTGCAGCACAGGCGCGCGCCGGGGGCGCCCACCACGCCACCAAAGTAAGCGCCGTCAATCTCGACCTCGCCTTCAAGGGTTTCGTTCTTGGTTTCAGCCGACAGGCTTCGCGCAGCTTGTGAGCCAGCACAAAGGCGGTCTTGTACTGCACGTCCAGATCGCGAGAGAACTGGACCGCCGACATGCCCTTCGCGCCGTTAACAAACAGGCAGATCGCGGCGAGCAGATCGACAAACGACAGCTTGCGCCAAGGCGAAGATCGTGCCCTCGTAACCGAGAACTGCGCCCCCGCAAGCGGCGCACTTGAACTTGCGACGGGTCGGAATGTCGTAATGATCCAGGCACCCGCATTTCCGGCAAACAGGCTCGCCTTGAGTCGAAGCGCAGCGAAGGCGCTTGAACGCGTCGTAAGCCTTTTCCTCGCCACCCTTGTAAATCTCTTTCAGAGAAAGGGAGCGGCTTTCGGCGGAAAGGAGGAAGTGTTGGGCTATTGTCATCATATCCGGTTATATGCGGGGCTTGTATCGCCAAATACAGGGGCCTGTACCACCGACTGTGATGATATTTTTTGAGGCGAGGCTATGGCAGGCAAGGACGACCCGCAGACCGTCGAATACGAGACGAAAGCCAAGAACCTTTTGAAGTCAGAGTTGAAGCGGAAGGGCGTTACCTATGCCCAACTCGCCGAAAAATTGGCGACTATGGACATTCACGAAACCGAGCGTATTTTGAACAACAAAATAAGCCCGGGGGCTTTAGCGCTGCGTTCTTACTGCAATGCTTAGACGCTATCGGGGCATCCTCATTGCGGCTTTCGGAGTAGTTTTACTCGGGGCGGCTTTACCGCCAGACGAGCGCAAGAGCACTCAGCCCCAACATTCCGAACAGCATCAAGAGACCATAGGCAACCCTGTTGCGGCAAGCCCTCCGCCAGTCCAACAGGCAAATGAACCCCCAAGTTACACTAACCCATGCCAAGCAGGTCACGATGATCGCAGTTCCGATCTGTGTGCCCAGTGGAACGCTGCCGACGCTGCCCAACAGTCGGCGAACTGGACCACCATTGGCGCTATCGTGGGTGCTTTCACGCTCGCCGCTGCTATGGCCGCTGCTTACTACGCCAAAGAGGCTGCTAGGCACACCCAGCGCAGCGCCGACATTGCCGAAAAGGCTTTGCTCGATATCGAGCGCCCGTATTTGTTCGTCACCGCCACCAAACCGTTGGTGGGGGTGACGCACGATTGGGCTGACAAGCCCGACAACAAAAGACCAATTCCGGAAGCGGCATACTCGATCAAGAATTTCGGACGCACTCCTGCCATCATAAACGAGATTCGGGCGAGCCTCCGGCTTTGCAACTTGCCGCCAACTCCGCATTACCATCCCGGAGAAATCAATGACGTTGAACGGGTGCTCGGGGCAGACGATGCTCTTAGCCCTGCAGCTTTTGATCGCGGCGGCCCTATCACAAACAATGTGCTGAATGAGCTTTTCCTGTCCGATACTCACATAGGGGCGGGTTCCCTTCCATATGTATCTGTATGGCGAGATCACTTATTCGAGCGTCAACGGGATCACCGACCAATTCGGATTTATCTACCGCTACTCGCCTCCCGGCAATACGTTCCATTTGCAGGACATTCCCGGCTACACCTACCGCCACCGTGACGTGAAGAAACATAAGCAAAACGATGACTTATCGGCCTTAGACTTGCTCCGAACGCGTAAAAGCGGCCTCGGGCGGTTGCAAGATCGCTACAATGTTTATTTTTGATATCCGCTCGGTAAGGCGCTTTTCGCTTAAGCAACTAGGCGTTCTCACATTTTTTGTTCAAGAACAAGGCGTTACACAACTTGCCTACGAGGCGAAAGCGCCTTAAGTGTCAACGTTTACATACGCGAAAGTGCCTAAAAATCCTGCCTGCTGCGGATGGAAAAACGCTGACTGTAAAAGCCCGCCAACCTTTCGGCGGGCGGGCTTCCACTGCCGGAACTGGAGAGTGTCATGTCGACAGCCCCGACAGGTCGGAAAGGGGTCGCTGGTTAGCGGCGCGAGATCAGCAAGCAGAGCCGGCGCAGCTCACGATCATAGGTATCTTCGTTGCTAAGCACTTCGACGCAGCGCTTCTTCATCCGAGTGACCTGGGCGTTCGACATATCGCCGACAACGCTAGCCAGATTCGGGTTGCTCGAAGCGGTCGGGTTGCTGGGGTTGGCGGCTGGATTGGTTCCAACGCCGACATTTACGTCGGTACCGACCCCGGTGACGACACCGACATTGGCGCCGCCGGTGCCGATGGAAGCAGTCGCTCCGCCAGTGCCGCCGACGGAGGCTGCGGCATTTGCCCCAGAACCGCCTAGGGATACGCTAGCCGTAGCGCCGCTGTTGCCGCCCACATTAGCGCTGGCGCCTCCGCTGCCGACGGATACCCCGCCGACGCCTCCGACATTAATTCCAGCTGCAGTCGCTGGCATGCAAAGAATTACGAGAACAGATCCGGCAGTCAGACTGCCCGTAAGAATTTCAAAAATTCTTGCCATAGTACGCCTCCTTTTTGCCCTGCAAAGGATGGGACATTTTTTGGGACCTACGGACCCCATAGTGACGCACTAGAGTTGAAAAACAACTTAACGGCCCGCGAAAGATTCGTTCTTGGATCAGTACTTGGTAATTCTCAGGAGTCAGATATAATAAAATTTTACTTTGGCTCCTACGTGATTTTTCCATTTGTCAGATAATATCATTCCCTAAGCACTCCAGGTGCGGTGCAACAAGGTTCAGGGATGACCGTCCGGCGATCAGTAAGCGGCTACTACCGCCGATCGGACATACAACGCTATATTAGCACCTTTTGACGAACCCGACCGGCGGGCCGAGCCAGAATCCCGTCAGCGCAAAACCTGCAAAATCGCTTCCGATGCTCGCCATTGACTAGCACGCAGGAAGTTCTGAGCGCCAAACACGGTGACCATCAACCTACGGCCGCTGGTAACTGTCGACGTCGAGCATTTCGCCTGGTTGAAAGCTATGTGGCGCCGAAGCGGAAGAAAACACTGCAGACCCCGTTTCCTAAAATCGTATCAGGGCATTAGCAGTGACGCCGAGCGGCCGCCGACCTATCGATTAACTCGGTCCGGAGCCAGAGCGTTATAAAGGAGCAAACACGCCAGAAGTGAGATGACGCTGCCTAGCAGTTGGTCTGCCGTCAGGCCGGAAAAATAAACGAGATCGAACGCCAGTACAGCCATCGCTCTAGCCACTCATGAATTGGAAAACCTAACGAGCTGGTCACCAAGTCCGGCCTGCTCAAGATCGCGCAACGTGTCCTTCAACTCCTTGCGCTTGTAGCGATTGATGATGCCGGCTTAGGTTGTGGCGGCATCTAACAAACATTCGACTCGCGCCTGCCATGACGACGACCCGCCGAAGCGAGCATCGCGAGCGCACAGTATTCAAATCCCCCAAGGCGTCCGTCGAGATTTGACAACAGACAGATGGCGCGGCGCGAGCTCTGACGCTGTACGACTGACGCAAGCGGCTCTCAATCCTGGGCGTTGTCCTTGGTCCGTGTGAGGCGGCTTTCGCCTTCCTCCGGGCCGAAGCAGCTTTCGAA
>NZ_JAMYMJ010000122.1:0-3708 GCF_040318435.1 Mesorhizobium sp. M1143 | reverse complement strand
GGGGGGCCGCGGGGGGGAGAGGCGGTGGCTCGCGGTGCGTCCCCGCCCCGCGGGGGGGGGGGGGGGGGGGGGGCGCGCGCCCCCGACCGTGCTTCTGGTGGAAGAAGCAGCCGAGGCTCTCATCGGCAGGAAGCTGGATGAGGCGGCACTTGAGCGGCTCGCCAAGGTCTGCGCCGGGGCCTGCCGCCCCATCGATGACAAGCGCGGAACGATCGAGTTCAGACGAAAAGTTGCGGGCGTGCTGGCCGGACGGGCCGCGACGACCGCCTACGCACGCGCAGGAGGCAAATGATGGCCGGTGTAGCAGTTTCAACGACAATCAACGGCGATCACGTCGAATACCTTTGCCAGCCCGACGAGACGTTGCTCGACGTCCTGCGCGATCGCCTCGGGCTGACCGGCGCCAAGGAAGGCTGCGGCACGGGCGACTGCGGCGCCTGCTCGATCATCCTCGACAACCGGCTGGTCTGCTCGTGCCTGGTGCTCGGCGCTGAAGCCGAAGGCCGGCATATCGAGACCGTCGAGGGCATGGCGCATGGCGATCAGTTACATCCGCTGCAGCAGAAATTCCTTGAGCATGCAGCGCTGCAATGCGGCATCTGCACGCCGGGCTTCCTGATCGCGGCGAAGGACCTTTTGGCCAAGAACCCCGATCCGACCGAGGAAGAAATCCGCTTCGGCCTCGCCGGCAACCTCTGCCGCTGCACCGGCTACGACAAGATCGTGCGCGCGGTCCAGGACGCGGCCAATGTGATGAAGGGAGCGCACGCATGAACTTCGATCCACGCTTTTCGGGCCGCAAATTCTCCTCCGTCGGCACGCGGCCTATCCGTCCCGACGGCGTCGACAAGGTGACGGGCCGCGCCCGCTACGGCGCCGACTTCAACATGGCGGGACAGCTGGTCGGGCGTGTCCTGCGCAGCCCACATGCGCATGCCAGGATCCTCAAGATCGACACTTCGAAAGCGGAAAAGCTCGCCGGCGTGAAAGCGGTGATCACCGCCGCCGACCTGCCCGATCTCACCGATGGCGACGCCGCCATGTACGACGTCCTCGACAATTGCATGGCGCGCGGCAAGGCGCTCTATGACGGCCACGCCGTGGCCGCGGTCGCCGCCGTCGATGCCCGCACGGCCAGGCAGGCGCTGAAGCTGATCGAGGTCGAGTACGAGCTGTTGCCGCATGTCACCGATGTCGACGAGGCGATGAAGCACACCGCGCCGTTGATCAACGACACGATCTTCACCGAGG
Organism: Mesorhizobium sp. M1143; assembly: GCF_040318435.1. Lineage (NCBI taxonomy): Bacteria > Pseudomonadati > Pseudomonadota > Alphaproteobacteria > Hyphomicrobiales > Phyllobacteriaceae > Mesorhizobium > Mesorhizobium sp. M1143. The sequence goes on along the minus strand of NZ_JAMYMJ010000122.1, from coordinate 2,457 downwards.
GTCTCGAGGAAAAGCCGGCAAAGCCGTCCAACGTCACCAAGCGCAGCCAGTTTGGCCATGGCGATGTCCATCAGGGTTTCGGCCACGCCGATGTCATCGTCGAGCGCTCCTTCAAGACCGAGCAGACGCATCAAGGCTATATCGAGCCGCATGCCTGCGTGGCGAGCGTCTCGTCCGACGGCACCGCCGACCTCTGGGTCTGCACGCAGGGCCATTTCGTCTACCGCCAGCATTGCGCGCAACTGCTCGGGCTGGAAGCCTCGAAGCTGCGCGTCACCTCGTCTGAAATCGGCGGCGGCTTTGGCGGCAAGACCCACGTCTGGGCCGAACCGGTGGCGCTGGCGCTGTCGCGCAAGGCGGGACGGCCGGTGAAGCTCGTCATGACCCGCGACGAGGTGTTCCGCGCCTCGGGTCCGACCAGCGCCACCTCGATCGACGTGAAGATCGGCGCTCGCAAGGACGGCACCATCACCGCCGCCGAAGCGACGCTGCGCTACACCAGCGGTCCCTATGCCGGCACCTGGGCCGAGATCGGCGCCATGACGGCATTCGCCTGCTACAAGCTCGACAACGTCAAGACGGTCGGCTTCGAAGTGCTGGTCAACCGGCCGAAGACCGCGGCCTACCGCGCGCCCTCCGCACCGATGGCGGCTTTCGCGGTGGAAAGTGCCGTCGACGAGTTGGCCAAGGAACTCGGCATGGACCCGGTCGAGTTCCGCATCAAGAACGCCGCGCAGGAAGGCACCCGCTCTTCCTACGGCCCGGTCTACGGCCCGATCGGCATCGGCCCGACGCTGGAGGCGGCCAAGCACCATCCGCACATGAAGGCGCCGCTGGGCAAGAACCAGGGACGCGGCATGGCTTGCGGCTTCTGGTTCAATTTCGGTGGCCAGACCTGCGTGGACCTGAACATCGGCATGGACGGCTCGGTGTCGCTGGCCGTCGGCACGGTGGACGTTGGCGGTTCGCGTGCGTCGCTGTCGCTGGTGGCGGCGGAGGAGCTCGGCATCGACTATGCCCAGCTCAAGGCGGTGGTCGCCGACACGTCCTCGCTTGGCTACAACGACATGACCGACGGCAGCCGGGGCACCTTCTCGTCCTCGATGGCGACCATCTCGGCCGCCCGCAACGCGATCAAGATCCTGCGTGAGCGCGCCGCCCAGACGTGGGACATCCCCGTCGACGACGTGGTCTGGGAAAACGGCCACGCCATCGCCAAGGGCGAAAAATACGGCAATCTTGCAGCCCTGTCGCTGAAGGAGATCGCCGCTGCTTCCGGCAAGACCGGCGGGCCGATCGCCGGCCACAGCGAGCTCGTCGCCGACGGCGCCGGCGTCTCCTTCGCCACCCATATATGCGACATCGAGGTCGACCCCGATACCGGCTCGACCAGGGTGATCCGCTACACGGTGATCCAGGATGCCGGCAAGGCGGTGCACCCGACCTATGTCGAGGGCCAGTACCAGGGCGGTGCCGCGCAAGGCATCGGCTGGGCGCTCAACGAGGAGTATATCTACGGCAAGGACGGGCGCCTGCAGAACGCAGGCTTCCTCGACTACCGCATCCCGGTCTGCTCGGACCTGCCGATGATCGACACGCAGATCCTCGAGATCCCCAACCCCAACCACCCCTATGGCGTGCGCGGCGTCGGCGAAACCTCGATCGTGCCGCCGCTGGCGGCGATCGCCAATGCGGTCTCCAACGCCGCCGGCGTACGCATGACCCACATCCCGATGTCGCCGCCACGGGTTCTCGCCGCGATCGAGGCGGAACGGGGAGGCTAGGGCAAAAATGAGGTTCTTGCCCTAATGGTCGAAGTGACGCTCTGGGGCGCGCTGGGCCAGCTCGCCGGCGGCCAGAGCAAGGTCGAGGTCGAGGCCAAGGACATAAGGGAGCTGTTCAGGAAACTGGCTGAACAGTATCCCGGCATCGAGCCCTGGATCGAGAAGGGCATCGCGGTGGCCATCGACGGGACGATCTATCGCGATACGTGGTCGAAGGAACTGCCGCCGGGGGCGGAGATTTTTCTGCTGCCGCGGCTGGCTGGGGGGTGAAGTGGGGGTGTCGCCCTACGTCCCAGAGCGGACCGGCATCCTCGGTCTGCGAACTTCAAGTGCAATGTCGGTCCTCGCCTAGATGCCAGTTTTGCTGACCGCGTCTTATCGGCGGCGGGTTGGCCAACAATCCAGAGAACCTGATCCGCTGGATTACTATCGGCAAGGGACATCAGTCCGCACACGGCTCTGAAGTGACTCGAGCGGGTCACCGTTTGACGGACAACACCGGCCCCTTTCTGGAGAGGCCGGCTATCGTTGATCCAGGATCATCAAGCTAGGTTTGGCGCTGAGACGTATCGGAAATTCGTTCGCGCACGGCATGCTCGGTCTTGTCTGCTGTGGACTTCACGATCTCGCCGAGCTGATCGGCTATCGTGTCTGCTTCCATATCTTGCCGGCC
>NZ_JAMYMJ010000121.1:0-3769 GCF_040318435.1 Mesorhizobium sp. M1143 | reverse complement strand
GTGGTGGACAATACGTGGGCCACCCCAGTGCTTCAACTGCCACTCGAAATCGGGGCAGACGCGGTGATGCACTCGGCGACAAAGTACATTGGCGGCCACTCGGATTTGATGGCCGGTGTCGTCATTGTCCCAAACGCGTCACCCCTCGGTCGCCCATTGCGGATGGTCCAGAAACACAAGGGCAGCGTCGCAGCGCCCTTCGACTGTTGGCTGGCGTTGCGGGGCCTGCAGACATTGCCGGTCCGCATGCGCGCCCATTGCGAAGGCGCCCAGAAAGTGGCCGAGGCCCTGGCGTCTCATCCGCGCGTCGAAAAAGTGCTCTTTCCTGGTTTGCAAACTGATCCGGGACACGATCTTGCTACGCGGCAAATGAGCCATTACGGAGCGATGCTATCCTTTATCGTCGAGGGCGGAGCCGATGCTGCAATGGCCGTGGCCGGCCGCCTGAAGATTGTTGTCCGGGCGACAAGCCTTGGCGGGACGCATTCTCTGATAGAGCATCGCGCATCCGTTGAAGGTGCGAAGTCCAAAGCGCCAGGCGGATTGCTGCGAATTTCTGTAGGGCTTGAACATCCTCAGGACATTATAGATGACCTGATGCAGGCCCTAGGCGAAACCTGCAAAGCGGGAGTCCAATGACGGGTGCAAGAACTCTGGCGCCGCTTTACGTGACGGCTGGCGCAGCCGACGATCGGCAGAACAATGTTCCTGCTGAGTAGAACGCACGTCCTCTGGTGAACCGCTACCGCCGTGTCGCATTGTCTCGGGCGTGGTGGTCGCCTGGGTGATGAACGTCTTCGGGTTTCCGGACGATGGCCACGCGCTCGACCGGATAGCGGAAATACCCAGATTTGCCGTTGACCTACTGCTGCTCGACCTCGTCGGAGATCGCGGTCAACAGATGGGATGGATGTGCTGGCACTACGGCAGTTTGACAAGCCGGCCATCGGGGCGCTAGCACCGTCCAAAGCCAAGAGTCGCAGGGCAGAACTGACCGCACCCAGCTGGCTGCGGGACCCATCAGCTAACGGCCAGGTTGGTACCTCAAGGCGCATCAGCACCATGGATGTCACATTGTCCTTGTTGCGAGCGCGATTTCGGAACTTCGTTGTGACGCAGTCTGTGCACAGAGCGCACCGCTGTAAGCAAATGAGCGGACGAACGACACCCAGTGGAGGAGAGAAGTGATGCGGCGTCAAGATCCTCCGCGCTTTGCGGCAAACACACTGATCCCTCTTCACAACCCGGTCTTTCGTTCTATCTGGACAGCCACGCAGATATCAAGCCTTGGCTGGCTGGTGCAGAGCGTGGCTATAAGCTGGCTCATGGCGACGATTTCAGCCTCCGATCTAATGGTTGCGCTCGTACAGGCTGCATCGACACTGCCCGCGTTCTTCTTGTCGATCCTTGCTGGAGCCATTGCAGACAGCTTCAGCCGCCGGGGCGTGATGCTTGCCGGACACTGCCTTATCGCACTGGCATCCACGGCGCTGGCACTCGCTGTGGGACTGGGCTTTGTTAGTCCATGGCTGATCCTGGGACTGAGTTTCTTGGCCGGATGCGGCTTTGCCTTGAACGATCCAGCATGGCACGCGTCGGTAGGCGATATCCTGGAAAAGCGCGACATACCCGCCGCAGTGACGCTGATGTCGGTGGGCTACAACGTGGTTCGGAGCATAGGACCGGCGCTGGGCGGTGTAATCTTAGCTTTGCTAGGCCCCCTTACGGCTTTCGCCCTCGCTGCGCTGAGTGACTTGGTCCCGTTGAGCGCTGTTCTGCGCTCAAAGTGGCAAGTTCGCTTTTCGCCTCTTCCGCGCGAGCGGATGACTACGGCCATTCATGATGGCATGCGATTCACGGCAATATCCTCAGAGATCAGAGTGGCGATTGTGCGTGCAACCCTATTCGGGCTGTCAAGCATCTCGATCCTTGCTCTGCTCCCCCTCCTGGTTCGCGACCAGCTGGCGGGAGGGCCAATTGTTTACGGGGTGCTATTGGCTGGCTTCGGCACAGGCGCCTTCATAGCCGGCATTGGCAGCAGCTACTTGAGACGCATTACGTCCCAGAACCGATTGATCACGCTCGCATCCGTTGCTTGCGCAACGTGTTGCCTTTTGATGGCCCTCACATCGTCGGTGGCTGTGGCGGCGATCGCGCTTGCAATCGGTGGCGCTGGCTGGGTTGTCACCTGGACCGGAACCGACGTGTGTGTGCAGTTGGCAAGCCCAAGGTGGGTCGTTGGTCGGACCCTGTCCATCTATTACGCCCTGACCTACGGCGGCATGGCAGCGGGCAGCTGGATCTGGGGTGCTGTCGCGCAGTACTATTCGCTGACGTGGGCTTTGGAAGGTGCTGCAGCGGCACTGTTGCTGGTCGCGGCTGTGGGAAAGCTATTGCCAGTGCGGCTATGGGAGGAATCGGATCAAGCGGCCGTCGACTTCAGGCCACCAGAACTGGCCCTCCCTTTGAAACCCAGGAGCGGTCCGATCGTGATCAAGGTGGAGTACTCGATACCCGAGGAGAGTATCGATGAATTTCAGAGATGCATGCGCGAAAGGCGGCGCGTTCAGAGCCGCGACGGTGCGCGGGACTGGACCCTCCAGCGCGACCTTCAGAAGTCGACGCTTTGGACCGAGACATTCCGCACGCCGACATGGACGGACTATCTTCGTCTAAACCATCGGCTGACGGTGAATGACAGGGAGGTAGGCGAGCGCCTTGCCGCTCTGCACATGGGTGATTCTCCGCCTCGCATCTCACTTTCAATCGAGCGGTCGACAAGCCCCGCCCCCGGCAGCCAAGTCCAGCCTGTGCCTTTTGTATCGCGCCCGTGAGATAACCAAGACTTGTCTGGGCTTGGACACGGAACGAGCTACTCCTTGATTTGTCGAGCCTGCCCGGATTGCAAATCGTTCCGGCCGGTTAGGCGAGCATGAGAATTCGCGCGGCAATTATGTCAATCACGGGTCCCATGTTCAGCCCGCCCCCTCTGCCGCCAGATCGGCTTGAGCACGGATTCAGGTCGCCCATCCTTTGCATAGCGGCGGGCAACGAATAGCAAGGGGGCGGAGGGTATCCTCGTCTGCGAAGCGGGCAGAGGAGGAATCCGCAAGGCGGGTTGCTGGGGAGAGGGGTCGCGCGCCTCTTTCCGCCTCACTTAGAAAACGTGCGGCCAAGCACGTTCATGTCGGCCGTGGGCGGCCGCAACAATTGCCTACAAGGCGCAAGCGTCGTCACATATTAAGCGTAGTCGCGCGACAACCATCCGTGGTCACGCGCAATCCTGCGAATTGTCAAGCGGAGACAACGATCGCGGCACCAAGCAAAGTGGCGAACCCGATTCTGCTCGGGAGATCCCAAAGCTCTCCGAACCCTATTAGATCCATGAAGCGAAACACGGCGCCCTGAAGCAGGTAAAGCAGCAGTGTGCTCTGACCAAGCTCCACCGCAACAAAGCGAGCTACGCGAGTTGAATGGCCAACTCTCCAGCATAGGAACATAAGCTGCATTGTGACTGCAGAAGTTGCTACGGAGCCAATGAACATCAGCAACACTTGTCTCGCCGACTCTCCATCGTGATCGAAACGAGATTGTTGTAGACGTAAGTCTCCCTTCCCCAAACAAGAAAGCACACTCACGGCGTGCCGAGCAGCTTGGCCAAGGAGCCGCACTGGGGCCTCCGGAGTGAGTGTTATCGCTCAAGCAGCCACGTCGGCGCGGCCTAAAATCTTCGATGAGCGCGTCAGGAGAGCGTCGATCTCCACATTTC
>NZ_JAMYMJ010000120.1:0-3808 GCF_040318435.1 Mesorhizobium sp. M1143 | reverse complement strand
CAACCCACTTGCGAACAGTGGCCGCATCAACGCCATGCATCGACGCCGCACTCGCGTAGCTCTCATCCCCGCCTAAATAGCTATCGACAACCGAGGCGCTTGAAACTCTCGCCGTGTCTGGACATGCAAAACCCCCGAAGGTTGTGTCCAACTTTCGGGGGTCAGTTCACTTAGACCGGGACGGTTCTTGGTCGGGAAGAAGATCGGATTGAAAGGGAACCTTCCTTCATCTTTGTATCACGGTCAGTCTGCTCGAGATTGATCGCTGCAAACCGGGAGCAGGCCAGATCGACAACCGTTGCAACAGATCCTTCAAGGAAATTCATAGACTCTTAGCAACTCCGGCTCGCTGTGAATGGTAGGCTTAATGCAACGTCTGAGATCAGTGGTCAAACCGTGGCGCCGCTTGTCCTCCGACTCGCCGAACTGCTTGCAAATTTCGGCTAAAGGCAATGGCAAGAAGAGCGCCCATTAGTTTGTTCGACACAGCGATTTCGGCGGTCGGTCACGGCCACCAAGATTTGTCTGGTCGTTGGACAACCTTCGAAAGCTGCAACTTCTGTGGAGAACGGGAAATGAGAAATTCGGTAGAACTTGGGCCTGACCCATGATGGCACTGGTCAGTCGCCTGCGCATGGCAGCCCATTCTGATCGCCTTCGATTCCTGGGCCTTTGTGCGCATGCGGACCTAACTGTCTGCGAGCTAGCGGAGATTCTGGGCGTGTGTCGAGAGCGGGTTGCGCGACACGTCCGGCTACTCGCCAGAGCCGACTTGCTTTGCTGCAACGAACAGCCTCCGTGGCGCTCGTACCATCTCAAAGCAGAATCCAACGACGGCGGGCTGGTTCGATTATTGGTCGATCTCCTGCCCCATCGCGACGGCTATCATAAACAGGACCTGCAAAGGCTTGAAGCGGTACGAAACACGCGGCCGAAGGGTACCGCATGCCTGATAGTGAAGTAGGTCAATCCAATTGGAGTGCGAAGCTACCATGGACAACTCCGCCGACGACGCGATCGCACAGCCCGACACCTATGGGCGGTCTTCCTTGGCCGCGGTTGATTGCCGCGTTCACGAGCTGCTTCTGAGACAGGAGCAGCAGGAGCGGACGACCCTCAAGCTCATCGCCTCAGAGAACTTTGCGTCCTCGGCCGTGCTGGAAGCGAACGGCTCAATTTTCACAAACAAGTACGCCGAGGGGTACCCCGGTGCGCGCTACTACGCTGGAAACGAGATCGTTGATGAGCTTGAAAATCTGGCCACTGAGCGCCTGAAAGCATTATTTGGCAGCGAGCATGCCAACGTCCAGCCTTATTCCGGCTCGCCGGCCAACCAGGCTGTCTATCGTGCGCTTTTGAGCCCCGGTGACAAAGTCATGGGCTTGCCCCTTCCGGAAGGGGGCCATCTGACTCATGGTTGGGCCATCAATTTTTCCGGTACTGACTATCAACGCGTCCCCTATGGGTTGGATGAAACGACACAGCAGATTGACTATGACCGCTTGCGCGAGACAGCCAAGCGGGAAAGGCCGCGGCTCATCTGGGTCGGCGGAACTGCTTACCCGCGTGTCTTTAACTACGCGGCAATGGCAGAAATCGCCCTGGAAGCGAACTCCTATCTCGTAGCCGACATTGCGCACATCAGCGGCCTGATTGCCGCGGGAGCGCACCCGAATCCCGTGGGCCATTGCGACGTGGTCAGCAGCACGTCCCATAAGTCGATCCGCGGTCCCCGCGGTGGCTTCATTTTGTCAAGGAACGAAGATCGCTATCAGGCCCTGTATCATACAAAGAGCAAATACAATCTCGCCAGACGAATAGACCGGGCGGTCTTCCCTCACCTGCAAGGCGGGCCTCACATGAATGCCATCGCTGCGCTAGCGGTTGCCTTGCACGAAGCCGCGAACCCGTCCTTCCGAAGCTACGGCCAACAGACGGTTAAGAATGCCAAGGCTCTGGCAGTTGCACTGCTTGAGCGAGGTTATGACCTGGTTACCGGGGGGACGGACAATCACATGCTGATCCTTGATCTTCGCAATCGGCCACTATCGGGCAAGGCCTATGCCGAGCGACTAGCAAAGGCAGGAATCATCACAAACTTTAACATGGTTCCTGGCGACCCGCGGGATCCGGCGGTCACAAGCGGAATTCGCCTGGGGGCGCCAGCAGTGACGTCAATGGGCATGCGCGATGTGGAAATGGAGCAAATTGCTGGCTTCATTGACTCCGTCCTCCAGCGGCCAGACGACGAAGATCTCCATGCCTGCGTGCGAAGAGACGTTGCCGACTTGTGCGCTGCGTTCGAGGTCCCGGGCATCTCCGACAAGTAAGGTGGGCCAAGCAAAATGCCCATACCACATCCAACATCCGAAGCGAGGTATTCATGGCTAGGCAGTTCGTGTTCTCTTCCGAATCGGTTGGCGCGGGGCACCCGGATAAGCTGGCTGACAACATCTCGGATGCCATCCTCGATGCCATCCTCCGCACAGATCCCAAGGCGCGCGTCGCCTGTGAAGCGTTGGTAAAATCAGGGATAGTCGTTCTGGCTGGCGAGATTACCAGCGATGCCCAGGTGGATTATAGCCAAGTTGCGCGTGATACGATTCTCGACATTGGGTACGACGACGAGGCCGTCGGCTTTGACGGCCGGCGTTGCTCCGTGGTTCATGCCCTCACCGAGCAGTCGCCCGACATCAGCCAAGGCGTTGAAGAGGGAAGAGGGCAAGACCTCCAGCAGGGAGCGGGAGATCAGGGCCTCATGTTCGGCTACGCATGCCGAGAAACCGATACCCTGATGCCTTTGCCGATCCAGCTCGCTCATCGCTTGACGAAACGGCAGGCGTATGTCCGGAAGGCAGAACAGCTTGGCTGGTTGCGTCCTGACATGAAATCCCAAGTCTCAGTGCGCTATGAGGGGTTGCGCCCAGTCGCCCTGGATACCATCGTCGTGTCGACACAACATGACGAGGAGGTCTCGCAAGAGACTGTCCGCGAGGGCGTCATTGAGGAAATCATAAAGCCTGTCCTGCCGACCCACCTGGAGACGGAAGGCATCAGAATTCTGGTCAACCCGACGGGGCGGTTCGTAGTCGGCGGGCCGCGCGGCGACTGCGGTCTCACTGGACGCAAGATCATCGTCGACTCCTATGGCGGGATGGGTCGTCATGGCGGCGGCGCCTTCTCGGGCAAGGACCCGTCTAAGGTTGACCGCTCAGCTGCCTATGCGGCCCGCTATGTCGCAAAGAACATCGTCGCTAGCGGACTCGCAGACGTGTGCGAGGTGCAGCTTGCTTACGCAATCGGCGTGGCCAGTCCGGTTTCCGTCATGGTCAACACGTTCGGGACAGCTAGGGTTGAGGAAAGCAGGATCGAGCGCCTCATTCTTGAGTTGTTCGATCTCAGACCGAAAGGCATTATCAAGATGCTTGATCTCTTACGCCCTATATACCGCAATACAGCGACGTATGGCCATTTCGGACGTGAAGAGCCTGATTTCACCTGGGAGAAGACAGACAGGGCGGACGAATTGCGTCGCGAGGCAGGACTCGCCGCCCCGTGAAGCCGCCGGCGAACGGATTGGAAAGCGGAAAGCCCATTTCCACCGGGCAGACTCGCGCCTGGCAGGGTGGCGAGAAGCCGGCTCGGGTTTTTGGCGGAGACATTGATGCCCGATTATGACGTGCTTTGCATCGGCAATGCCATTGTCGACATCATCGCCCAGTGCGACGACGCTTTTCTCGAGACCAACGTCATCATCAAGGGTTCGATGAACCTCATCTACACCAAGCGCGCCGTGCTGCTCTACAGC
>NZ_JAMYMJ010000119.1:0-3867 GCF_040318435.1 Mesorhizobium sp. M1143 | reverse complement strand
CGGATTCGCGTTTGTCCGCGATGCGCGACCTGCTCGGCATTGGCGCCAACATCCATCCGCTTGGCCACTCCATGCTGATTTGCCGAGTGAGGCACGAGCGCTTCCATCACCAGATCGCGGTCGAATGGTTCGACCACCATCAGACCATAGCGATGTTGCCGCTCATGGAAGGCGTGTCGTCACTGCTTGTGACTTTGCGCTCAATCGAGGCCGATAGACTGTCTGTTCTCGATGACGAATTGTTCCTCATGGAATTGATGAACCGGTGTCGAGGACGCCTCGGGCAGATGACCCTGGCAAGCACCCGCCATGCCTATCCGCTGGTCACGACCTGGGCGCACAAGTTCTCGGCACCGAGTGCGGCACTTATAGGAGACGCTGCCATCGGCATGCACCCGGTGACCGCGCATGGCTTCAACATCGGCCTCAGCGGCCAGAAGCAACTCGCTCATAAAATACTGACAGCATGTCGCGCCCGCCGCGACATTGCCGATCCCGACATGCTCGGCAGATACGAAAGCCGGCTGCGGCTGTCGGCGGCGCCGCTCTATCATGCCACCAACATGCTTGTCGGTCTTTACTCAAGCGAGCACCCGGCGGCACGGCTTGCAAGACATGCTGGGCTCCGCTTTGCCCAACATCTTCCCTTTGTCCGCCATGGCATTTCGGCCATGCTCAGGCGGTGAATCGCACAGAGCGCTACCGCTCTGGAGCGCTGTCTCGGCGCGGCTTCTTTGTCTTGCTGGCTCGCAGCGTCGCGGGCAAGGCTGCTTCCTGGTGACGTTGCCGATCATGGCATGATTCGGATCAAGGCACGCGCGCGGGCGAAACCTTGATGATTCGGCAATGCTAAGCCAAAGGTGTGACCCGAAGCATGGTGAGCGCACTGGTTACCCTCGCTGGGTAGTTAACCCGTCCTTCAGTGGGCTTGCATAGGTTTGGTCCTCGCGAACAATGACGGAAGCAAGCTGGTCCATTCATGGCACCCCTAAAGAAAGAAGAATCGCTGGAGGCCAAAATCCGTCAGGATCAGCTTGCTGACCTGAGGGCCGGGCTCTTCGTGTCGATGCCGATAAGCGCGATCCTGTCAGGCCTGATTTGCGGGGTGCAGGCCCTTTCTGGCGGCGGCTTTGCCGCTGCAAGCTGGTTCCTGGTCGTCAATGCGCTAAATGCCGCCCGGCTTGCACTCGCCCGTTTTCAGCTAAAGGAAACGGGGCGCCATCAGGATTTGCTTGGCGTTTTGCCGCGCCTTCGCATGTTTGGCGTCCTTGCCCTTCTGGCAGGGTTTGCCTGGTCCTTCCCGGCCGTGCTGACTGTTGGATACACAACACCTCAAGCACCGATGCATCTGGTCATACTGGCGGGCATTTCAGCTGGTGCGGTTACATATGGCAGTTCGTATGCCGCGGCGGCGACCAGCTTCATCACACCTCCACTCCTCATCACGGTGGCGTGCCTTTTGGCGAAAGGCAATTTTGAACGCTACATTCTGGCTTTCACCGTTCTGCTCTTCATGGGCGGCTTGGTCCGAGCTTCGTTTGTTGGGCAGGCGCGCTTCCGCGAAGCAAGCCGCCTGAGACATGAGGCAGAGCGACTTGCGTCGGAAATGGAGCGCAACTCCAGGGAGGACCATTTGACCGCCCTTCTCAACAGGCGGGGCCTTGAACACGCCATCGGTCGGTTCAAGACCGCGGATGGCCCCTTCGTGGCAATGCTGATTGATCTGGACGGCTTTAAATCTGTCAACGACACCTACGGTCACAGGACCGGTGATGAACTGCTTGTCATGATCGCCCGCCGCATAGAGCAGGAAGCACCGGAAGGCTCAACGCTAGCTCGTATCGGCGGCGATGAATTCGTGCTGGTTTTTCCCTCAACGAGAGCTTCGCTTTCTGCCAGTGATCTCGCCTCCAATATCATAGCCAAAATTGCTCGCCCCTATGTCGGGGTCGCGTCCGTGCGCGTCGGGGCATCGATAGGGATATACTTGGCGCAGACGTCGAGCCTGACTGAAATGCTGTTGCGGGCCGATATCGCCCTTTATACGGCCAAGCGCCATGGCAGGAACGAATTTTGCCTGTTCGATGCCGAACTCGACCGGGAACTCCAACGCCGCCAGTCCATCGAACGGGACCTTCATTCGGCGATAAAGACGGGAAGATTGCAACCTTGGTTCCAGCCGATCGTGAAACTCGACACCGAGGCCGTGGTCGGTTTTGAAGCCTTGCTGAGATGGTCCCATCCGACACCTGGTGCCATCTCTCCACCCGAAATCATCACAGCCGCACGCGAAACCGGAATGCTTCAGCTGCTGACGCAAACCGTATTCGCCGACTGTTGTGCTTTTATCGACGGCTTGGTGAAAGCTGACTGTCGTAACATTCGTGTGGCGATGAATGTTTCCCCGCGCGAACTGGAAGCCGGCGATATCGACGACATGGTTCTGGATGGTCTGGCCGCAAGAGGCCTGCCTGCGACGATGTTCGAAATCGAGATTACCGAAGAATCGCCGGTGGATCCGGACAGAGTGGATGAAAAGCTCGGACGGCTTTCGCATGCCGGTATTTCCATCGCGCTCGACGACTTCGGCACCGGCTTTTCTACCTTGGCATCTCTCAAGGACCGTCGGATACGCAAGGTGAAAATAGACCAAGGCTTCATTCGCGGCTTGGCCAAGTCCCGAGAGGACCGACTGCTTGTCAAATCCGTCATCGAACTCGGTGACATGCTCGGGATCGAGGTCATGGCCGAGGGCGTCGAAACAGAGGCGGATCGGCAAACCCTGCACAAGCTTGGTTGCCGAACCGCCCAAGGCTTCCTCTTCTCCAAGGCTGTGCCTTTGATGCAAGCACTGGAAATGGCAGTCAAACAGTACGCGAACCAGTTGTGACCGCTCCCGCAGCGCCCGCTGTCGCGGCCGTGCGCTGCCGAATTTGGCTACAGAGACTTGCCTACTCGAAACACGTGGCATTGGGCGCTGTGCATCAGCCGGCGAACAGTTCCTTGTAGCCGGTCGTCACCATCCAGTTCGCACGGTCGATATGGCTGCGAAGAGCTTTGCGGGCGCGGACCGGGTCAATGGACGGGTCGATGCCGAGGATGCGCTCGGCCATCTCCTTTTCGCTGGCATTCTCGGCGCAGGCATCCAGGATCCGCAGGTAGATCGTGAAATGCTCCCTGTCGTAGCTCGTGAGGTTCTCCGACCAGGGGACTTCATCGCTCAAACTTGAGCTTCGAGTCTCATCTGTTCCCATTGGTCCATTCATGCCTGCGAACCTCGCCTGTGAGCGCAGGCAGTATATCCCAAAATGGGATAATCCGAAACCGGGATTAGTCGCTGATCCGGTCTTTACCCGACCGGTTCGCCTCCATGCCCAAATCCCTTCGATCGCCCCGCCACCAGCGGTTCCTGGCCCGGCTGGTTTTGCTGCGCAAGGCCAAAGGCCTGACCCAGAAGCAGCTGGCTGACAAGCTTGGTCGTCCCCAATCCTTCGTGGCCAAGTACGAGGGCGCAGAGCGGCGTCTCGATGTCATCGAGTTTCTCGACATAACTGCGGCCCTTGACGCTGATCCGTGCGAGATTCTCTCCAGCCTCCGGTCCTAGCGGGCGCGCCGCATCTATCATGATCACGGACAGGAATATTGAGTGGGACAACGCCTCAATTTGTTGAAAGGCGAGCGCTGGTTTTCGGAGGAAGCCGCGCGCACGGCGCCGATGCCTTTTGGTTCTCGACGTAACTGCGGCGCCTGACCATGTGCGAAAAAACTTGGCGGGCGCCCGCGCGCCTGACGACGCGCACCAGGTGCTCGTGAACCGAGCCCCCTTTTCTTCGGCAAGCTCAGGCGGTCTCGGCCATTCGGCTGCGC
>NZ_JAMYMJ010000118.1:0-3927 GCF_040318435.1 Mesorhizobium sp. M1143 | reverse complement strand
GCCCCCTGATCGCCTCATAACAATTCAAGCACAATGTTGCCGAGACTGACGACAGCGCTGCAGCGCTCGCACCACAATTATGAGTCTTGGCCCTAAGATCATCGAGAAGAAATTTGGCGAATTCCCGCTGTCAGGCATGAGCGATAGGCGCACGCGCGGCATCTTCATGGAATGGCGCGACGACCGTGCCAAGGCGTCTCGCCGCCAGGCTGACTACGGCTGGCAGGTTCTCGCCCGGATCCTATCGTGGGCGCTCGGTCGCGGCCTTGTGTCAGCCAATCCATGCGAGAAGGGCGGGCGACTCTATCGCGGCACGCGAGCCGCGAACGTCTGGACCGCAGTCGACGAGGCAGCATTCTATGCCAGCGCTCCCGCGCATCTTCATTTGCCGCTCACGCTCGCTTTGTGGACGGGGCAGCGCCAGGGTGACCTACTGCGCCTGACCTGGCAGCAGTATGACGGCAAGCTGATCCGCCTTCAGCAATCCAAGACGGGAACCCGCGTGGTCATCCCAGTCGGCGCGCCGCTGAAAACTGCGCTCGATGCGCTGCGTGGCAAGGCCGGCCAGATATTGCTCAACAGCGACAGCGTTCCGTGGACAGCCGACGGCTTCCGGTCGTCCTGGCGCAAGGCATGCGCCGCCGCCGGCGTGGTCGGCGTCACCTTCAATGATATACGCGGAACGGCTGTGACGCGCCTGGCGATCGCCAGCGCGACGGTGCCTGAGATTGCGACGATCACCGGTCACAGCCTGCGCGATGTCAACGCGATCCTCGATTCCAATTACCTCAATCGCGATCCGGCGCTCGGCGAAAGCGCCATCCGCAAGCTCGAAACGGGAACAAAAATTCCCGACCGTGCGTCCGACTGACACGAAATCTTCTAATTATGAAACGGGAAAACCGCTCTAAAATCAAATGGCTGGGGAACCTGGATTCGAACCAGGACTAACGGAGTCAGAGTCCGTGGGTCTACCGTTAACCTATTCCCCAGCAGGCGCTGTCGCGCTGGTGGGCCGCCGAAGCAGCCGCGCGTGCCTTGTAGCCGCCGCCGGAAAATAGTCAAGCCTGCGTTGCATTTCAATCTCGGTGTTTCATCAGCCAATTGCGCCAGGCTGGCGCTGTCGCCCGGCGCGACCTCAACTGTCCGTCCGGCTGTATTGCGAGTGCTCGAAGAACAGCACCACGCCGAGCGCGATCAGCAGCGGGATGATCAGGTAGAACAGGCGAAACACCAAAAGTGCCGCCAGCACGCCGACCGGGTCCATATCAGACAGTCCGGCGAGGAACACGACCTCGAACACGCCGAGCCCGCCCGGCGCGTGCGAGATCTGCGCAACCGAGAACGACACCAGGAACACGCCGAGGATGACGAAATAGCCGGGATTGCCGGCAACGGGCAGGGCAAAGAAGATGATCGCCGCCGCCGCCAGAAGCTCGATCGGGCCGATCAGCAATTGCCGCGCCACGATCGGCAGCGCCGGGTAGTGCAACTGGAAGCCCGCGATTTTCAGCGGCTTCAGATGCAGCCAACTGCCGAAGATGTAGGCGCCGACCAGGATCAGCAAAGCGATGCCGGCGGCGATCGCCAGCCCGTGGTGCGGCGCTCCGGAAAAGCGGTCGATGATCGCAGGCTCGAACACCAGCACCAGGCCGCCGACCAGAATGCTGGAGAGCACGAAGGTGATCCAGCAGATCGCCACCAGAATGCCGACATCCTGGCCGGTCAGCCCCCTGGTGCCGTAGGCGCGGTAGCGGATCACGGCGCCCGAAAACACCGAGCCGCCGATATTGTGCGACAGCGCGTAGGTGGTGAAGGAGCAGAAGGTGACGAACAGCCACGACACTCGTCTGCCGATATGCAAGAGCGCGATGTGGTCATAGCCGGCGAGCGAGGCATAGGCGACCACCGAGCTCAGTGCCGCAAGCATCCAGCCGCGCGTCGGGATGGCGGATATGCCGTCCCAGACATCGTCGATCGAGATGCCGCGCAGTTCATGCCACAGCAACAACAGCGACCCGATGACCGCCGCGACACCGATGACCGGCCACAGATAGCGCTTCCAATTCGTGGCCCCCCAATTCATGGAGTTGTCGTCATGTGTTGCTGCCCATCGCCC
Organism: Mesorhizobium sp. M1143; assembly: GCF_040318435.1. Classification (NCBI taxonomy): domain Bacteria; kingdom Pseudomonadati; phylum Pseudomonadota; class Alphaproteobacteria; order Hyphomicrobiales; family Phyllobacteriaceae; genus Mesorhizobium; species Mesorhizobium sp. M1143. The sequence continues at coordinate 1,808 of NZ_JAMYMJ010000118.1, read as the reverse complement.
AGGCGGGCGTTAAAACGTCCGCGATTCACCAATTCCCCCTCATTTCAGAAATGCCTCATCGAAGCCGGCTATTCAACCGGCAAGGGTGAGCAGCCGGTTCGCCAACGGCGAATTCATCGTGCCAGTGGCACGAAGAAAGGCTAGCGAACGCCGGGACGCTGCAAAGCAGCGGGGACCTGGCAGGACGCAGCCGGCAAAAATTGAGCCCTTGCTCTTGGTGATCCGGTCCGGCGCTGCTACTCTGGCGGCAACTTAAAAGATTGAAGCGCCTGCTGCGTCCGGTTTTCCGGTTCGCGCGGCGCCGGAAGGAACTGAAGTGGAAGACCACGACACCGGCGCTGGCGCGCCGGAAGTGGGCGTGTCCAGGGCTTCGCCGCCGTCAGGCGGGCCAAGCCCATCCGCCGGGCGGCCCCGCCAGGCGGGGCCTCAGTCCGGTAACGGACAGGCCGGCGAAGCCCAGCATCAGCGAGGCAAGGCGAGAAAGCGGCGCAAGCGCCGGCGTGGGCGCAAGGTTTTTGCGCGCGACGACAGCCCTCTCGCAACGGCCGCAGCGGTTGGTGCGCCGGCCTCCGTCGGCCCGGCCGCTCCAGCGCCGGTGCCTTTGCCCTCGGCGCCACAATCCCGACCGGAACAGCCAATGCATCGTCCGCCGATGCAGGAACTGCCGGTGTTTGCCGCGCTCGATCTCGGCACCAACAATTGCCGGCTTTTGGTCGCGGTGCCGCAGCGCCATGGCCAGTTCCGCGTCATCGACGCCTTCTCACGCATCGTCAGGCTGGGCGAGGGGCTGACCGCCAATGGGCATCTGAGCCAGGCGGCGATGGACCGCGCCGTCGAGGCGCTGAAAATCTGCGGCGACAAATTGCGCAACCGCAAGATCCGAAAAGCCCGGCTGATCGCCACCGAGGCCTGCCGCACCGCCGACAATGGCGTCGAATTCCTGCAGCGCGTCGAGCACGAGGCCGGCTTGAAACTCGAGATCATCGACCGCCAGACCGAAGCGCGGCTTGCTGTCTCCGGCTGCGGCTCGCTGGTCGAGCGCGACACGCAAGGCGTGGTGCTGTTCGACATTGGCGGCGGCTCGTCCGAAATCGCGCTGATCGACCTCACCGGCCAGCGTTCGCCGCGGCTTGCCAACCACATCGTGTCGTGGACCTCGCTGCCGGTCGGCGTTGTCTCGTTGGCCGAACGCTTTGGCGGCCGCACGGTGACGCGCGAAATCTTTGCCGCCATGGTCGAGGATGTCGCGGTGCGGCTGAAGTCGTTCGACGGCCGCGATCGGCTGAGCCATGTGCTGGCCAGCCCGAAATTCCATCTGCTGGGCACATCCGGCACGGTGACGACGCTGGCCGGCGTCCATCTCGACCTCGAACGCTACGACCGGCGCCGCGTCGACGGGCTGTGGATGGACCGCGACAGCGTCGACCGCATGGTCGAAAAACTGGTCGGCTGGGATTTCCAGCAGCGCTGCGCCAACCCGTGCATCGGCGCCGACCGTGCCGACCTGGTGCTGGCCGGCTGTGCTATCCTGGAAGCCATCCGTGCGGTGTGGCCGTCGGAGCGGCTGCGCGTCGCCGACCGGGGCTTACGCGAAGGCATTTTGAGCGAGCTGATGGCCGATGACGGCGTCTGGCGCAACAGTGGGCGGGGCCGAGCATGATCCGCATTGCTTTGGTGAACGGTCGACCCCCACCCCGGGGGGGGGGGGGGGGGCCCACCCCCCCCCCCCCCGCGGGGGGGCGCGGGGGGGGGGCGGGTCGGGGGGCGGGGCGCGGCGCGCCGCGGGGCCGGGGGGGGGGGGGGGGGCG
>NZ_JAMYMJ010000117.1:0-3934 GCF_040318435.1 Mesorhizobium sp. M1143 | reverse complement strand
AGCTCGGCGTAGTACTGGCGGACGAAGAAGTTGACCTGCTTGTTGCCTTCCTCAACTCGCTGACCGGAGAGGCACCTGACGTCGCCTATCCCATCTTACCCTCAGAAACGGCGACAACGCCCCGGCCTGTAACGCAGATCTCAGGAAAATAAGGGCCAACTGGCTGCGGACTCGCAATCGAAAATGATTGGCGATTTTTACTTGGCGGCACGAATTGCGACGTCCATCTCCGAATTGGCGGGACGCTAGCGATACCCGAACCCTGCCACCTCGCCCGTAGTCTGCGCGATCAACTGGGGGCGGACAGACGCAGCACCATATATTGTCGCTGCCTGAGCGAACGCGCCAAGCAGTCTACTTTGAGAAACGACGCGTGTCCGATTTGTTCGAGGCGCGGGGCCTGTATGTCCCCAAGGAACCGATATTATAGCGTAGTGCCACATTTATATTTCTGCGGGATTAAGACACGTGCCGTAGGGAAATTGCACATTTGCGCCGAGTGGCTCATTTCCAAGAGTGTGCCGGTTTGGCATGTTCACGGCCGACAGGAGCCAGCCGGTAGCTCACCACACGGTGAGGAAGGAGAAGCCTCAGGCCACTTTCTCCCGGAGCGCGCGCGCTGCAGCGACCATGTTCATGAGGGCAGGGCGGACCTCCTCCCATTTGCGTGTTTTGAGGCCACAGTCCGGGTTTACCCACAGTTGGCCGTCGGACAGTCGCTCGCGGGCAAGCATGATTAGGTCCGAAATCTCGCAGACCTCCGGCACACGTGGTGAGTGAATGTCATAGACGCCGGGACCGATCTCGTTCGGATATTTGGAGCTCGTGAAGGCGTCCAGCAGTTCCATCTTCGAGCGCGACGTCTCAATCGAAATGACATCCGCATCCATTCCAGCGATCGCGTCGATGATCTCGTTGAACTCCGAATAACACATGTGGGTATGGATTTGAGTCGCGTCCTTTACACCCGTTGAAGCGATCCGGAAGCATTCGACAGCCCAGTCGAGATAGGCTTTCCAGTCAGATTGGCGCAGTGGCAATCCTTCGCGAAACGCGGCCTCATCGATCTGGATCATCCTTGCGCCGGACCTTTCGAGATCCGTCACTTCGTCGCGGATGGCGAGCGCGATCTGGCGGCAGACTTCGGAGCGGGGTACGTCGTCGCGAACAAAGGACCAGTTGAGAATGGTGACTGGGCCTGTGAGCATTCCCTTCACGGGCTTTTCCGTAAGCGACTGGGCGAATTGCCACCAGCGCACCGTCATCGGATTGCGCCTCGATACGTCCCCGAAGATGATGGGGGGACGCACGTAGCGCGACCCATAGCTTTGCACCCAGGCATGCTGAGTGAAGGCGAAGCCGGACAGCTGCTCGCCGAAATGCTGTACCATATCGTTTCGTTCGAACTCACCGTGCACCAGCACGTCCAGCCCGATCTCTTCCTGCCAACGAATTGCTGACTCGATCTCCTTCTTCAGGAAAATCTCGTAGTCGACATAACTGAGCTGGCCCTTCGCATGAGCGGACCGCGCGCGGCGTACCTGCGGCGTCTGCGGGAAGGACCCGATTGTCGTCGTCGGGAACGGCGGCAGCCCGAGCGTGCCGGCCTGGACTCTGGAGCGCTCGCCAAAAGCGCTCTCCCGTCGTTTCATGCTATGGTCAATGCTGGCGATCCGCCCCTCAACAAGCGGATCATGGATCTTCGTGGACGTCAAGCGAGTGGCGGCAGCCTCGGCAGTCGCTTTCAACGCGCCTGCCACCGCATCCCTGCCTTGGGACAGGGACCGGGCCAGCAAGACCAGCTCGTCGGTCTTCTGGGCCGCGAAGGCGAGCCACGACCTGATGTCGGCCTCGAGTTCCGTCTCCATGCGCAGGTCAATCGGCACATGCAGCATCGAGCAAGAAGGCGCGATTTCGACGCGGTCCAAGGGCCAGCCGGCGACGATCGGTTTGATGCGGTCGAGAATGGCGGGCAGGTTCGCACGCCAGACGTTGCGGCCATCGATCAAGCCGAGCGAGAGCACCAGATCCTTCGGAGCGAGCCGACCCACCGTTTCCAGCTGCACGGGAGCGCGCACCAGATCAATATGCAGGCCGGCCAGGGGCAGAGAAACCGCGGTTTCGAGATTGTCTCCCAGCGACCCGAAATACGTAGCCAGCATGATCTTCAGCTCGGGCGCGGCTTTCGACAGCTGGCCATAGGCGAATTCGAACGCAGCTCGTTCGTTCGGGTTCAGATCGAGGACAAGTGCTGGCTCATCGATCTGGACCCAGTCGGCTCCCGACAGCTTCAGCCTCTGCAGGAGCTGCTCGTAAACGGGCAGCAGCTGCGGTAGGAGCGCGATGGGACCGAACCCTTCGGCAGGCGATTTCGCCAGCTTGAGGAAGGTGATGGGTCCAAGGATGACTGGGCGTGTGTGAATGCCGAGAGCTTTAGCCTCGAGGAAGTAATCGACCGGCTTCGTTGACGAGAGGGCGAACGTCTGATCATCATGGAGCTCCGGCACAATGTAGTGGTAGTTGGTGTCAAACCACTTGGTCATTTCCATCGCGGCTACACCAGGTCCATGAGCCGCCTCCTGGTGACCAGCGTGTCCACAATCCTCCGTCTGACCCTGGTTGCCGCGCGCCATTGCGAAGTAGATGTCAAGTGGGACCTCGCCGCTATTCCAACCGTACCGGGATGGAATGGCGCCGACCGTGGCTGCGGTGTCGAGCACATGGTCGTAAAGCGAGAAGTCGTTCGAGGGGATTTTTGACACGCCGCGATCGCGCTGCTCCTCCCAGCTAGCGGCACGGAGTGCCTTCGACGTCCCAAGAAGGTCGCGAGCGGACGATTTTCCGGACCAGTAGCTTTCAAGGGCGAATTTCAGTTCTCGCCGACGACCGAAGCGCGGCACGCCGAGCGTTGCTACAGGAATTTGCTGAGAGACAGTCATGTCATACCCCGATGGTTGGGGGCGTCGGTGACAAGGAAGGCGCTAGCAGGCCGGCACGCCGGTTGCAGCGGCCACCGAGACACCCCGCCCGTGGACGTAATTCGTCGTGGCAGGTCTCCTGGCTCGCGGGGTCATAGCCTCTACCCATCTTCCCGAGGGTATTCGCCTCAGTGACATGAGTGGGTTGACTCGCCGCTAACAGTTGCGGGGGCAGCGCCGGCATCGCACCGGCTTCCCTCTTAGTTTCGCTGCGGCAGCGCCGCACGCGAAGAACCACGACACGCAGACAATCACAACAATCCGCTCTCTTGTCAATGACGCATAACGAAATGTTTATGTCGTTATGCGATCGCGCTTTTACGTTTGTCTAACATTGGTGAAATAGCCAGTCGCCCTTGGCGGCGCTGCTGCGCTGCCAGCATTGTCCAACTAATGGATTCCTGTCGGGCTGCGACATCCCTCGCAGGTCGCCCATGAAGGATCTCGGACGAGACTTCAAGCGCGTGACAACGTCGTTAGAATGCAGAAGATCCCAGCGAGCTTTGACACAGTTCCGCCACTGCGATGATCGCGTCAGTAGGGCGGCTGGTTAGTTGCCCGCGCATCTACAGCAACCCAGCCCGTTCCGCCTCGCGGCGCAAATTCTGCCTTGGCCTTGGGCCGATCTGCTGGATCACCAGGCCGGCCGCCAGCGAGCCAAGGTCGCCGCAATCCTTGAGGCTGCGCCCCGAGGTGTAGCCGTAGAGGAAACCGGCGGCGTAGAGGTCGCCGGCGCCGGTGGTGTCGACCAGCTCGCGGATCGTCGTCGCCTGGATGGTGACGGTCTCCTCGCCACGCACGATCACCGAGCCTTTTTCGGACCGGGTGACGGCGGCAATCTTGCAGTCCTTTCGGATCTGAGCCAGCGCCTCGTCGAAGGATTTTGTCTGGTAGAGCGACTTGATCTCGTGGCTGTTGGCAAAGACGATGTCGACAGTGCCCGAGCGCATCAGCTC
>NZ_JAMYMJ010000116.1:0-3963 GCF_040318435.1 Mesorhizobium sp. M1143 | reverse complement strand
TGTCACACCTTTGGAGCTCGCTCCGAAGGTGGGCACACCCATAGCCCAGGCGCCGGCCTCACGCGCCACGCCCAAGAACCGCAGTTTGTTCACGCGCCCGATCAACGACTTCGCTCGGTCTTTCAGGGCAGGGGGGGCAGCCTTTACGAGCGCCCCGGAGATCACGCTCATCAGCGCGGCGCGCGCGTCGTCGAAGTCCTGATACATCCAAGCATCGAACTTGATGACGAGATAGCGATCCGGAGCCTTGTCCAATTCGCGCTCGACAAGGCGAAGTGTAGTTGACTTTCCGATTCCCCAACCGCCGAACACGCCGACAGAAAGTGGCAACAATTTCGGGTCAGAGAGAAGGTCTACGACCATCTCCGCAACTTCCGAATAGTTCAAAAAATCGACGTCGGTATCCGAATCGGACCACATAAGAAGTTTCCAAGCCCAAGCGGCGGTTGTGCTGCTTGTCCGGCCAGGTGTCAATTGGCAGCCCGGCTTTTGAATATTAGCATTTATGGCCGCTGCTGTAGGGGGATTGGGATATTGGAGCTTGCTCAACATGCGACCGAGCGAGTAGTGATCGAGCATTGAGCAGCTTGAGGGTGAAGAATGGCTAGAATCTACGGCAATCGGTGGGAGGGGATAGAAGGGAACCTTGGCGAAGGAGGACAAGGTCACGTCATAAAGGTCATCGATCGGCAAAACCCGGGCGATGGCCCTTTCGCCCTCAAGCGCATTCTAAACCCAAAGCGGGCCGACCGCTTCCGCAATGAGGTGGACGCGATCAAGCGGCTGAAGCATCCGAATGTGATCGAGCTGCTGGATCACTCTGCTCTCGACGCACAGCCGCAGGACGGGACGAAGCAGTATATCGTCATGCCGGTTGCAGAAGGGGGCGACCTCGGCAAATCGGCGGCCCAGTTCGTCGGCGATCTTGGGCGCACTCTCGGCGTTGCGAAGCAGGTAGCGGCGGGCCTCAAGGCTGCGCACGACGCCTCGATCATTCACAGAGATATCAAGCCAGCCAACATCCTACTAACCGGCAATGGCGATGAAGTCTGGATATCTGACTTCGGCATTTGCCTGATCGAGGACGGTAGACAACGCAATACCCCGTCGGGCGAAGTTGTCGGGCCGGCGCTGTTCATGGCGCCGGAGCTCGAGCACGGCGGGCAGCTCGATGTGACGGCTGCCGCCGATGTCTATTCGCTTGGCAAGGTCATCTTGTTTCTTTTCACAGGCGTTCGGCTGCCTCGAGAGAGCCTAAGCGATCCGAAATATGCCCCGATGCTCGCCGCACCTGGCTTGGAAGGCCTTCGCCTGCTGCTTACGCAAATGATCTGCCCGCTTCCGCGGATATCGACCATGGACACTATCATTATGCGCCTCGACCAGCTCCAGAGCATCCGAAATGGTGGAGGATCGGGGCTTTCAAAGCGGGGTCTAACCGCGCTGGAAGACTTCAAGCAGACAGCGGCAACAGAAGCGCAGCGAAAGCTCGAGGAGAGCGCCGAGCGCACAAGATCCGAAGACCTGCTCAATGCGGTCGCCGCGGCGATTTTGGCGGCGCTGACGCGACAATTCCAGGCGGGAGCCGCTGCAATCCACACGGACGGTGCCATCAACTCCATCGTTCAAGAGGTGAGGATTGGATCCCAAATCAAGATTGGTCGCTATCTGTTCATGCCAATAAGTGGCATCGAAATTACATTTCAGAACGCAGTTGGGAAATATGCAAGGATTTGGGCCCTACAGATGTTTGTCTGCCGAAAGATAGGCTTCCATGGCGGCGGCTTGTTCGTTCTGCCATACCTCGAATTGAGAGAATCTGACGGACGGCCCGTGAAGGGTTGCTCGGCCTTTCTTCGCAAAACAGGTTCCAAATCGGATCCGAGTTTCGAAGTCACCGATTCACCAACCGTGTTGGAAATAGACCCTAAAGGGTGGGATGGCGACGACCAGGTCATTCGCGATTTCGCCGAGGAGGCGACATCAGCACTTCCGGACCTCGTGAAAGGAGATTGGAACCAATTTCATCAAATGCCTAAGCCCGATGGGCCAAGAGGGCGTCGGTAAGGCTCTAAGAGGCTGGTCGTATCGTTGCAACTCTCAGAGGCCTTGAGCGAAAGTCGCGTAAACGAATCGATCGCGGTGATCGGGCTTCGACCTCAGAAATAGGGCACGCAGTCCAACAAGGCGGCCGGAAACCTGCGAGCCATCCAGATCCTGCTTTGAGATCGGATCAGAAACGGCGCCACTTCCAGAGTGGAGCCGTGAATGCACTTGATCTCGGACGCTGAGTTCAGCTGCGTCATTCCCGGAAGGAGACGGGGGCTTGGGCAAACCCAATCATAGCATTGAACAGCAAATCAAATTTGTATGATGTAGACCACTACAACGCTACTCTGGAGCGTATCGTGTTCGCTTGCTTTGGGCATTCGTGGGCTTGTGGTCGAATGAGCCTAGGCACATTGTACCTGCCAGCTACCTACGACGGTGGCGTCGGGTTCACGAAATGGTAAATCGTGCCTGGGGCAGGCCCAGAGAAGCGGCTACTCCTCAAAATCGACGTGCAGACTGCTGATCAATGAAATCGCGGCCATACTGTACGATTTCTTGGCTTTCAGTTTAGCATCGAAGGCGCCGTTTTAAGGCTCCTTACAGCTTTTGCTGGCCGAAACCAGTCGGTCCGCTCCCGGCCCATACAAGTCATTCGCTCGTCGCCCTTCGCGATGACACTTCTTGGCGCCCCAGTCTTCCAAGCCTGCAACGTTCACTGCATCGCACGGGCGCGTATATTGGGTATCTTCGATATTCTGAAACGTCACGTCATGCTGCTTCCATCTACTACCAAACAGTGGAGGCTGTGCCCGTGACACCGACGAAGCTCCTTGTCGGCCAGATCGTAGTTGTGTTCGCCATCGTCATCGTTGGCGTATGGGCGGCAACGCAATGGTGCGCCCACATGCTGGACTATCAGCCGCAGCTTGGCGCGCCATGGTTTGCCGCGGCGGCCCGGCCGATCTACAAGCCGTGGAAACTGTTCGAATGGTGGTTTCACTTCGACGCCTATGCGCCTGAGGTCTTCGACAAGGCCGGCATGCTTGCCGGAGCCAGCGGATTCTTGGGGTGTGCGGCCGCAATAGCTGGCTCCCTCTGGCGCGCGCGGCAGAGGGGGTTGGTCACCACCTACGGTTCCTCACGATGGGCCGCGGCTCGGGAAATCGAGAAGGCAGGCCTGTTTGAGCCGGCCGGCGTTTTCCTTGGCAAACTGAAGGATCACTATCTGCGACATGACGGGCCGGAACATGTCATGGCCTTTGCGCCGACACGTTCGGGCAAGGGCGTGGGATTGGTCGTTCCAACGCTTCTTTCCTGGACCGGCTCGGCCGTCATTCACGACATCAAAGGCGAGAACTGGCAGCTGACTTCCGGCTGGCGGTCGAAGTTCTCTTTCTGCCTCCTGTTCAATCCGACCGACTCGAGAACGGCGCGCTATAACCCGCTGCTGGAAGTGCGCAGGGGTTCAGATGAGGTCCGCGACGTTCAGAACATCGCGGACATTCTCGTCGATCCGGAAGGCGCGCTGGAGCGGCGGAATCATTGGGAGAAGACTAGTCATTCACTCTTGGTCGGGGCCATCTTGCACGTGCTCTACGCGGAAGAAGAAAAGACGCTCGCGCGCGTCGCCACTTTCCTGTCGGATCCGCAACGCTCGTTTACCGCGACACTGCTGCGGATGATGACCACCAACCACCTCGGCACGGCGGACACACCTCGGGTCCATCCCGTCGTGGCCTCGGCGGCTCGCGAGGTGCTGAACAAGTCAGAGAACGAGCGTTCTGGCGTTCTCTCGACCGCAATGTCGTTTCTCGGGCTCTATCGTGATCCGACGGTTGCCTCGGCAACATCGGCCTGCGACTGGCGCATTGCCGACCTCATGGATGCGGAACGACCGATGTCGCTCTATCT
>NZ_JAMYMJ010000115.1:0-4002 GCF_040318435.1 Mesorhizobium sp. M1143 | reverse complement strand
CTACTGTGCACCGCGGCAACCGTCACGCTGGAAACTTCCTTGGTTAGATAGGCGAAGGTCGCCCTATCCTCCGCCGTCGCGTCCTTCCGGCTGGCAGCGGCGATACGTGCAAGCTGCCTCGCAGACCACTCCAGGGGTTCGCGGGCCAGCTGCGCCCAAGCGTCCAGCGTACGATATAAGGCACCATGGTCATGATTGGGCGCGTGATAGACCAGAGGCTGAACCCCCTTTCCGCGCCATGCCTCGCGCAAGCTCCCCGCATCGTTGGCCGTGTCGCCCACGAGCGCAAACGCTGGCTTCAGGTCCGGGAAGTTGAGACGCCCTTCCTCAGTCGCCTCAAGCATATAGCGCATCGGCGGGTCGTCTGCGGAGTAGCCCACAAGCACGAGCGTGTATCGTCGCAGGAGATCGTACACGAAGCGCGAGGCCCAGCCGCTGCGCATGTAGGCTTCGCCGAAGTTTGCCGAGGTCAACACGAGATCGGTTTCGCTAAGACCATAGCGACGGTCGCCCAGCCGGCCGTGGAGATGGAGCACGCCCGTGAAGTCGTGTGAGCCAACTGTCGGCATACCCTGTCCCGCAGTGCTGGTCAGATGCTGGCCGGTGCGTCGCCGCCATGCTCGTTCGAAGAGCGTGTCGAAATTTGTGGTAATGATCCGCGGTCGACCATCGGTTGCGCGGGAGAGATCGAGCAAGTCGGTATGTGCGGCGACGCGAGCTCTCGGACCCGGCTGAACTAAGATTGCGACGGCTTCTCGAACCCTGTTGTGCGGCTGTCGCCAATCGGCGCCGCGATACACCAAACGTTGTTCTAGAAGCCCGATCAGCCGATCGTATTGCCCGTCCCGGCGTGCCTCCAACTCCGCCCGGCTAGCAAGACTGCCCGGAGCGCCAGGAATCGCTTGCCCGAGGCGGGCATAGACGAGATCGGCGAGCTCGCCAAAAAGTGGAAGCCCGGCAGCCTTTGAAACCCCGGCGCCGACGATAAATAGCAAGTTTCCTGCTCGCTGCGCACGCAGCAGGGAAATAGGAATGTCCGGCCCGCTATGGTCGAACTGCATCGCGGCATAATAGGTTTATCTGCTCCATCGCGAGTGAATCCTTTCCGCGGACAGAGGTGTCGACCATGTTCATTGTTGAGCTGGCGACACTCCTTAAACACAAAGGATTGAACATTTGACCGCGACCTCAAGCAAGGCCCTCGAGGGGTTTACGCAACGGAATTTCAGGGTTTGCGTCGTCCACGCCTTCGATATGTGTTTCTCACAGATGAGGCGAGGCGACGCATCGAGTCGCCGTCGTGATGGTCCAGACCATCCTGTAATAGAAACCCGCCTGGTAGGCGGGTCGGATGGGGACACATTGCTTTCTGCCAGCTGCTGCCGTTTTGGGACAGCCTGAGCTGGTCGGCACGCTTTCCATGAAGATCGTTGCGTCATCGGGCTATTCTATTGCCTTGCGGCGCGAGGGAACAAAGGAACCATGACGCGATCTGCTTCCGGCCCAGTTGCTGCCGGGCCGCAGTGCACCTTGTGTCGGTCATGCCGGCCGGCTCTATAGGTGACTAAAGGCGAACGTGAGCGACTCTAGCCAGTCAGATCTCGGCTCCAGAATGAAGCGCATCGAGCATCGAAAGCCTGACTGAGCGGACACGGTCGGCGACGGCGTCGTAACCTGCCAGGGGCACGATCTGGTCGCGAGCGAACATCCCCAGCGCGTCGAGGACCTTCGCCCGCTCTTTCTCGCCAAGGGTGCCAGTCGCGGCAAGATAGCCGGGGATACTGGCCAGGATGCTGGGATGGGCTTTTGGGTCAACCATTCGCCCCAACAGCTCTGCAACCTCCGGGTCGCGACGCAGTCGGCGCTCGATTCCGAGATTGCTGATCTTCTGGGCATCAAACTGAATCCGGCGGGAGCGCGTCACCAACGTCTCGACGAGTTGCGCAAATTCCGTCGCGCTGGCAAAGGACGCTGCGATATGGACGATGGTCGCCCATTGCCCGAGCTCCCGCTGGGGCACACGGATCTCAGGCAACGCGGCAAGCGCGGGGTCGCCCGGCGAATGGAGCGCAAGAGCCAGGACGGAGGCGCTGCTGTGGCTGTGCCGCATCCGCTCCACCAGTTGGTCGCGGACCGCCGCGTCGCCGCCGAACTGCTCGGCGAGGATGAGCGCGATCTCTGCTTTGACCGTCATGTAATCGTTGCGGCCATGTTCCAGGTCCAGCGCTTCAAGGCACCGGGTGAGCAGCAAGGGGCTGGCTGGCCTCAGCATCGCAAGAGTGCGGAGCGCAGTCGGATTCCTAGCCATCGTGCCGGCCTCTGCCGATGCCAGGAACTCAGAGGATGCGGCCTCAGACAAGGCGGCTCCGTAAGCCAGGGTGTGCTTTACGCCGTTTTCGCTGAAGGTCTTAAGCCGCTCTTCGAGCGTGTCGCCGAAAGCGGCTCGGAAGGACTGCCATTGCTCGCTCACGAGGCGCACCATGCTGGGGAGCGGATGCAGTGCCGTTGTGAAGACAATATTGGCCAATCGACCCTGCTCTTCCAGGCCCGCAACGCGGGTTAGCTCGCCAATGATCGTGGCGCCCGCCAACGCGGCGGCGCGAAGTGGTTCCAAGTCGGAACCATAGGTCAGCAATTCGGCCTCTAGTTTCGGAATGGCATCGGCCTGACGACCCCCCGCCACCAACGCGCGATGGTATGCGATGGACAGGCGCACCATCAGCTCGGGGTCACTTTCAAGCTCATAGTGCTGGAGTGTCGAGCCCAACGACGTTCCAACGCCGCCTGCGACTGCGGTTTCGGCGATCACTGTCCGCAGCTCGAGCGGGAGTGGAGCAGCCGCTCGAAGTAGCGCCTCGCGTACCTCAGGCTCGTCACCGAAGCCGGTTGCGAGCACCACCCAGGGCTGCTCTGGTGCCTTCAAGGACGTGCCGGCCAACGCCCGGACATCCGAGTGGGTGTTGAAACTCCGCCCCAGCACTGCCATCGGCGAATAAACGCTGCGCTGGCTGGGCTGGAGCAACGCCTGAACCGCCGCGTCGTCACTTCCATCGCAACCACAGGCCTCGAGGCCGACGGCGAGCAGGTCGCGTCTGACCAGTGGATCCCGGCTAAGGTCGAGCAGGCGCTGCCGACAGGCCCGGCGGTCTGGATCTATGTCCGGTAAGACGGCGGCGAGGTTGATCAGCCGTTCGGCCGGCCAACTCAAGATCTCATCAAACAGGCCCGCCACGGCCGGGTCGTCCCTCCCCCAGGCGGTGACCAGCGCCTTTGCCGCCCAGTGCTTCTGGAAATCCTCCTTGCCGCGCACGACGTCAATCAAGATGTCGCGAATCCGACTGTCCCGGACCGACTGCACGAATCCGACGATCTCGCGGAGATGCATCATGCGTAGCTCAGGCTGGTTCCATGACGCGATCGCTGGCTCGAGGAGGCGCGGGTCGTCTTTGGCGAAGAGGCCGACCCGGGTCCAGACATTGTCCAGTCCGATTATGTTGATCGAGCGCGGTTTTTCCAACTCCCGCTGAAGCCACTGCCTGACCTTGTGCTGGTCGGTCGAGCAATGCAGCAGGTAGGCTTTGGCGTCGGTAAACTCCCACACAGACGGGTACTGGCGCTGCTCCAGCATGTCCACGGCGCCAGTGATGAGCGTTTCGTCATCCTTCCAATATTTGATCAGCAAGTGCAGTGCTAGCGGCCGGTCAGCGTAGTCGAGGCCCGACCAGAAGCCGCACAGCTCCAGCACTTCGTCGCGCGTTTCCGCTGGTGTTTCGCCGCGCGCTGCAAGGCCGGCAATGCCGACCAGCCGCAGGGGAGCGGAGATCGACGATCGCGCATCGCGCAACAGGGCTTCGAGGCGGGGATGTTCCGGCCACCCCAGGAGTAGGCTTTCAAGCATCGTCGCAGGGCCCGGCATCGCCATGCGCCTGGTACAACGCAACCCACTTGCGAACAGTGGCCGCATCAACGCCATGCATCGACGCCGCACTCGCGTAGCTCTCA
>NZ_JAMYMJ010000114.1:0-4060 GCF_040318435.1 Mesorhizobium sp. M1143 | reverse complement strand
AGCGAAAAGCGATGGTGATGGTGGCGGTCGAAGATCGGAAACGTCAGCCGGATCAGCGGCGTGCCGGTGTCGCGCTCCAGATACTTGCCATAGGAGTTGCCGATCAGCAGGTCCCCCGGCTCGGTGAAGAGCAGCGAGCGCATCGCCCAGAGGTCCTTGCCCGCCCAGACTTGAGCATCCTTGCCGAAGGGCGATGATGCAAGCAGTTCCTTCAACTCGGCTTCCCATGCCGAGGTGCCGTTGGTGGCGAGGCAATGGGTTGGCTCGCCGCCCGTCTCCATGATGAAGCGGGCCATGCCGTAGACAAAGTCCGGATCGCCGTAGATGGCGTATTTCTTACCGTGCAGCCAGGATTGGCTGTCCGCCATGGCGTCAACAAGTCGGCCGCGCTCGAGGCGGAGTGCCTCGGGGATTTGCTTGCCGGAAATCGCGGAGACTTCCATCAGGAAGTCGTCGGTAGCCTTGACTCCGAGCGGGTAATGGAACGAGGCCGTCGCCTGCCCCACTCCCTCGCAATACTCCAATGTTTTGCGGGTGTTGTAATGCTGCAGCGACAGCGTCGCCTCGGCGTTGAGTGCCTCCCTCACGTCTTCGATCTTCGTGCCGCCGTCATACATGCGGTATTCGCCGTCGGACGGCGTGTCGAACTGGTCAGAGGCGTCTTGGATGAAGGTATAGGACACGCCTATCAGATCAAGCAGGCGCTTGAGTTCCCGGTTGTTGCCAACACAGAAGCCGTCGAAACCCGGAATGACGTTGATGGTCCCCTCGGCTTCCGTTCGCTCCTCGCCTTTCCAGAAATGCTCCAAAATCCCCTTGAGCGTGACGTCGTAGCCATCGACATGACTGCCGACGAAGGCCGGCGTATGGGCGAATGGGACGTCGAAGTCGCGCGGGACCGAGCCTTCGTCCTTGGCGTTCTCGATGAAGCTGTGCAGATCGTCGCCAATGACCTCCGCCATACAAGTGGTCGAGACGGCGATCATCTTCGGGTCGTAGAGTTGGTACGTGTTGGCGAGCCCATCGACCAGGTTCTTCAGGCCGCCGAACACTGCCGCGTCCTCGGTCATCGAGGAGGAAACCGCCGAAGCAGGCTCCTTGAAATGGCGCGACAGGTGCGAGCGGTAATAGGCCACGCAGCCCTGGCTGCCATGGACGAAGGACATGGTTCGCTCGAAGCCTGCGGCCGCGAACACCGCGCCGAGCGGCTGGAAGGCCTTGGCGGGGTTCACGACCAGGGCTTGGCGAGCAAGGTTCTTTTCGCGGTATTCCCACGTCTTGGTGAATTCGCCTTGGTCGGTAACGATCTGGTCCGGGTGAGGACATTCGAAATTCAGCCTCTTCTCGGCGAGCATCTGCCTGTATTCCGGCTCGCGGAACAGGGGCGCGTGGTCGAGAACTTTTTCAGCCGACTGCGGCATGGGTGGTTACCTCTTTCCATCTGGCCCGCCATACGGCGGCACAGGGACGTCGAAACGGTTTCAGGTCTCCCGCGGACAAGCGGCCACAGGCGTTCGCGGCCTCCCGGCTTCCGGGAGGCCAGGGTTTCATTCGGCTGCGATCGCCGCCGACGGCTCGGCTTTTTTCTTCCAGGGGGCGTCGTAGAGGTTCCAGACCGGGTTGTTGATGGCCAGGTCCATATCGCGCGCGAAGATGGCGAACCCGTCGTAGCCATGATACGGGCCGGAATAATCCCAGGAATGCATTTGACGGAACGGTATGCCCATCTTCTGGACCGGGTACTTTTCTTTGATGCCGGAGCCCACGAGATCAGGACGGATCCCCTCGATGAACTTCTCCAGCTCGTAACCAGTCACGTCGTCATAGATCAGCGTGCCCTTTTTCACGTAGTGGCCGGTGCGCTGATAATCGTCGTTATGGCCAAATTCGTAGCCAGTGCCGACAATAACCATGCCCAGGTCCTCATATGCCGTTACGACGTGACGGGGGCGCAGCCCGCCGACATAGAGCATCACCGTCCTGCCTTCGAGGCGCGGCCGGTACTTGGCGATGACCGCATCGACCAGCGGTCGGTATTTGGCGATGACCGCCTCGGCCTTGGCCTCGATTTCCGGCCCGAAGTGCTTGGCTATCTTGCGCAGAGAGGCTTCAGTCTGGGAGGGGCCGAAGAAATTGTACTCCATCCAGGCGATGCCATACTTTTCCTCCATATGCCGGCAGATGTAGTTCATCGACCTGTAGCAATGGATGAGATTGAGCTTGGCCTTTGGCGCCCGCTCTATTTCGACCAGGGTAGCGTCGCCCGACCAGTTGCCGACCACGCGCAGGCCCATCTCCTCGAGCAGGATGCGCGAAGCCCAGGCGTCGCCGCCGATATTATAGTCGCCGATCACATTGACATCGTACGGGCCGGCCTCGAACTCGACGTCCTTCTTCTCGAACACCCAGTCGCGGATCGCGTCGTTGGCGATGTGGTGGCCAAGGGATTGCGAGACGCCGCGGAAGCCCTCGCAGCGCACCGGCACGATTGTCTTTCCGTGCTCCTTTGCCTTGTTGCGGGACACAGCTTCGGTGTCGTCGCCAATCAGCCCGATCGGGCATTCGGATTGCACAGTCATGCCCTTGTTCAGCGGAAACAGTTCCTCGATCTCGTCGATGATCCGTTCCAGCTTCTTGTCGCCGCCGAAAACAATGTCCTTCTCCTGGAAATCGGAGGTGAACTGCATGGTGACGAACGTGTCGATGCCGGTCGTGCCGACGTAGTAGTTTCGGCGTTGAGACCAGGAATATTGCCCGCAGCCGACCGGGCCGTGCGAGATATGGACCATATCCTTGACCGGACCCCACACCACGCCTTTCGAGCCGGCATAGGCGCAGCCGCGAATCGTCATCACGCCGGGGATGGACTTGATGTTCGATTTGACCTCGCATTCGGAAAGGACCTCGCTTTCCTCGCCAGCCTCGTCGCCGCTCTTTGCCACGCTGAGGTGCTTTCTGCGCCGCTTCGCCGATTTGTCAGGATATTGCGACAGCACTTCCTCGATAAGCCTCGCATGGAGGCCACCGTCATTCTCGTATTCCAGGCTCATGGGACCCCTTTCAAGGTTCAGGGTGGCGCCTCACCGACGAGGCGCCGTTCTTTGAAAGACGCACCAGGTCAGGCGGCGCCTCATGTCGGCAGTGGTCGCTACTGTGCGGCCGCCTTAGCCGCTTCCTTGACCTGAAGCTCGGCGAGCATCTGCTCGTCCGTCTTCATGATGCCGAAGTCGAGCAGCATGTCCTCGAGCTCCTCCATGGTGATCGGGGTCGGGATGGTGCCCTGGCCCGAATTCCCATGGATCTTCTCGGCCAGCGCCCTGTATTCGCCGGCCTGCTTGGAGTCCGGCGCATACTGGATCACAGACATCTTCCTGAGCTCGGCGTGCTGGACGATGTTGTCGCGCGGCACGAAGTGGATAAGTTTGGAATTGAGCCTGGAAGCAAGCGCCTCGGCGAGGTCGAGTTCGCGGTCAGTTTGGCGCTCGTTGCAGATCAGGCCCCCGAGCCGCACGCCGCCCGAATGGGCGTATTTCAGGATGCCCTTGGCGATGTTGTTGGCGGCATAGAGCGCCATCATCTCGCCGGACATGACGATGTAGATTTCCTGGGCCTTGTTCTCGCGGATCGGCATCGCGAAACCGCCACACACCACATCCCCGAGCACGTCGTAGGAGACATAGTCGACATCGTCGTAGGCGCCGTTCTCCTCGAGGAAGTTGATCGAGGTGATCACGCCGCGGCCGGCGCAGCCGACACCTGGCTCGGGTCCGCCCGACTCCACGCATTTGATGCCTTTGTAGCCGACCTTGAGCACGTCCGCGAGTTCCAGGTCTTCCACCGAACCTTCCTCTGCCGCGAGATGCAGGACCGTATCCTGCGCCTTCGCGTTGAGGATCAGGCGGGTGGAGTCGGCTTTGGGGTCGCAGCCGACGATGAGGATTCTCTGCCCGAGGTCGACCAGGGCGGCGAGCGTATTTTGGGAGGTGGTGGACTTGCCGATGCCGCCCTTGCCGTAAAAGGCCATCTGACGCAAACCTGACATGTAGCTTTCCTTCCTTCG
>NZ_JAMYMJ010000113.1:0-4101 GCF_040318435.1 Mesorhizobium sp. M1143 | reverse complement strand
CGGGGGCCGGCGACGCCCCCCAGGCTTCCCAGGAGTGCAGCAACGGATGGCCGCTCGGCAAGGGCGCCACAGCCCCCAGCTTGACCAGGCGTGCTTGCCGCAACGGCAACAGCGCCGGGTGGCGCGGAAACGCCAAGGCGCCCAGCAAGGATGCGGCCTCGTCGCACAACTGCGGCAGGATCAGCTCCGCGCCGATGGGCGCGTCTTCCGGCACCGCATGCGCGTAGGGATCGGGCTGGCGCTCGAGGAACCGGATTGCAGCCTGGACTGCGTCGGCGGCGCCGGGAAGAGGATCGGCACGCTGCAATGCCAGCAGCGCCGCCCAGGTGGGCGCATGGCGAAACAGCGGGAAGTCCGCACCTCCCCATCCGCCATCGGCCTGTTGCTGCGCGATGAGCCACGCATATGCCTCGTGCCGACCGGTGACTTTGCCGTCGAACTGCAGAGCTCGCGCCGTGTCGTATACGGACGGACCGACGCTGCCGCCGTCGCTCATCTCGCTCAGCAGGTGGCGCAATTCGGAAAGGATCTGTTCGGACAGCGCGTTCACGCGGGATTTTCCTTCTGCAGAGGGCTATGAGAACAGAAACGGGCAGACGCCGCGCACGTCGCCGCCGACACGGACACAGTGCAGCATGCAGCGCCCGCCGGCCGATCGCAGCAGCACAGCGGCAAGTCCTTATGGATGGGCGCGCTCATGCGTATGGCGCGGACAGATAGACGTTGGCCCGCTGCAGCATCTGCGCCAACCCTTCCGCACGCGCCCCCAGAGGGGCGATGGCCTCCCCGGCGTCGTGCAACAAAAACAGCGCGAACTGGCGCGCTGCCTGCAACCCCATGATCGACGCGCAGGTCGGCTTCTGCGCGGCCGCGTCCTTGCCGGGGGTCTTGCCAAGAGTCGCGGTATTCGCCGTCGCGTCGAGAATGTCGTCGGCCACCTGCAACGCCAGGCCATAACAGGCGGTGTAGCGATCGAGTGCACTGTACAGCGTAGTGTGCGCGGCATCCTCCGCGATGGAGTATAGCGCGCCCATGCGAACCGACGCGCGCACTAGCGCTCCGGTTTTCATCCGGTGCATCGCCAGGATCCTGTCCAGTCCGGCGTGCTTTCCGACCAGCGACAAATCCATGGCCTGCCCGCCTGCGGCACCCTCGGCGGACACCGCCTGCGCCAGTTCACGCACGAGCGCGATACGATTGTCGCCCGGCGCATCCAGGCTCGCCAGGGTCAGGAAGGCGTGGGCCTGCAGCGCATCGCCGACCAGGATCGCAGTGGCTTCGCCGAACTTTACGTGCACGGTCGGAAGGCCGCGGCGAAGCACGTCGTCGTCCATCGCGGGCAGGTCGTCGTGGACCAGGGTACAGGCGTGCATCATCTCGATGGCGGCACCGACGTCGTCGAGCATGTGCGCCGGCGTGCCCGCCAGTGCGCCGGCAGCCAGACAGAGCAAGGCTCTGGTGCGCTTCCCGCCATGCAAGGTGGCGTAGCGCATGGCTGCCATCAGCTCTGTCTTACCGTCGTCTTCGGCGCAGAGCAGACGCGCCAGCGCCTGTTCGACCCGCTTTGCGCCGTCCTGCATCCAGATCTCCGGGAGCAGCCCGCCAGATGCGCCGCGCGCCTGCGCGCCCAACCCGCCGAATGCGGAAACGCCAGTTCGGTCGTCGTGTATTGTGGAACCGGTTTGCATGTTGTCCATGTCCTTGTAGCTGAGACGGCCACGGCGAGCGCAAGTCGTCACACGAGTGCGTGCGCTGAGTGCAGCAATGCCGCGCCCCGCCGCGCCGCTGCCTTGCCACACAGGGCGTGCGACGCCAGCTCATGAGAAGCCTATGCGGATTGCCATGGACGGATGTGCGGTCGGGTAATAGCGCCGGCCTTTTTCGACGTCGCTCAGCAACTGCGGCCGCACCCCGGCCTTGTGCATGGTCAGCGCCAAGGCGATGCAGAACTGCACCATTTCCAGCCATACCAGGTGGTAGCCGATGCAGACGTGTGGGCCGGTACCGAACTGCAGCATGTCCACGGGCCGGACCGGTTCTGTGCGTAGCAGCCACCGCGCCAGGCGGAACTGATCAGGCGCCTCGTGCAGCAGCGCCGAGGTCGAGAAATGCAGCAGCGGGATGCATAGGTGGGTGCCCGCGGGAATACGCCGTTGGCCGAGTTGCAATTCCTGCAGCGCGCGACGCGGCAGGAGCGTGGTCGCCGGATGCAGGCGCAGTGTCTCGCGGAACAGGGCCTCGGCGACCGGACACTGCGCCAGGTCCGCGTGCCGGGTCGGCACCGCGCCCACGCGTTGCGCCTCCTCGACCAGGGCGTCCCACAGCACAGGCTGCCTCGCCAGCGCGATCACGATCCAGGCCATCGTCGAGGCAGTGGTGTCGTGACCGGCAAGCAGCAGCAAGCGAATGTTCGCGACCAGGACGTCATCGGAGAGCGGACCGTCGCTGCTGTCAAAAGCGCTCACCATGTCGTTGATGAACCCGGTGCGCGCGGCATGCGCGCGCGCATCGCGGACGAACCGGCGCAACTGCGCGTCGATCCAGTCGCGGGCGGAGCGGCCGCGCCGCAAAGGCAATCCGGGCAGGTCGACCGGTGGCGCGATGATCAACTCCAGCAATTGCCGGTACTTGCGATGCCATCCCGGCAGGTCCTGCGCGGGGATTCCCATGAGGCTGAAGATGAGCTTCAGCATCAGGTCGCCGGTCTCGCGCAGGATAGTTACCTCGCCGCGGGCGCGCCACGCCTGCACCCGCGCCTGGATGACCGGCGCGAACAGGTCGCCGATCCCGGCCTGGGTCAGCCCCTTGGGCAAGAACGCTGCCTTGATGGCATCGCGCGCCTGCCGGTGCGCGCCGCCGTCCAGGGCAACCAACGTTCCGCCAAGCAATTCGGGCGCGATCTCTTCGATCAGCGCCGAGGACACGTCCTTGTGCTTGAGCAGAGAGAATGCGTCCGGATCCACACAGGTCATCAGATGTCCGGCAGGGCCGAAATCCAGCCAGAAGTGGCTGCCCAGCGTCCGTTCTGCGCGTTGCAGCAGGCGCGGCAGGTCGCAGACAATGGCGGGAAGATGCCCGACCAAGGGGAAAGCGCCGGGCATGACCGGGATGTCGGATCGCAGCCGGTGCCGACGGTTGAGTGGGTTGAGCAGTATGTCCATCAGCAGCGCGCCGCCGTCGCCGATTCGGTGTCGCCGGCAGGGCGCGCGGCGCAGCTGTTGCCCCCGTCGGCGTATGTTGGCACATGCGCCAGCATGCCGCCATCGATGCACACGACCTGGCCGGTGATGAACGCAGCATCGGCGGAGAGCAGGAACGCCACGAGCGCGGCCACGTCCTCGGGGCGGCCGACGCGCTGCAGGAGCTGGTGCCGGCGCAGATGCCGTTGCATGCACTCGTCCAGCTTGCCAAGGAGACGCTCGGTCATGATAAGACCCGGCGCAACCGCGTTGCAGCGAATCTGCGCATGACCGTACTGGGTGGCGAGCGAAGCCGAGAGCATGTTCATCGCCGCCTTCGACGCGCCGTAGGACGTCTGCGCCGTGTCACCGCTGAGCCCTTGGCACGACGACATGTTGACGATCGCGCCACCGCCGCGGTCGATCATCCGTGGGATGGCCTGCCGGCAGCAGAGCAGCGTGCCGCGCAGATTGGTCGCCATGGTCTGGTCCCAGACTGCCAGGTCCAGGTCGAGGATCGCGCAGTCGCGCGGGGTCAGATGCATGGCGCTCGCATTGTTCACCAGCAGGTCGACCCCCCCGAAGTGCCGCTCCGCCGTCTCGAACAGCGCTGCCACCGCCTGCTCATCGGCGATATCCATGGCTATGGGCAGCGCGTGGCCTGCTTCGGCCGCGATCTGCGCGGTGCAGGCGATGGCCGCCGAGCCATCAATGTCGGCCACCACCACTCTGCCGCCCCCGCGCGCGATGGCGAGAGCACATGCCTTGCCGATGCCGGCGCCGGCGCCGGTCACCACGGCCACCTTGCCTTCAAACCTTGCCATCGTGGCTCCTGAATTGCATTGGTCTTTCGCAGAATGCCGCTCGGCCTGCGCCGGAGAAGGCGCAGGGTCCGCGCTGGCGCGCTCGTCATGGCCAGCAT
>NZ_JAMYMJ010000112.1:0-4205 GCF_040318435.1 Mesorhizobium sp. M1143 | reverse complement strand
GAAAGAAGCGCTGCATTGTCGCTTTCTGTCCCACCCGAGGTGAAAGTGATCTCATCCTCGAACTCCGCGCCGATCAGAGCTTGCAACTGCCTCCGCGCCTTTCTCACCGCCGCACTGACTGAGGCGCCAAGAGCGTGTGCCGACGAAGGGTTGCCGAATTGATCCCTAAAGAACGGCAACATCGCTTGCACGACCTCAGGATCGACCCGTGTGGTTGCGTTGTTGTCGAGGTAGACAGGCTTCATAGGTGCGATCCTCAGTTAAACAGAATGACGCGAGCGGTAGACCGACTCGTTGAGCCTCTGGCGCATGCCGTTGATGATCATTTGAACTGGCAGCGCGCGCAGGCGCCCGGAGTGTTTGACGTAAACCGGATCTCCGTCGATATGGACATGTTCGCAGTGGCCGTAGGTCAGCCCGCAGGTAAGGACGCCCGAACGCGATAACGCTACCGATGAGCCGAATTTGGCGCAGCGGCGCGATTTGTCCGCAAGCAGCTCGGGTGCCACCAGGAACCGAGCTGCTTCGGGAGGCGACGTTCTTTGAATCCTACTGGGAGCGAATGGCGGTCCCGAGATCGGCTTTGACCTTGTCTTTTTTTTTAGGACGGGGACATCTGTTGTGCCGGCCATATAAGTCTCCTCTGCCGCAAAATCACTCTGTCGGCCGCACAGACGCTTCGGGCGTTTAACTGAAGGACTTGCCGCAGCCGCACTTTTCGCGCGCATTGGGGTTATCGAAGACAAAACCGGAAGATTGGAGCCCGGTGAGGAAGTCGACGGTCATGCCGGCTACATGGGGTTGGGAGCCCGCGTCCACGAACAGCTTGACCCCATCTGTGTCAGTGATCGCGTCGCCCTCGCGCGACACGCTCTCCAGGCCCATTAAGTATTTGAAGCCTGCGCAGCCGCCGGCCTCGACCATAATGCGAAAGCCTTCCGCCGGCTCGCTGGCACGGCAAAGAGCAGTCTTGAAGGCGGCAACAGCGTTGTCGGTGAGCGTAATCATGGCTCCATTCTCCTCAGTCCGCGACCTGCTTGCCCATCACGTTGCATGCACCGTGCCAAAGCCAAAAAACGTTTCAACACAGCGCGGCATCTCTCGCACTGGTGCCTCTTGATTGCTGATAAGGTGTCGGCCAATCGACACGTGCTGTCGGGTTTGTCGGGTCCGGCACGAGGGATGTTGGCCTGAGTTCTTGGGTGAACTCACATCACCAAGGACAGAACTTCTTCTGAGCTTGCCTCGGCGCAATTGGCACGGTTTTTGAAGCTCCGTTTGGCGAGACGGCAAGAGCATGCCGATCCACAACCATGCCGTGGGTGCCATCGCGATGGATGGGGCGAAGCAAGGGAGTAACATGTCAGGACCGTGGTCAGATACGCGTTGTTGGCAAAGCAGCGCCGCTCGTGGCATCCGAATGCCCGCTTGGCCGATTGCGACAACATCCATACTGGCTCACCACCGCCCAGTAGCCGCCGACCGGCTCGATGGGATGCCATCGGCATGTGGCTGCTCGCCGGTTTTCGCATTGGTGCGACGCCGTGCGCACGCTGTCCAGCGACACCTTGTTCATGGGCCAGCAGCAGATCAGGATCGAGCATTTCGGCGCGCCTTATCGGCTGAAGGTTCCTGGGCAGGGCAGATGATCCTCACACGTCGTAGAAACAGGGGTAAGCATGGACCAACGCGAGAAACCGTCGCCCGACGAAATCCGGCGGGCGTGCAAAGACAATCCGAAGATCCGGGAGCATGATCTCGCCGCTCGATTGGGCATTTCGGAAGCCGAGTTGGTCGCGGCGCATTGTGGTCACGGCGCGGTGCGCATCGAGCCGCGCGTCGATGATCTGCTGACCGGCCTCGAAGCGGCCGGCGAGGTGATGGCGGTCACCAGCAACGAAAGTGCCGTGCACCAAAAGATTGGCGTCTACGGCAAAGTGGTCACCGGCAACCAGCATGCCATACTGCTCGGCGACGAGATCGACCTGCGCATCTTCCCGAAAGCCTGGGCGTATGGCTTCGCCGTCGAGAAGCGCGAGGGGGCCGAGATCCGCCGCAGCCTGCAATTCTTTGATGCCACCGGCGAGGCGATGCACAAAGCTCATCTCACGCCCGCCTCGAACCTGCAGGCCTATCAGGATCTGACGGCAGAGCTTGTATCCCCCGACCAGGAGCCGATCATATCGCTCGAGGCGAGCGGGGCGCGCGATAACGCAGTGAGTCCAGACCACGCCACCACGGTCGACGACCTACGCGAGCACTGGGGCCGGCTAAGCGACGTGCATCAGTTCTACCATATGTTGAAGACACTGAAGCTCAGCCGCTGCCAGGCGATGCGTATGGCCGACGAGGATGACGCCTGGCTACTCGACAATGATGCCATTGGCGCCCTGTTCCAACAGGCGGCCGAAGACGAGATGCCGATCATGTGCTTTGTCGGCAATCGTGGTTGCATTCAGATCCATTCCGGCCCGATCAGGTCGGTCAAGCAGATCGGGCCGCGGATCAATGTGCTCGAAGAGACCTTCCATCTGCATCTTAGGACCCATCGCATCCGCGAGGTCTGGGCCGTGCGCAAGCCGACGAGGGATGGTCACGTTACGTCCATTGAAGCCTATGGCGCGGACGGCAAGATGATCATCCAGTTCTTCGGCACGCGCAAGGAAGGCGAACGTGAGGGCAGCGACTGGCGGTTTCTGGCCGAGAGTCTGCCACGCGTTCCCGGTCCGACCTCCAGGGGTGTGTTGACTACCGACAGGTCCTCGGATTGAATTGGCCGCGATAGGACTCAGCACCACGTTCCGACAGCGGCTCGCGAGCAAATCTAGGTCCATGAGCGGAAAGGATGCCGTCGTAGCGCATGCGCATGGTCA
This sequence comes from Mesorhizobium sp. M1143, assembly GCF_040318435.1. NCBI lineage: Bacteria > Pseudomonadati > Pseudomonadota > Alphaproteobacteria > Hyphomicrobiales > Phyllobacteriaceae > Mesorhizobium > Mesorhizobium sp. M1143. The sequence goes on along the minus strand of NZ_JAMYMJ010000112.1, from coordinate 1,332 downwards.
GGTGATGCACGCCGGAATGGACCGCATCTATACAGTCAAGCTGGTCGCCGGTCGGCACCGGTGCGCACGAGTGCATCGCCGTCTGCCGGAAAAGCCTTGCAGCGCCTGCGAGCGATAAAACGCATACGCCATCAGCGCCGAACCGAAGCGCGGCTTGACCTTTTTGATATTTCCGATCGTCTCGCGCAAGCGCCGTCGGGTCTTCTCGGACCGCACCCGATCCTTGCGCTGGATCGCGTCATTGCTCAATCCGGGCCGTGCGAGCGATCTACTCGCTCGTCGACCGGCAGGCTGTGCAGCAACAGCCAAGCCGAACAGCCCGATGTCGCGGGCTCGACAAAACCGACCACGGATGTCGGTTGTCGGACGTTGTCATAAGAATGATGGACAGGTGATCATCAGCGGCAGACCCAGCGCAGGCTGGCATTGCTTGGTGCACCGCCATGGCTACCCTATCCGGCACGCGACTTGCTTCGACAATTTGATCAGCAGGGCAGAGGTGATTGACCAGTCTCTCAACCCTAACGGGGAAGCAGCCGCTTTGCTTCATGACCGGAGCGCGGCGGAGATGCCCCTCTGATCGACTTCGCAACCCATCTCATCCGCGCTGGTGCAGGTGGGCTGTATCAGGCGACAGAATCTAGAAGGCGCCCGACAAGAGACGTGCCCATGCTGGAAATCGACTTTATGAACAGCGGTGCAATCTCAATTGAGCCATGAACGCCAATGTAGAGAAAACAAAATGGCGACCAACCCCGTTCCAGATCATGTCCCGCCCGAAATGGTGAGGGACTTCAGCCTGTTTACATCGCCAGGGATGCCACCAACACCCAACGGGGATCCACACGCAGCTGTCGCTTGCGTACATGACGGGCCTCCGATCTTTTACTCCCGCTACAACACGCAAGATGGCCGGGGTACCTGGGTCATCACCCGTGCCGCGGACCAGCGGAAGGTGCTGCAGGACGCAGAGACTTTTTCCAGCCATCGCAGCATCTTCTCCTCCATACTGGGTGAGAACTGGCCGACGATCCCGCTTGAGCTCGATCCACCGGCCCATGGCGTCTTTCGCTCACTGCTTAATCCGCTGCTTTCGCCAAAGCGGGTGTTGGCTTTGGAACCGGCTGTCCGCGAACGGGCGGTCGAGCTGATCGAAAGGATCGCCGCGTCGCGCACAAGCTGCGACGTGATGAAGGATTTTGCCTTTCCTTTCGCGGTGAGCACCTTTCTTCGCTTTCTGGGGTTGCCTGATGACCGACTCGATACATTCGTCGGCTGGGGGAAAGATCTGCTCCACGGCGACGATAAGGAACGACCTGTGGCTGCCCGGAC
>NZ_JAMYMJ010000111.1:0-4438 GCF_040318435.1 Mesorhizobium sp. M1143 | reverse complement strand
CGGCGCCGGAAAGCCCGGCCGCTATGTAAAGCTTCGGCCGGATCGTCTTGCCAGTTTGGCCGATCTGCCGATCAGCTGGCATCCAGCTCTTCTGGACCAACGGACGCGAACAGCCGTGCTCGGCGCCGATTGCTCGTGCGAGGTTCTTCACAAGCTGCAGGTTCTCCGCCGCGCCAAGACCAAGGCCTCCCGCAACCACGACGTCGGCATAGGCAAGGTTTGCCTTCGCCGACTGATTGTCCGGCAGGAAGCCGAGGACTTTGGTAGCGATCTCGTCCTCGGCAAGCGAAAGCTTGTGCCGGATGACACGCCCGACCGGTTTATCCGTCCGCTGCGGCATGGGCATGACCCTCGGCCGCACGGTCGCCATCTGCGGGCGGAAATTGAGCGTATAGATCGTGCACAACAAGGAACCGCCGAAAGTCGGACGCGTGGCGGCGAGCGAACTGTCGGTATCCACATCGAGTTCGGTGCAGTCGGCCGTGAGCCCCGTCTGCAAGGTCGTCGCCACGGAGCCGGCAAGATCCCTGCCCAGTGTGGTGGCACCGAGAAGAAGGATTTCGGGTTTGTGGGTATCGACCAGATCCGTCAGCGCCTTGGTGAAAGGTTCATTCCGATAGTCGGCGAGCAGGGGCGCCTCGGCGATGTAGACAAGGTCAGCGCCATACGCGAATGCTTCGGCAACGGCGTTCCCGACGGCCTCTCCCGGCGGTCCAAGCACGACGCCTGCAAGCTGGACCTGAAGCTTGTCTGCTAAGTTGCGGCCTTCGCCGAGCAGTTCGAATGATACCGGATGGACCTCGCCACGTTCGAGCTCGATGAAAACCCAAACGTGCCGATAGTCCTTGAAATGGGCGGGCAATTCCTTCTTTATGCCGGCGCGGCCGGCGGCAGGGCGAGGGGTTTCTCCGTTCGCGGTCGACATCGTTTTGCTCCTTGCCGTCACGCGCCGCCGTTAAAGGCGAGCTCATGTTCCAGCGCCGGCTGGCGGGTGAAGATTGCGGTGATGAGTTCGTCAGCGACATCGCGCAAGGCCTTCTCGGCGGTGTCGATTTGTGCCGCCTTTTCAGCTCGAGCAGGAGGGGCGAAAACACGTTTGACGACCGTCGGTGAACCGCGCAGGCCGCATTTGGTGAGATCCTCAATGCCGGCGTCGGCCGCGCTCCATTTCAAGACCTGGCTGCGCGCGGCGCACAAGGCGTCCTGGATCGAGCCCCGGCGGATCTCGTTTGTGCCTTCCAGCATGGTGATGAGGCAAGGGAGCCTGCTCTTCAGCATCTGTGTGCCGCCTTCGGAACGGCGCTCGACCTTGATCTCGCGTGCAGCAAGGTCGACAGAAGGGATCTTCGCGACATAGGTCAGTTGCAGGAGTCCGAGGCGCTTGGCGATGCCGGGCCCGACCTGGGCGGTGTCGCCATCGATCGTCTGCTTGCCGGTGAAGACGAGGTCTGGCGTGCCGAACGTCTCGCCAATCTTCGCGATTGCCTGGGAAAGGGCGAACGAGGTTGCCAGCGTGTCGGAGCCGGCAAAATAGCGGTCGGTCAAGAGCACCGCTCGGTCGGCGCCGTAACCGCGCGCCTTGCGCAGCGCGTCCTCTGCCATGGGCGGACCCATGGTGAGCACAGTGACTTCGCCGCCATGTGCGTCGCGCAGTCTGAGCGCTTCTTCGAGGGCGAACAGGTCGTAAGGGTTGATGATGGTCGGAACACCCTGGCGCATGATCGTGTTCGTGACCGGATGGACCCTTATCTGTGCCGAGTCCGGCACCTGCTTGATGCAGATTACGATGTGCATTGGCGGTTTCTCTAGGCTCCTGTCCGGGTCCGGCATTGCGGTTTCTCCTTTGTCCGCATTATTCGTGCCAAGTCTCTTGCGCTCCCCTTTCCTACAACTTCGGCTGGTTGCTTCTGACGGCGCTGTGGTGATGACCGCATTTGGCGGCTGCTCGACATTGTCGCGTCGCACCCTTGTCGCCGATCATTCCCGTCCGAACCGCTTCAGTACCGAGTCGAACGGAACAAAGGTGTGACCCGGCGCGGCAGGTTTGTTCGGATCGTGGTCCTTGAGCACCTTGAAAATCCGATGCGTGAGCGGCGAGGAAATCGCAAAGTCCTCGTAAGCTCGTTCGAGCGTCGCGCGCACCCTCGCGGCAATCACCTGGTCGGGCAGACCGGAGAAATCTTCTTCGGCGAGGTATTGGCCCACACGCTTCATGATATGGAGCCGCGAGACATTCAGTACCTTCGGGTCATAGGCGACGCCTAGGACTGAGAAGAATTCCTCTGCAGCCGACAAGCGCTTCAGTCGTGCGAGGATGTCGGTGACATCCATGGGGCGGCTGTCAGCGGAACAATTCATTGCATTCTTCCTGGTCGCAAAACTGTGGCCTCTGTGCGCTCGCGCACGGCTGACTTGGACCCGCACAGCTCGATGAGGGATGGCTCGCTGCACATTCCATCGTAGAGCTCGACCAGTCGAGTTGCAGTGACGGTCGATTTGGTCTCGGCCGCCTCGCGTCGGACGCGGGCCACCATCGCGGCTGCCAGATCCGGGTCGAGATCGCGACCGCTTTCGCTCAGCACATGGGCAATCGCAGTGGCGCCGGAATGCTTGCCGATGACGATCCGCCGGCAGCGGCCCACGAGAGTCGGATCGAGCCCCTGATAAGTACGCGAGTCCTTCAGCAGCCCTGCGACGTGAATGCCGGATTCGTGGGTGAAAACATCGGCGCCGACGACCGGCTTAGTGGCTGCGGTCTGCCGGCGGGCGGCCCAAGCCACCTGGGCGGCGAGGCCGGGCAATGCGGTCAGCTCAATGCCGGTGTCTGCGCCGTCGAAGACTGCCATTGCGGCGGCCACCTCCTCCAGCGCGGCATTGCCCGCACGCTCGCCGAGCCCCAGGACGGTGACGGAGGCATGGCGCGCGCCTGCGCGGATCGCCGCCAGCGTGTTGGCGCCAGCAAGTCCGAGATCGTTGTGCGCATGAAATTCAAGGTCGATTGGAGACTGCACCACGAGCTGGGCGACAAGTTCGAAGGTCGAAAACGGGTCGAGAACACCGACTGTGTCGGCCAGCCTCACGCGGCTTGCGCCGGCGCGTGCGGCCGTCTCGATGACGCGGGCGAGATGATCCCGATTGGCCCGCGAGGCATCCTCGCAGCCCACCGCGACGAAGAAGCCGGCATCGGCGGCGCGCCTGACCATATGATCGATGACCTGGAGCGCTCCCGCCTTGTCGAGGCCGAGCTTGGCGGCAAGTTGGATGTCCGACGCAGGCAGCGACAAATTGACCGCTTGGACGCCGCTCTCGATCGCTGCATCGAGATCCAACGACGTCATCCGGCACCAGGCCATGAGCCGAACCGGAAGACGCCGCGCTACCACGGCGCGAATTGTTTCCATCTCGTCGACGCCCATGACCGGCGTGCCGATCTCGATCTCTGTCACGCCAGCCGCCGCAAGAGACTCAGCGATCTCCAGCTTTTCCGTCGTGGTGAAGGCGACGCCCGGCGCCTGCTCGCCATCGCGCAAGGTCGTATCGTTGAGGGAGACATGACCGGTCATGACAGGCAGCCTGTTCTTCTGCGGCTCACGCATAGACCGGACTACCCGGCCCAGAACCGGAAAAGCTGCGCAGCTTCCCCACGATTCCCGGCATGACCTCGAGCACCCGGTCGATGTCCTCTTCGCTGTTGTCCCGCGCCAAGGAGAAGCGGACTGCCGCGTGTGGCGTTTTCATCGCGCTTAGGACATGGCTTGGTTCCAGAGAGCCGGAGGTGCAGGCCGAGCCAGAGGAACACGCGATGCCAATGCGGCTGAGGAGAAGTGGAATTCCATCACTTTCGACATGTTCGAAGGAGATGTTTGCGGTGTTGGGCAACCGTTGCAAGGGATCACCAGTGACACAGGTGCTTGGGATGCGCTGGAGGATCCCGCCCTCCAGGCGATCGCGGAGCGACTTTACCCGTGTGGTCTCGTCGTCCATGAATTTCAAGGCGAGTTCGGCCGCCGTGCCGAGCCCGGCTATGCCGGGCGTATTCTCGGTTCCAGCACGCCGGTTGTGCTCTTGGTGACCCCCCTTGATCAGCGAATGGAAATCGACGCCACGTTTTACGAAAAGCGCACCGATCCCTTTCGGCCCGTGCAGCTTGTGGCCGGAGAGCGACAGCATGTCGATTGCGGTCGACTTCAGGTCCATCGGAAGCTTGCCGACCGCCTGCACAGCATCGGTATGGAATAGGGCGCCCACTTCCTTGGCCAACTCGGAAAGCCTTGCCACGGGGAAGATCACACCAGTCTCGTTGTTCGCCCACATTATTGACACGATTGCAACCTGTGGGGTGAGGGCGGCCATATAGGCGTCGAGATCGAGCCGACCACGGCAATCCACCGGGATCCTGTGCACCTTGAGGCGGCGGGTCTTCTCAAGATGCGCGCAG
>NZ_JAMYMJ010000110.1:0-4872 GCF_040318435.1 Mesorhizobium sp. M1143 | reverse complement strand
GACATGCAGGCTCGAACCACTCCAAAACCCCTTCGGGCCAAAAGTGTTACCCATGTCTCCGATATAAACCGTAACCTATGTGTCCGGAATGGACCCTCGGTAAGCTGGCGCACCCGACAGGATTCGAACCTGTGACCTCTGCCTTCGGAGGGCAGCGCTCTATCCAGCTGAGCTACGGGTGCCTTCAGGGAACCTGAAAACGAACCAGCCGATAGGCCGGCCAGCCACGGCTTCTTAGCGGAAGCCGGCGCGGGCTTCAACGGGCAATTGGCGTGGCGATATTTTCGAAGCCACGTCGCGCGGCTCGGCAACTTCGCGTCCGCCTTGCAGCCTCAGCCCGGGACTCACCCCGCCACCTCCACCTTCGCCACCCGCCTGCGCACCCTGCGCGGCGCCCGCTTCGCCTTCTTCGCGCCGGTCAGTTCGTGCATCGCATCCAGCTGCATCTGCTGCATTTCGGCCAGCCGCGTCCATTGGCGCGAGATCAGATAGTCGAGCTTTTCGTGCAAATGGCGCACTTCCAGCTCGGCTTTCAGGTTCACCCGGTAGTCGTTGAACGAGCGCAGGCGGTCCTTGGCCTCCGTCCGTCTCTGGCTCATCATGATGATCGGCGCCTGGATGGCGGCGATACAGGAGAGCAGCAGGTTGAGCAGGATGAAGGGGTAGGGGTCGAAGGCGCTGCTCACGCCCGCGATCAAATTGATGCCGATCCACACCGCAAGCACGCTGCCGAACGAGATCAGGAACCACCAGCTGCCGCCGAAAGCCGCCATGTTGTCGGAGACGCGGTCGGCGAACGAGCGGTGCTCCTCGAACTCCTCTTCCGAGTTTTCCGAAATCGTGTCCTGCCTGGCGATCGATTCGACCACCTGGCGGTCGAGCTCGGAGAATTCGCCATGCTCCTGCTGCAGCAGCTCCTCCATGTAGCGCATGCGGTAACGGCCGAGCTCCTCCCGGCTGATGCGGGCGCCGCGCGGCAGGTCGGGATGATCGGAGCGGATGCGGTCGGCCAGGCTCGGCCTGAGGTCGTCGATGCGCACCAGGTCACGCTTGCGAAACTTTCTACCTGATATCGCCGACGGTTTTCGCTTCGGCTTCAGGCGGCCATGGGGTTCGGAGTCCGGCACATCGGGCGCTTCCAGCGCCTCGTCGGCAACCAGTTCGGCGTCGTGGGCGGGCGGCGCCTCGAAATACTCGCCGCCGCTGTCGTTTTCATTGTCGGCCTGTTCGGATGGTTTTGGGCTCATAATGCCGGCTCCTGCTGTCGCGCCCACGATACGCCAAGGCGAGGCGGCATAGCCACTGTGGCGGTGAAGATTGGGGGCTTGTGCATGCTTGTGATGAATGCCTGCTGCAATTGCCTGTGGCAGCGCAGCCCCCCGGGGCCTCGCTCGCCTGCTGCTCGGCAACCAGACCGCCGAAGTGCTGTTGCCGACGGAGGTCGCGCCTGCTGCAGAGTTAAGATGAGGCAGCGATCCTTCACGACCCCCCTCTGTCCTGCCGGACATCTCCCCCTCAAGGGGGGAGATCAGATGTCGCCATGGCTTCGCCAAACACGAAAAAGAGGCGAGACGCCGAAGCTGCTAATCTCCCCACTTGAGGGGGAGATGGCCGGCAGGCCAGAGGGGGGTGCTGTCCCGCCGGCGTTTCAGAGTTCCTCCACCCAACGACGGGTTCTATTGCGGCGGTAAACCAGGCAACTGCGACCCCTGCGCCGGCAAACCAGGCGGCGGCAGGCCGGGCGACGCGGCCGGCTGATCTCCCGCAAACATCAGCCGCGTCTTCGTATCGGCCATGGCGGGCGACAGACTGCGCTGGATCAGCGCTTCGACATGGTCGTTGCGCTGCCTAGCGCTGTCGGCGCCCATCACCACCACGATCAGATGCCGGCCGTCGGCATTGTAGGACGTGACGATATTGTAGCCGGATGCCCTGATATAGCCGGTCTTGATGCCGTCGACGCCGCGCACCCGGCCGAGCATGTCGTTGTGGCCGCGCACCAGCCGGCCGCGGAACATGAAGTCGCTTTCGGAGAAATAGTGGAACTGCTGCGGGAAGCGGGCGCGCAGCGCCATCCCCAGCGTCGCCATGTCGCGCGCCGATGTGTGCTGGCCATCGTCGGGCAGGCCGGAGGCATTGCGGAAGACGGTGCTGCTCATGCCGATCTGGCGCGCCTTGGACGTCATCATGGCGGCGAACTGGTCCTCCGAGCCGCCGAGATATTCGCCCACCGCCACCGCCACGTCATTGGCCGACTTGACCACGATCGCCCGGATCGCCGAATCGACATCGATGCTCTCGCCGCGCTTGAAGCGCAATTTGGTCGGCGGCTGCCGGGCGGCATTGTCGGAGACCGGAATCTGCGTTTCCTTCGAGACGCGGCCGGACTCCAGCGCCTCGAACAGCAGGTACAGCGTCATCATCTTGGTCAGCGACGCCGGATAGCGTTGCGCCCTCGAACTGACTTCGAACAGCGTCTTGCCACTGCCGGCATCGACGACGATGGCCGCATATTTCTCCTGCGGCGCCGGCACCGCCAGCACGCTGTCGGGCGGTGCGGTGGTGCTGCAGCCGGCCACGAAGACAAGCAGCAGGAGGGCTGCGAGAAATTTCTGGGCGGGGGAGGGGAAATGGAAATTTGGCAAGTCAAGTCCGGCGTTGCTGAGAGGGCCGGAACCTAGCCTAACCCATTTTGTTCGTCCATTTGGTTAACGGCGGAGCTGCCGATGACGCTGCCAATCTCCCCCGCAAGGGGGGAGATCAGATGTCGCTTCGGCTTCGCCAACCATCGGCGCTGAAACGGCAACCTCCCGAAATCGCCTGCTTCCTGTCCTGTTTTGCCTGCGGGGTCGCGGTGCTGCTATAGAGGCGGCAATTGCTTGGGGGATTTGACAATGACCGGTGACATCGGCGCGGCTGCGCCATCTCTTATCAGGGCTTCGCTCAGCCGCACCGGCAAATGGGCCGGCAGCGTCGCTTTCATCGGCGGCGCCGCATCCGACATCCTCAATCCGCTGGCGCCGTTCGCCGCCTATATCGCGCTGGTCGCTTCGGTTGCCGCCGCCGTCATCGCCATTGCCATCGTTCTGCGGCTGGTGCTGGCCGCCAAGGCGCTGCCGGCGCTGATCTTTGCCACCAGCGCTGCCGCCGTCGCCGGCGGCGTCTATGGCCTGCAGCAGCAGTCCAATTCGCAGAACGGTGTGATCGCCGGCCTGGTGCCGGCCATCGCCCAGTTGCAGCAGCAGATGGGCATCGTCTCGGCCAGGGTGGCCAGGATCGAGCAAACGGTAACCGAGACGAAGCTGGCGGTCGACCAGGTCAAGCAATCGACCGACGCGGTGGCGAAGAAGACCGAGGAAATTGCGTCGACCCAGCAGCAGCAGGCTGAGCAGGGCGCGCAGACGCAAAAGTCGGTAGAGGCGGTCAAGCAGACGACCGAAACGCTCGCTGCCGGCCAGCAGAAACAGGCCGAGCAGGCGGATAAGCTTCAGGCGACCACCGAGCAGATCGCCGCCTCGATCGACACCATCGCCAAGGGCTTTGCCGCATTGGCCGCGCAGGGCGGGACGATCGCCGAGCCGAAGCGGCCGGACGAATTCTATCACAATGCCCGCGTCTACGAGCTTTCCGGCGACATGCTGAATGCGCGGCGCTCCTATCTCGCTTTCGCCGGTTTCGACGTCGACGCCGTCGATCCCTACACACGCTTCGCCACCCTGCTGCGCGTGCAGGACGGCAAGGCCGGCGCCCGCGAAGTGTTCGGCGCCCTGGCCGACAAGGCCAAGGCGCTGTCGATCAAGCTGGTCCATATCCTGCAGTTCGACGATGCCCAGCGTCTCGACAAGCTCAACGCCTTCATCGCCGCCAATCCGGATTTCGCACCGGCCTATTACCTGCTCGCGCAGGAGTTTTCCGAGGATCGCCTCGGCGTCCAGTCGCTGTCCGACAAGCGCAGCGAGGCCGAGGCGCTGACCAGGTTCGTCTCCTATGAAAAGGAAGGCGGGCTGCTCAAATATTTCGTCGACCAGACGCAGCTCGCCGACTGGCTCGACCGCAGCCGTACCCGCCTGACGGCGCTTGGCGACGTGCTCGACCCAGCACGCTTTGCCCCGACGCTGACGCCGATGCGCTCCAATGCCGGCTGGATGATCTCCATCTCGCTGCCCGAGGCCGCGACCGGCATTTCCTGGCGCATGGGTGTGTCAGGTCCGTTCACCGACACCGGGCTGATGGCGATGAACGACCAGCGCACCGGCAAGCCGATGCCCAATCCGAGCTTCGAATTGCCCGACAGCACCACGGCCACCACCATCGGGGTCAAGTATCTCGATCTCAGGGGCCGCGAGACCGGGCCGTTCGACATAAGTTTCGATCCGGACGCAGCGCTGCAACAGGGCAACAAACAGATCCTCGACCAGTTCTGGACGTCGTGGATCGCCTTCGACGCCAGCGGCAATCATGGCCTGGTCTATTTCTCCCAGATGCTGTCGTTCCGCTGCGGCATCAAGGAGGTGCGCTACAGCCTGAACGGCACGGCGCTCGACAGGGAGATCAAGCTGCCGCCTTGCGACAAGAAGGACCCGTACGCCATTCCTTATGACTACCAGCCTTACTTCAAGGTCGCCGACAACGTGACGTCGATGGCGGTGCAGGTCACCTACACCGACGGCACCAAGTCGCCGGTGCGCGAGTATAAGCGGCAGTAGGCGCCCACCCTCCCCCATGTGGGGAGGGTCGATCCGCGTAGCGGATCGGGGTGGGGGTCCTCGTAGGGCGCTGCCCCCCCCCCCCCGCGGCGGGGGGGCAGGGGGGCGGGCGGGGGCGGCCCGCCCCCCCCCCCGCCGGGGGGGGGGTGAAGAGCAGGGGGGCATG
>NZ_JAMYMJ010000109.1:0-5438 GCF_040318435.1 Mesorhizobium sp. M1143 | reverse complement strand
TACTAAGACAACAGCGGCAATAGCAGGTGGACAGAACACTGTGGAGCGCCAGAATGGGCCTTAGAGCAGTCACGGCATGCTTCTGGATGATCCTTGGGCTGTTACCGGGATACGCCAAAAGCGTTGACCTCCCGCCTGCCGTCATTTCCAAAACCATCGAAGGCATTGCGATCAATTTCCCAGTTGGCATCACTGCAAGCAGAAATGATCCAGCGCAGCCCGTCGCCATCGCGTTGACGATTGGCCTGTCCGACCTTGTGGCCAAGGTCGATCCCTTGATCGGGTCCGTTTGGACAAAGCGACACATCGACCTTGGCGGCAGGCTGACGCACAACGGCACCCTCCTTTCGATCGAAAGTCCGGCACTTCGCGCCAAGGTGCATTTTCACGTGCGTCCCGAAGTCGTGCCAAGCTCCAATGGCAGCGTTGTGGCTTATTTCAAACCGACAGTAGCGGACAATCGTGTCGCGCTTACCGGTCGTATCGCGGAGTTCAACATCTCGAACGATTTCACGCGAAATGCCGCTCAGGCGTTACATCTCGACGACTTGGTAATGGACCAGTTGGGCGGCCTGCTGAATGAGGCACTTGCCGCGCCAGGTGCAGGCTTGGCTCTGCCACCGGCGGTGCAGGCCCTCGGCGTGACCCTCACAACCGCCAGCTTCGTCATGATCGACGCTAAGCCAAGTCTGGTCGTCGAAGGCACCTTGCCGGCCGTAGCCGGACTATTGCTCAACCTCTGAAGTGAGAGACGTAGATGAATTCGAAGCTGAATGCAGGCGAGCCACATCCTAGCGATGATCCTGCGACAAATGGCATTACGCTTGCGACAACGCAGAAGCTTTGGCTCTCGATTGCCCTCGCGACAACCTTGTTCGTCATTGTCGCGCATGGCCAAACACAAGGCTCGGACATCGATCCCAAGCTGAGTGTAGTTGTCGGCTTTTCGTTCGTGCCAGGTCTGCTGGACTCGATCGTAGCGATGTGGGCCATCCTGATCGTGTCGATCTTGCTCATCCTCAACGCAGCGGTCATGCGCGAGCATGCCCATCGCTCAGGCCCAACCTGGTACGAGCGATATCCGTTCCGGCTTTGGGATGCGTCGCCGTCAACAGGCCTTGGGCGAAAAGCCCAGTTTCTCGCCTATGTTTTCTTCTCGATCCTGCCGCTTTTTGCACTCGGGCATTTCTGGCGCGTGTTCCTTGGCGAGGGCAAGCTCTGTACCGAAGTCAAAGACAAATGGGGTCCCTTGGCCGCAGGAGCGAATGATTTCTTCCGATTTCCAGCAGATGCCACCTTCGGACATATCTTCGGCGACTATTATCGGCTGGCCGGCGAAGTCGTCGGGCCAGATGCTTGCAAGGACGCGACAACCTTCTTCGCATTCGTCCAACCGGTTGTCATGCTGCTGCTGAGTGTATTCGCTTTATTCGTCACGGTGCGTGCCCTCTCGCTCGTCTGGCGGGGCAAGTAGTCGGGAGCATCAGCGCTGTGGCGATCGAGACGTATTACACCAAGGCAGGCAAGCCCTAATTTCTGCGTTCCCCCGACAGGCCGCTCGCCGGCAGATGAGAGGATGGAGTGGCGTAGAGCCAGAGAACGGGAGGGTGTTGGGGGTGCCCCGTACGCATCCGGTGAAGACCGCAGACGTGCGTATCCGGCGGCCATGAGCACCTGAGCACAGCGGTGCTGGGGTCAAGCTTTCGATGGGGAGACGCGATGATATTCGTCGAGGAGGAGTTTGACCTCCTCGATGCCTTCATCGGTGAAGGCCAAGATCCCGTCGTCATCGATGGCCCCGTACACCCAGATGACGCCGTCCTCGGGCTCGAGACCGAGGGTCAGGTCCTGGATGAGCGCTTCGCTGACGCCGAGGTCCCTGGCGACACGTTCGACGGTGTATACGTGATGCACCTTATTGCGCTGCATGGTCAGGCCGCCGCTGGTTGGGTCCGCAGTTGTGCGGATCTCCAATTCCACGGCAGCAAATCATCGATCCGATGGGCTGGGTGGGCTGCGATGCGCGCCAGGATATCGGCGAGCCAAGCCTGAGGGTCGATGTCATTCAACTTGGCGCTGAGATCAGGCTGTAGAGAACGGCAACGCGCTGTCCGCCGCGATCGGATCCGCAGAACAGCCAGGACTTTCTGCCGAGAGCGATGCCGCGCAGGGCTCGCTCGGCGGCATTGGTCGATAGGCAAATGCGCCCGTCATCGAGGAACCTGGTGAAGGATGACCAGCGGCGCAGCATGTAGTAGAACGCCTTGGTCAGATCGTGTCCGCGCGAGAGCTTGTCGCGCGTCTCGATCATCCAGCGCTCAAGCTCGGTGACCTGCGGCACGCTCCGCTCCTGCCGCACGGCGTGGCGTTGGGCCGGCGACAGGCCGTTGATCTCGCGCTCGATATCGAACAGGGCATCGATGCGCTTCACGGCTTCGACCGCCAGCGGATAGACCAGGTTGGGCTTCTCGCCGTGCCCCTTCTTGCGCGCCGCCGCTTCGACATCGCTAGCTCGAACACTTTGCGCCGGCTGTGGGCCCAGCAGTTGGCTTCCAGAATAGGCGCCGGCTGACGGCCCGTCGCATAGAGATCGCCATAACCGCCATAGGCATCGGCCTGCAGAATGCCGCTCCAGCCGGCGAGATGCGCCGCGGGATGTTCGCCTCGACGATCGCGAGAATAATAGAACACTGCCGCCGGCGGATCGGCGCCGCCGAAAGGTCGGTCATCGCGCACATAGGTCCATAATCGGCCGGTATCGGTCTTGCCCTTGGCCAGGACCGGAACCGTCGTATCGTCGCCGTGCAGACGTGAAGCGGCCAGCACATGGGCTTCGAGCCGCTTGAACAGCGGCGTCAGCGCCGCGGCGCCGGCGCCGACCTGGCCGGCGAGCGTCGACAGGCTGAGCGGCACGCCTTCGGGGGCATAGCGTTCAGCCTGGCGGTTGAGCGGCTGATGCTGGCCGAACTTCTCGAACAGGATCATCGCCAGCAGGCCGGGGCCAGCCCAGCCGCGCGGGGTGGCGTGGAACGGCGCCGGAGCCTGGCTGATCGCCTCGCAGTCGCGGCAGGTAAACTTCTCCCGCACGTGCTGGATCACCTTCCATTGCCGCGGCACCACCTCCAGCGTCTCGGTGATATCCTCACCCAGCTTGCGCAGCCGATGACCGCCGCAGCAGTGGCAAGCGGTCGGCGCCGGCTCGACCACGCGTTCGCGCGGCAGATGCTCGGGAAATGGCTGGCGCGTCGGTCGCTTGCGCACATCAGGCGCCACCTCGGTGGTCCGGGCCGCTGCCTGCTCGGCGGCGATCTCGTCTTCCGTTGCCGTGCTCTCGAGTTCCTCGAAGGTGAGTTCCATCTGCTCGTGCAGGCGGGCGGCACGTTCAGAACTCTGACCATGCAGCGCCCGCTGCAGCTTCCGGATCGTCAGATCCTGATGTGCGATCAGCGCCGCATCATCCGATGCCTCGGCCCTGGCGATCGCCAGTTCGGCCTCGACCAGCACAGCGCGCGCAGCCTTGTCTTCGGCTCTGGCCAGCGCTGCGCTCAGCGCTGCTCTCAGCGCGCCAATGTCGTCCGGAACAGCATCCTGGGCGGTGGCAACCATGCCCTGGAGTGAATCATAAAACGCGTCCGCTGACTCGCGGAAAATGGCGCAAACTCAAAGAAAAACTCAGCCCGCGCGCTGCGGTCTGAACGTGTGACGCGGGTTGCGCCAGTCGATCCCGTCGAGCATGTAGGCGAGCTGCGCCGGTGATATGGAAACCGTGCCGTCCGCCGGCGACGGCCATAGAAACCGGCCCTTCTCGAGCCGTTTTGCATACAGCGACATGCCGAGCCCATCATGCCAGATAATCTTGATCAGATTGCCGCTGCGGCCGCGGAAGACAAAATATCGCCGGCATGCGGGTCCCGGCCCAGCGTCTCCTGAACCTGCAGAGCGAGGCCTTGCATCCCGCGACGCATATCGGTCCGGCCGACCGCCAACCAGATCCGCACCTGGCTCGGAACCGGGATCATGAAACGCCCAGCGCCTTCACCATCGCTGCCGCCAGTGTTGGCGGCGTGGTCAGCGGAATCCGCAGCCGCACCTTGCCGGCGATCTCCAGCTCGATCACCGCTGGTGGCGCGCCGGCACCGAAGCGGCGACAGGCTTATCGGGAACCAGACAACTTCGGCAAAGCCCGTCGCGCGGGCTCTCACCGTGCGGCGCCACTTATAGATCAGGCTGGTTGCGACATCGTACTGACGCGCTACCGCCGCCACCGTGGCCCCGGGCGCGAATGCCGAGGCCATATCCGGCACTGATCCTCTTCACTCGAACGACGACGGCGCTCAGGCCCGGTCAATAACGTCACATGGCTCATGCTGTGCTGCTAACTACGCTCGTAAGGACAACCTTAAGAGCGCAGCCTCGCTACCGTGCCATGCTCGCGCAAGGCGGCCATCGCCGGAGGCGTACGGTGCCCCACAATCTCCGCCTTGACCCCGTTCTTGATTTGCCCGAGGCGGAACTCTGCAAACAGCCAGCCCTAACATGCGAACAATCACCCTCGATTCGATGAAAACCTTTCGCTTGCTATGGTTCGAACTTACCGCTCTGTGCCATCTCATCCAAACTGAGGCTCGGGACGAATTGCGGATCGTCGCGATAGACCGGTTTGAGTTCGGCCTCCTTGTAGGTCCGGATCTTGGCGTTGGCGACGCTCGCGCCTTGGCCGACTTCCCAGGCAGATGTCCAGAGCGCTGCAAGCACTCGAACGCTGTCTGCTAAGGATCGGATTGTCGCCTTTTTATATTGTCGTCATTCCAAAGCGCCTCGGCCCTGGCTCTTTCGCTCAGCGACGGGTCGTCGGCAGCAATGATCGTTTTGGGCGGTGACCTTGCCCCTCTGATCTAATCCGGTTTGAAGTTCGTTCTGGCCCATCGAGAGGACCAGGACATGAAACTTAGCCGCTTCTCTGAAGAGCAGATCATCGGAATTTTGAAGGAACACGAGGCCGGGGTATCGGTTGCCGATCTGTGCCGCAAGCACGGGGTCAGCGACGCCTCGATCTACAACTGGAAGGCCCGCCTCGGCGGGATGGATATCTCCGAGGCTCGGCGACTGAAGGCGCTGGAGGACGAGAACACGCGGCTAAAGCGGCTTTCGACGCCATGCTCGACAATGCCGCGTTGAAGGATCTTGTGGGAAAGAAATGGTGACGCCCGCGCCAAGCGGAAAGCTGTCGCTCGCCTGAAGGAAGGCTTCGGGATGAGCGAACGGCGGGCGTGTAAAGCCATCGGCTGTTGCCGCATGACGGTTCGCTACGAGACCAGCAGGCCGGACGACCGCGAGGTTCGCGAGCGGATGAAGGCGATCGCGCAGGAACGTCGTCGGTTCGGCTACCGGCGTCTTCTCGTGATGCTGAGGCGTGATGGCCTGATCGGAACCACAAG
>NZ_JAMYMJ010000108.1:0-5461 GCF_040318435.1 Mesorhizobium sp. M1143 | reverse complement strand
ACCGCGCCGCATGGCCGAGAAGGCGCTAACCGCCGTCATCCAGGAAGCTTATGTGCAAGGCATCTCGACCCGGTCGGTTGACGACCTGGTCAAGGCCATGGGTATGAGCGGCATATCCAAGAGCCAGGTCTCGCCGCTGTGCGAGGAGATCGACGGGTAGGTGAAGGCCTTCCTCGAGCGGGCGATCGAGGGCGATTGGCCATACCTGTGGATCGACGCCACTTACCTGAAGGTCCGCCGCGGTGGGCGGATCGTCTCGGTCGCCGTTATCATCGCCGTCGGCGTCAACGCGGACGGCCGGCGCGAGGTACTGGGCATGGAGATTGGCACCTCGGAGGCCGAGCCGATCTGGACAGAGTTCCTGCGCAAGCTGACACTTCGCGGCCTGCGCGGCGTCAAGCTCGTCGTCTCCGATGCTCACGAAGGCCTCAAGGCGGCCGTCACCAAGGTGCTGTGCGCGACATGGCAGAGGTGCCGCGTCCATTTCATGAGGAACGTGCTGGCCCATGCCGGCAAGAGCGGCCGCAGGGTCGTCTCAGCCTTCATCGCCACCGCTTTCGCCCAGGAAACGCCCGAGGCCGCGTCCGTACAATGGCGCGCCGTCGCCGACCAGATCCGGCCGAAGGTGCCGAAGCTGGCGACAATCATGCACGACGCCGAGCCCGACGTGCTGGCCTACATGACCTTCCCCAAGGAACATCGCGCCAAGCTCCACTCGACGAATCCGATCGAACGTCTCAACGGCGAGATCAAGCGGCGCACCGAGGTCGTCGGAATCTTCCCGAACGACGATGCGATCGTGCGCCTCGTCGGCGCAATCCTGCTCGAACAGAACGATGAATGGGCAGTGCAGCGGGCCAGATATATGACTCTGGAAACGATTAGCCAGATGAGCGATGATCCCCTGATCAGCCTGCCAGCCGTGGCGCGCTGATCAGCCCGGCCCATGCCGGAGAGCACGGCGACTAATGCCGCCAGCTACACCACGCCGCGGGACACGATCTCAATCTGTTGAACCACCTTAGGAGAGCCTGCTAACGAGATCGCCTTGCGGTCGTCCCCATGGGAACGATCCGGCTCACGCCCTTTCGGGCGGACTCAACTCCTCCTTCGTTGGTCCGTTGTGCCTATTTCAAGGCCGATACGGAGAACCCGAATGTGGGAAAATTCCAGAGCATGATTTCGCTTGATCGAGTCAAGTTTGAGCCGCAGGCAACGGTGTAGAGTTGGGTGGCCTGCGCTGAAGCGGTCACTGCTGGCCGCTTTTTGAAACCGCCATTGCGCGTCCACGATGAGATTGAGCTTTTTCGACTGGAGTGACGTGCGATCTAATGGGTGCAGCCGATCCTGCGTTGCGATGGCGTGAGACGCCAGATCACTCGGCGCGGCAAGGCAACCTTCCTAGTGTGAGGAAAAAGAATGGCGACCCCGATGACACAGATCTTGCCTGTTTTTCCACTAGTCGCAGAGAATTACTGTGACCGACGGGGCTACCCGGAAGGGGTTGCTTTTATGGATGAGCAATACTTGCCGATGTCTGAGGCCAAGATCTCCGTGCTCGATTGGGGGTTCCTGCATTCGGACGCCACTTACGACACGGTGCACGTCTGGAATGGCAGGTTCTTCCGATTGAATTTGCATCTTGACCGCTTCTTCGGGGGTATGGAACGCCTTCGAATGAAGCTGCCCTACGATCGGGGGACCATAGAGTCAATCCTGAGAAATTGTGTTGCTCTGTCGGGGCACAGATCGGCATACGTGGAGATGATTTGCACGCGCGGTTCGTCCCCGACGTTCAGCCGTGACCCACGCCAGGCGGAGAACCGGTTCATCGCGTTCGCTGTCCCTTTTGGTTCGGTTGCCAACAAGGTGCAAATGGAAAGAGGCTTGCACGTCGCGATCAGCGAGACTGTTCGTATTCCGCCCAATTCAATCGATCCTTCAATCAAGAACTATCATTGGCTCGATCTCGTGAAGGGTCTTTACGATGCCTACGACATGGGGGCAGAGACAGCGCTGATCCTAAATACGAACGGCCACGTTGCGGAGGGACCTGGCTTCAACGTATTCGTGGTAAAGGACGCGTGCCTGCGGACACCCGCTTTCGGGGTGCTACCCGGCATCACGCGTCGATCCGTGTTCGATCTTAGCGCCGAAATTGGGCTTTCGGCCGCCGCTGATGATATAAGTCGTGATGAGATCAAGGCAGCTGATGAGGTGTTCATCACCTCGACTGCCGGGGGCATCATGCCTGTGACTCGCATCGATGACACCGCGATCGCCAATGGGCAAGTCGGGTCCATCACGCGCCGACTGATGGATCTCTACTGGCAAAAGCACGATGATCCGGCATGGTCGACTGCTGTCGACTATCCGCAGTCGTAACCTAGCGATGCGACAGTAATTTACACAGCGAGTTGGTTAGGGTCGATGAGCGTTGTCAGGCGCATAGATCATTGTATCTGGGTAAAGAAGCGTTAGTTTTAGAAGCACTGCTTTTGGCAGTGGAATAACGTGGGTCGCTGCTTGCGAGGGCCGTGCCTGCCGTCCTTAGCTTGCACCCGCTACTTCTGGAATCAACCAAATTCAATTCAGCGGAGTGGCCAATGACCGCCAGCTTCATTGCCCATTTAGCGATGGAACTCGAAAGCCTCAAGAAGGCCTCTCTGTACAAGTTCGAGCGCGTCATCACCTCGACGCAGCCGTCCAACATCGAACTCGCGAACGGCAGGAAGGTTCTGAACTTCTGCGCCAACAATTATCTAGGCCTCGCGGATGGCAGGGAACTGCGTGAGGCGGCAAAACAGGCCCTGGACCGCTACGGACACGGCATGGCATCCGCGCGCTTCATGTGCGGCACACAGGTACAGCACAAGCAACTCAAAGGAACGATTTCACGGTTCCTTGGCATGGAGGATACGATCCTTTATTCTACAGGCTTCGACGCCAGTGGTGGCCTGTTCGAGACGCTGCTTGGCGAGCAAGACGCGATCATTTCCAATGCGCTCAATCACGCCTCAATCGTCGATGGGGTGCGGCTGTCGAACGCCAAACGGTTCCGCTACGCCAACAACGACATGGCCGATCTCGAGGCGCGATTGAAGGAAGCCGCGGATCTGCCGCACATTCGAGTGCGGATGTGGACCGTGCCGTCGAGGCCTTCACGGAACTAGGGAGGAACTGGGAGCCATCTGATGTTCAACATTGCTGCAGCACCTCGGTCGACGCAAAAGGAATTCATTATCGTTGGACATAATATTTGGGTCGGATGCGAAACCCGACACTACATTGCCACGGCCGAAGCCGTGTTCAGCCTCGCAAGGCCAGGGATGGCGAAAAGCTAGGGATGGCGACAAGACACTGAGCCGCACACGATATTCGCTTGCGAAGCGTAATTTGGGAGCCACCATGCACAAGGTTGATAGTTTCCGCGATCTGCAGCAAGAGGCCACCGAGTGGCGCCGCTACCTCCATGAAAATCCCGAGCTGGATTATCGGTTGCAAAACACAGCTCGGTTTGTGACCGAAAAGCTGGCATCGTTCGGAATAAATCATATCGAGACCGGAATAGCTGAGACCGGCGTCGTCGCCCTTATTCAGGGCCAAGGCGGAGATGGCCCCACGATCGGACTGAGGGCGGACATGGATGCCCTGCCAATCGTTGAGGCATCAAATAAACCTTGGTCCTCCAAAAACCCGGGCGTAATGCATGCATGCGGCCATGACGGTCACACGGCCATGTTGCTGGGGGCCGCAAAGTATCTTGCGAGTATGCGCAACTTCAAGGGTTCTGTCGCCTTGATCTTTCAGCCGGCAGAAGAGCCAGAATTCCCATCGGGCGCCTTCAGGATGGTACAGGAAGGTATCATGGACCGATTCGGTATATCTCAGGTCTTTGGTATGCATATTCAGCCAGGCCTTGATATTGGTAAATTCGGCATCTGCACAGGCCCAATTATGGGCTCGCAGGATGACTTCGATATTGTGGTTAAGGGTGAGGGAGGCCATGCGGCAGAGCCGCATCGGACTATCGATCCCGTTGTTATTGCAGCACAAATCATCCTTGGTCTGCAAACCTTGGTGTCGCGTAGGACGGACCCCTTGGATTCGCTGGTCATTTCCGTCACCAAGTTGAAGGCCGCAGAGGCCTACAACATCATTCCCGATCATGTTGAAATCTCCGGAACCGTCAGGACCCTCTCACCCGGTCTGCGGGACTTTGCCGAACGAGAAATGTTGGCCGTCGCCCAAGGCATCGCACGCGGATTTGGTGCGAATGTCGAGTTCAAATACCTTCGTTCCGTTCCGCCTACCATCAATCATCCTGAAGAAACCAGACTGGCGATCACGGCAGCGCAAGATCTCGTGGGAGTTGCCGCCGTGAACGATGCGGCCAAGAAAAGTCTGGGTGCAGAAGACTTTGCTTATATGCTTGAGGCGCGCCCGGGCGCCTACATTCTGGTTGGAAACGGGCCAACCTCTGACTGTCATAACCCGGCCTTTGATTTCGATGACGAAGCCTTGGCTTACGGCATCGGTTATTGGGTGAAGCTGGTCGAGACGGCTTTGGCTGTTAATAGATGATTTGTAGGAAATGCTTTTGGCAGATCCTAGACGCCCGAGCCCCAGATGTTCCTCGGGGTGCTCGGCGGGTCGATCAACACCTTTGCTGAGGCGACCTAGAGCAGAATCTGATCACTCAGGCTCGTATCCTGCGGCGCAGAAGTAGTTTGAGCACTCCTCTGCGGTGAAGCGTGGCAAGGCGTCGCGGATTGCGTCCCAAAGCTCGGGGATGTTGCGTGCGGCGGCTTTCCTGAGGATCGACTTCAGCTTGGAGAAGGCATTCTCGATTGATGGTGTGGATGGCTCCTGCTCCCGGCGTCGCATTGCGCCATAGTTGGGATGTTGTCGTCCCGAGCAAAGGAGCCATCCATGTCAGAACTTGCCACAGTTGGCATCGACCTCGCAAAGAGTGTCTTCCAGATCCATGGTGTCGATGGGAACGGTCGGGTTCTCGTACGCCGTCAGCTTCGCCGCAGCCAGTTGCTGGTGTTTTTCCAGAAGCGTCCACGATGCCTGATCGGCATGGAGGCTTGCGCAGGTTCTCACGATTGGGGGCGCAGGCTTCTGGAGATGGGGCACGACGTCCGGCTGATGCCGCCCTCCTATGTGAAGCCTTACGTGAAGCGCGGGAAGACGGATGCTGCGGATGCGGCCGCCATCTGTGAAGCCGTGACACGCCCCTCCATGCGGTTTGTCGCCATCAAGAGCGAGCCTGCTCGTCGGTTCTGGTTCTTCACCGCACGCGAGACTTTCTGGTTCGCCAGCGCACGCAGATCGGCAACGCGATCCGGGCCCACATGACGGAGTTCGGCGTCATCGCGGCGAAGGGCGCGCAGAACGTCAATCGACTGAAGGATCAACTGGATCAACTGCCGGAAGTAGCTCGAATGCCTGTGAG
>NZ_JAMYMJ010000107.1:0-5561 GCF_040318435.1 Mesorhizobium sp. M1143 | reverse complement strand
GGTCTACACATGGCGGCGTAAACTGCGCGATGCTTACGCCGAACCAGAACGGGATGATTTGACGGCTCCCGGCTTTGCCGCGGCCGTGATGATCGAGGATGCGGAAGCCGCGCATCCCGGTCTGCATCCCGCGATCGTCATCGACCTGGCGCGCGGCAAGCGGGTCAGCATCTTTGCCTCGGCATCTCCGGCCTTGGTGGCCTCGGCGCTCAAGGCCTTGCGATGATCCCTTCGGGCGCTCGCGTGTGGATCGCAATGGGGCACACCGATATGCGAAAGGGGGCAGGGACTGGCCTTGCTGGTCCAGCAGGGCCTCAAGCGCGATCCCCACTGCGGCGACCTGTTCGTGTTCCGTGGGCGGGCCGGATCGCTGGTTAAGCTGATCTGGCACGATGGGATCGGCATGTCGCTCTACGCCAAGCGCCTCGAGAAGGGGCGGTTCGTCTGGCCCTCGGCGAAGGCCGGCGTGGTGTCGCTGACAGCCTCGCAACTGGCCTGCCTGCTCGACGGGATCGACTGGCGTAACCCGCAGTATTCCTGGCGTCCGCTGAGCGCCGGACAGGGCGCGCACTTTCTTCGTTGCCCTCGCATTTTGTACTTCATCTGTGCGCTTTTCTGTGATTCCATCATGGTCATGGAAGCCGCCGTTTCGCTCCTTCCTGACGATATCGAAGCGCTCAAGGCGCTGCTGGCGAGTGTGACCCAGCGGGCTAATGAGGCTGAGGCCAAGCTCGCCAATGCCCATGCTCGGGAGAGCGCAACCGAGGCGGTGATCGCGCACCTCAAGTTGCAGATCGCCAAGCTCAAGCGTGAGCAGTACGGTGCCAGCGCTGAGCGCACCCGCCGGCTGCTCTACCAGATGGAACTGCAGCTCGAAGAGTTCGAAGCCGATGCGGGCGAGGACGGTCTTGCGGCCGAGGCCGCAGCCGAGAAGACCGCGACAGTCACCGCCTTCGAACGCAAGCGGCCAGCCAGGAAGCCGTTTCCCGAGCACCTGCCGCGCGAGCGGGTCGTCGTGCCGGCACCGTGCTCTTGTCCCTCCTGTGGCAGCAGCCGGCTGTCCAAGCTGAGCGAGGATGTCACCGAGACGCTTGAGGTGATCCCCCGCGCCTGGAAGGTCATCCAGACCGTGCGCGAGAAGTTTTCCTGTCGGGACTGTGAGGCGATCACCCAGCCGCCGGCTCCGTTTCACGTAGTGCCGCGTGGCTGGGCGGGCCCCCGCTTCCTCGCCATGCTGCTGTTCGAGAAGTACGGGCAGCACCAGCCGCTCAACCGTCAGGCCGAGCGCTTCGCACGCGAAGGCGTGCCGCTCAGCACTTCGACGCTCGCCGACCAGGTTGGTGCCGCAGCCTACGCGTTGCTGCCGCTTCACCGGCTCATCGAGGCCCATGTCCTAGCCGCCGAGCGATTGCATGGCGACGATACGACCGTGCCGGTCATGGCCAAGGTCAAGACAGATACAGGCCGATTGTGGATCTACGTACGCGATGATCGACCGTTCGCCGGCGCCGATCCGCCCGCAGCGCTGTTCCACTACTCGCGCGATCGGCGCGGCGAACATCCAAGAGCGCATCTCGCGTCATGGTCGGGCATTCTGCAGGCCGACGCCTATGGCGGCTACGGTGAGCTCTATGCTTCCGGTCGCATGCCTGCGCCCGTAATCGAGGCCGGTTGCTTCGCCCACGCGCGGCGCAAGTTCTTCGAACTGGCCGACGTCGCCAGCGCGGCCCGCAAAAGGAGCCGCGGCGAGCACGCAGGCATGATCTACCCAATCGCGCTGGAGGCCGTGCAGCGGATCGATGCCATTTTCGATGTCGAGCGTGCCATCAATGGCAAGGACGCCGCCGAACGGCTCGCTGCGCGTCGCGAACTGAGCGCGCCGCTTATGGCCGAACTCCACGCCTGGCTTACCGCCCAGCTCGCCAGGCTGCCACGCAACCACGACCTCGCCAAGGCCATCAACTACATGCTCCGCCGTTGGGACGCCTTTACCCGCTTCCTCGGCGACGGCAGGGTCTGCCTGACGAACAACGCGGCCGAACGTGCCCTGCGCTGCGTGCCACTTGGTCGGAAGGCATGGCTGTTCTGCGGTTCCGACCGTGGCGGCCAGCGTGCAGCCGTGCTCTACACGATGATCCAGACCGCCCGGCTGAACGACGTTGATCCACAGGCTTGGCTCGCCGATGTTCTCGCTCGCATAGCCGACCAGCCGATCCATCAACTCGATCAGTTGCTGCCGTGGAACTGGTGGCACCGCCAAGCTGCGGTTGCTGACTGAGCACTGGATCGTGTCCTACTTTGAGGGGCGGCAGGTCTAGCCACCGCCTACAGCGGCTTTTCCTCCAGCAACTTGCCGCTCAACAACTCTCGAGCCTCGCTCGCGCCTTCGCTCTTCAAGGTCGCAGGACCGGCATCCAGCGGATCGTTGCCACGCCTACCATGCTGCTCGATGTCCTCGATCAGCATTTGCATTTCGGTAATTTCCTTCACCTGATCGCGAGTAATCCTGTCTGCCAAATATCGCACCCGCGGATCACGAATGTCAGCCTGTCGCGCGTTGTTGATGGCTATGGAGTGATGAGGAATCATCGCCTTCATGAAGTCCGTGTCACCTATAAGCGCTTGGCTGCGGTTCACCACCAGCAGCGCCACGCCTCCGATGATCGCGACCGCAAGTACAGCAATTTTCGCGACCTCTGGTTGGTACATGCGCCACATGAAAGCCAACATCACCGCTGTCATGACGCAGCCCATCACCAAGGAGGAAATGAGCCGCGTCAAGCTGAACAGCACGTGGTCCCAACTGTAAACCAGTTGGTACATCAGGAAGAACATGATGACTGTCGAGGTGATGATCATCGCGGCGAAGCGGCTCCACCCATGCTTATCCCTTGGTGCTGATCCATCGCGGCCTCCTGTTGATTCAGGCGCTAAACGGATTAGGCCGCCATTGGTTCATCAACGGCTCTCGCTACCCAGATGTGCGGTCTTCACCGAATGGCTACGCTGATTACGCCGTCAGGCTTTGCTAATGCTGTGGCTCTAGATGTTTGATCCCAGGCTTTGATCGGGGCATCCTTATCTTCCGAATCAAAGGATGCGCTATGGGCCAGGTTCTGCATTGGAGCGCCACAACGACAGAGGCGGTCCGTCGAGCGATACAGCATAGTCATGTCTGGACGGCGCCCGCTCATTAAGGGTTTATTTTCAGCGATGGGATGGTCGCGGGTGCGGTCATGTCTCCGGCTTGTTGCTGCGGTTTTATGACCGCTGGCCCTGATGGTATCCGCTGATCCTTTGGCCTGATCAAGAGAGCGAGCTCGAGGCTCCAACTATGCTGCAGGCTTTCAGGATCTATCCTCGTCTGTTCCCATCACGTCATTGTCACCCTCGATTCCGGTTGGCGGCCTTGCCGATGCTCCTGTTACGCCGGTGTGCCGACATAATGTGTCTCATCGCGCATGAGTGCGAAGGCAATACGGGCGAGTTTGTTGGCGGTCGCTACGGCGACAAGCTTGAAGGGCTTGGTGTCCATCAGGCGATCCGCCCAGTTTCTCAACATATCGCCGGAACGCTTGCGATGGAACAGAACGGCATGAGCACCCACCACAAGCAGCTTGCGCAGATATCGGTTTCCCAATCTTGGATACGCGCCCCAGCCGTTCCTTTCCGCCTGACGAGTTTTGTCTTGGTGTGAGTCCAAGAAAGGCAGCGAACTCGCGTGGGCCTGAGAAAGCCGTGATATCCTGGACGCTCGCCGCAAGCGCGGAGGCGGTAATAGGGCCGATGCCGGGAACGGTCATCAGACGGCGTGCCGTTTCATCAGCCTTGGCGAGGGCCAGAATGGCCTGATCGCTCTGCCTGATCTCGGTATCGAGTTCGCTCAGTTGGCGCACCAACGGCAATAGTGCCGAACGCACGGTCGCCGGGATCATGTCGTTGCCCTCGATGACGAGGATGGCCAAGGCACGCGCATTGTTCGGTCCCTGGGCGGCGATGATCCCGATTTCGGCCATATGGCTGCGAAGGGCATTGAGCAGCTGAGTGCGCTGGGCCACCAGAAGTTCGCGCACCTTATGATGCATGAGCGCCGCCTGGTTATCGACCGATCGCACCGGCACAAAACGCATTGACGGGCGCGTCACCGCCTCGCAGATAGCTGCTGCATCAGCAGCGTCGTTCTTCTGACGACGCACGTAAGCCTTCACATAGGCTGGCGGCATCAGCCGGACGTCATGGCCGAACTTCATGAGTTCGCGAGCCCAGTGATGGGCCGAGCCACACGCTTCCAAGCCAACAAGGCAGCATGGCAGGGATTCGAAGAATGCCAAAACATCCTTCCGCCGCAGCGCGCGGGTCGTGACGACACGGCCGGTGGCGTCGATAGCGTGAACCTGAAATACGTGCTTGGCCAGATCGAGGCCAACGGTAACGACGGCGCTCAGATCGGTGGTAATATTGCCCATGGACGGTGCTCCTTCCAGATGAGTGCTGCGACAGCAGCCATCTTGGCACGCCTCTCAGGAGGATGATGCCGTTGCGGGCGCCGTCCATCCCATCAAGAGAGCCTGAGGAAACTGGCCAAGCGCTACGGGATCAACACGGTTGCAAAGTGGAAGAGGCGAGCTTCGGTCGCCGATCTATCGACTGGTCCGAAGGAACCGAGATCGACGGTGCTCTCGCTTGAGGAGGCGGTCATTGTGGCTTCCGCCGCTACACGCTGCTGCCGCTCGACGACTGCCTCTATGCGCTTCAGGCGACCATCACGCACCTGCCGCGGTCTTCATTGCATCGCTGCCTGCAACGCCATGGCCTCGGCCGGCTCCTACTGTGGTTGATCGCGGCCGTGCCCTACAAGAATTACCGACAATGGAATCCAGTTCACCACCCCCGGTGCCGGTGGCTCGGCGGTGCCGCTGCAAGGAGGCAATCGCCAATGGCGAGATCTTCCGCGCTCACGCATTCGAATACGCCTGCGCCAGGAACGACATCGAGCACCGCACGACCAAGGCCAGGCATCCGCGGACCAACGGCCAGGTCGAGAGAATGAATCGGACTATGAAGGACGCCACCCGCCAAGCGCTTCTATTACGAGAGCCACGACCAATTACGCACCCATCTCGCCGACTTCGTTGCCGCCTACAACTTCGTCCGCAGACTCAAGACCCTCCCCCTTGAGGGCATAGGCGCTAAGATAGGTATTGCCCTGCGGAATCGGGTGTGATCCTACACTGCGATGACACACGAATCGCTTGCAGACGACGGTTGGGCCGAGATGATTGAGCTTCTCGGCGGCGAAGATTTGCTCACACAGAGCGCCCGCGAGACGAAGGCGTTCCTGCGCCCGCGCGGCGTCAGTCGGCGAGCGATCTGTTGCGGCTGACACTGGCTTACTGCCTTGGCAAGGTTGTCATGCGGGGCGTCGTGGCCTGGGCGGCGGCGAGCGGGATTGCCGACATTTCGGATGTGGCGTTGCTTGGCCGGCTGCGCAATGCAGGACCATGGCTGCAGCAGTTGATTGGGCACCTTTTGAAGCGCGAGGATGCAGGTTTGGCCAAAGG
>NZ_JAMYMJ010000106.1:0-5634 GCF_040318435.1 Mesorhizobium sp. M1143 | reverse complement strand
ATCCAGAAGAGACCGTAGTTGTCATATGTCCTGATGAAGGCCACCGCTACGTCGAAGCTGTCTACGACCATAAGTGGCTCGTGCAGAACGAATCTCTAAATGCAGGTGTGCTCCTGGACGCGCCGGCAACCGAAAATCATCCCTCGACCGCCCTCCCTCCATGGAACCGATATCATTGGGATCGGAAAAGCCGGGAAGCTGTCCTAAGCCTTGTGGAGCAAGTGTGATGAATCGAGGCAGCTTCCTTTTCGTGGAAAGCAACACAACGGGCACTGGCGAATTATTGATGAAGCGGGCCCGTCTCCTGGGCTTTGAGACCTACCTCGTTACCCGCAATCCTGCGCGCTATCCGTTTCTTAAGGACTCTGTCGCGCAAGTGATCGAAGCTGAAACGCGTAGTCCGGACGAACTCATCGGTGTCGCCGCCAAATTAAGAAGTCTGGGAGGAATATACTCGTCGTCGGATTATTTTGTGGAAGCAGCCTCAACTGCCGCGATGGCGATGGGGCTACCAGCAGCGAATCCGGAGCCTATAGCCACATGCCGGAATAAATGGAAGCAAGCGGCCGAGTTACAACGACAATCAATCGCGATACCTGAAACACGGCTGGCCACTTCCATCAGAGACGTCGAGAATATTCTTGCCCAGGCCACTCTACCGGTGGTCGTCAAGCCAGTGTCCGGAAGTGGTAGCAGCGGCGTGAGGTTGTGCGATAGTGCCACAGCCGCCATCAAGGCGTTTGAGAACGCAAGGGGCGCACTGCTCGACCAAGTAGATCTGCCCAGTCCCGACATCCTCATCCAGCAATATGTCGAGGGTAAGGAATACTCTGCTGAGATGATTGCGTACGATGGGACGCTGCATTGTCTTGGAATTCTTGCCAAGCATAAAGGGCCGGCTCCCTGCTTCGTTGAGGTGGGGCACGACTTCCCGGCCCCGCTTTCGGAGCCGTCCCTCAAGGAACTGGCTTCTTTTGCTGCGCGAGCGGTGTCGGCGCTAGGCCTGAATTTCGGACCGGCTCATGTGGAGTTCGTGATAACGGAGGCGGGCCCCGTCATCATCGAGGTCAACCCCAGGCTGGCTGGAGGGATGATTCCAGTCATGCTCTCCCACGCCCTGAGCACGTCAATCCTTGACATGGTGATTAGACTTTACGCGGGAGAAGGGTTCACGCTTCCACACGCGAGCGCAAGGGCGGGAGCCATCCGTTTCCAACTCGTTCATAAATCCGGCAAGCTCAAACGTCTGGGCTTTTCTCGAAATCCAGAGCCAACAGTGCCTGAAGCAGGTCTTCTGAAATCTGAGGGAGTGGAGGTGAAAATAAATGGCGACTTCAGGGACCGAGTAGCCTACGCCGTAGGAGTTGCTGATGAACTGAATGTCGCCGTCGCGGCAGCGCAACGGATGATCGACTCCATTGTAATCGATATCGAGGCGGCTGCTGACGAAACGGCCAACACGCAGGTCGCTGGATCAAGCGAGGGCGGGTGGAACCTACATCCCGAAGCGATGAAGTTGCTCGCTCCGCCTATCGAAATCTCGCGTGACGGTCGCCTCCTGCGGCACCAGGCGGTCATAGACGAAGCTCATCTGGTGATGCTTGCGGACCAGGGCTTGGTCAGCGAGGCAGGCGCGGCCGATCTCCTCAAGCACATCGTCGACCTCCAAGATGAGGGCTTCCAGTCTTTGGAGGGCCGCGATGCTCCGCGTGGCCTCTATCTGGCCTATGAGGCCGAACTTGCGGCCAG
This sequence comes from Mesorhizobium sp. M1143, assembly GCF_040318435.1. Classification (NCBI taxonomy): domain Bacteria; kingdom Pseudomonadati; phylum Pseudomonadota; class Alphaproteobacteria; order Hyphomicrobiales; family Phyllobacteriaceae; genus Mesorhizobium; species Mesorhizobium sp. M1143. Next base: position 3,885 of record NZ_JAMYMJ010000106.1, on the reverse strand, counting down.
AGCTGGCCCGGAACAGGCCGGCTGGCTGCATCTGGCGAGATCTCGCAACGACTTGAACGCGACTATATCTCTTCTGGTTCTTCGGGAGGTCGTATGTTCAATCTCGCGAGAAACAGGGATTTTGCAGGACACTCTCCTGCAGCGAGCGGAAGAGGCATCGAGACTTGTGGCTCCGCTGTACAGTCAATACCAGATCGCACTCCCGGGATCGCCAGGGCACTACCTGCTTGGGGTCTTCTTCGCTCTGGGGCGCGAGCGTCAGCGCCTCCATTGCCTGCTGGAAGAGATTAGGAACTGCCCTATGGGAGCTGGTGCCGGCGGAGGCACCAGCATCCCTATAGATCCCTTGAAGACAGCAAGTCTTCTGGGATTCGAACTGCCGTCGTTCAACTCACTTGATTCGGTCGCGAGCCGTGACCATCACCTACACGGGCTTTCACTCTTCGCTGGCGTTTCAATTCTGCTCAGCCGTGTGGCCCAGGACCTGCAGGTTTGGACGACGCGCGAGTTCGCGCTCATCGACGTCCCTCCCAATCTTGTTGGGGGCTCTTCCATGCTGCCGCAAAAGAAGAACCCGGTTCTGCTTGAACACATCAAGGGGTCAGCAAGCACCGTGATTGGCGCGTACGTTTCTGTGGCAACGGCAACCTGCAAATCGCCTTTCAGCAACTCGATCGAAACGAGCAACTACGGCTGCTCTTCATTAGGCCTAGCAGAAGATGGCCTGAAGCGGGCCATTATCCTCACGTCGCTAATCGTGAGGTTCATGTCGTTCAACGAGAGGTCGATGCGTGTAAATCTGGAAGACGGCTCATCGATGACGGCTGTCGCCGCAGAACGGATGGCGTCGCGAGGCATTCTTTTCAGGAAGGCCCATACACTAATTGGCGAGATCACCAGGCGCGTGTCTCAGGATAGTCGCGTGGCGGAGCGCCGACGCGAGCTGGCCGGCCAACTTCCTGGCGTGTTACCGGCGAGTCTCGAAGAATGCAGAGACGCTCTGCAGTTCGGAGGAGGACCCGGAAAAAGCTCAACTGATGGCCATGTTTCCGTAGCAAGAATGCTGTTTCGGGACATGCAGCTGAAATGCGCTGACATGTCGGAACGCTGGGCGCACGCTGAGGTGCACCGCAAAGGGAGGGTGAAAGAACTCATTGATAGGCGGCCGACTGCCTGGAGGTGTCTATGTTGGGGAGCCTCCGCGAACCTGCTTGAGATCTTACGCTACGTACGACATCGATGTTTGCGCCAGCTCAGTGCGGCCAATGTTGTACGGTTACTCGAATTCAGCGTATATCACGCCGTAGATTCACTCAGTCTGCGGCGCAGTTCGATGAACACTGCATCGTCCGTCGAGTCGGATAGTCTGCATCCGACAGTATGTTCCTGACGTGGAGCTCAGGGACGCAGACCGCTAATATAGCACTTGTGTCAACGATCAACGCCAAATCGAGAGGCTTTCTTATCGTCTTGCATTTTAGGAAATTTCTACCCTTTCTCAGATGCGTATGCGCGAGCCTCTAAGGTCGCTGTACGTTGGCTTTAACGGTGCGGAGATGCCGGTGTCGGTCGCCATGGCCCGGAGGTGAAGCCGACGCAGCGCTTCCGCTGGTCCATGCAAGCGGAGGATCGCGCCGCGCCGTGCATGCGATTGCATCTGTCGCCGCGCTGCGCTGCTGAGGCCTCTTCTGTCAGGCGGTCTAGGTTTCGCGCTTCGGGCCGAGCAGGAACACTATGAGGGCAGCGACGAACGTGGCAACAGCACTGTAGGCAATGGCGCTGGTAATCCCCGCATTCTCCACCAATAGTCCGCCGAAAATCGCGCCGGCTGCGATTGCCACTTGGAATACTGTGACCAGCAGCACACCGGCGCTTTGGGCCTGCTCGGGAACGGCCTTTCCTACCATCCACGTCTGCAATCCCACTGGCACCGCGCCGAAGGCAAACCCCCACGCGGCAACTGCAATCGCCGAGGCCAAGGCCGATGCTCCCGCCGTCAGCAGCGAAACAGCGGCTATCGCTATGAGCAGCGGTGCAAGGGCCGCGACTGCCTTGAGACTGTACTCGGCCAGAAGCCCGCCGGCCAAATTGCCGAAGAATCCGCCGATGCCAAAAGCCAGCAACACAAGCGAGATCGTCTCGACATCCAGCGCGGGGATCTTCTCAAGGAAGGCGCGGATATAGGTGATTCCGGCGAAGTGGCCGGAAGCGACCAGCAGGACAACCAGAAGCGCAACCTTGACCATCGGAATCTTGGCCACATCCAGCAGGCTGCGGAAGCTAGCCACTCCAATCGGAGGCAGTCTCGGAATGGTTATGAGTTGCACGAGCAGTGTAGCGGCGCCGCCGGCTGCGGCGAGCATGAAGGCGCTTCGCCATCCCCAAATATCGCCGACATAAGCGCCGATTGGAGCTGCGCAGACGGTAGCTACGGAAACGCCGGTGAGGATGATCGACATGGCGCGCGGCAGGAGGTGGCTTGGAACGAGCCGCATCGCCAGTGCTGCCGACATCGACCAGAAGCCTCCGAGCGCTATGCCGAGCACGACGCGTGCAGTCAGGAGAGCCGCCAGCGACCACGCGCCGGCCGCCAGAACGTCCGACAGGATCAGCAGCAGTGTCATGGTCCACATGACGGTCCTGCGGTCCAGGCGCTTTGTGATAATGGCCACAGTCGGCGCCGAGATCGCCCCGACGATAGCTGTCGCCGTCATCGCCTGTCCAGCCGCTCCCTCGCTGATACCGAGATCATGCGCGAGGGGCGTGAGCAGGCTGACAGGCAGAAACTCTGCCGTGACCAGCCCGAAGGTGCCCAAGGAAAGCGAAATGACGGCACCCCATGCGGGACCAGACGGTGGGACGGGCTTTTCTGGGTCGTGCAGAACAGCGTCCATGACGCCTGCTGCGGATCGGGTCATGAACGAAGTCTCCACTTTGATGCAATGCAACGTGATGTTGGCTGCCTTGACCCAAATCTAAAAACACAAGCGCATGTCCCGGCGGCGTTGCACGGAGGAGGGGATGTTCATTGCTTCGCGATATTTTGTGACGGTGCGGCGCGCAACATCGATGCCGGTTTCCTTCAGCCGGACAGCGATGTCTTCGTCGGAAAGCACGTCGCCGGGAGATTCTGCGGCAATCATCGCTTTGATCCGATGCCGGACAGCTTCGGCGGAGTGCGCATCGCCGCCTTGGCAGGACGCGATCGCGACGGTGAAAAAATACTTCAGTTCAAAGACTCCGCGCGGGGTAAGCATGTACTTGTTCGAGGTTACCCGGCTTACCGTCGACTCGTGCACGCCGATCGCGTCAGCGACGGTTCTAAGATTGAGAGGCCGCAGGTGGGCGACGCCATGTTCAAAAAAGGCATCCTGCTGACGCACGATTTCAGCCGCAACCTTAACAATGGTCTTGGCGCGCTGATCGAGGCTGCGGATTAGCCAGTTCGCGTTTTGCAAGCATTCGTCGAGAAATGCTTGATCTTTCGAATTTTGGGCAGTTTGACGCGAGACTTCGGCATAGTAGCTTTGATTGATCAGCAGCTTTGGCAGCGTGGCGGGATCAAGTTCGATCTGCCACCCGCCTTGCGGTGAGGGCGTGACCCAGACATCGGGTATGATTGATTCAGACGCACCGGATTGGAATCGGTTCCCAGGCTTGGGATCGAGCGCCCGAATCTCATGCATCATGTCGAGAAGGTCTTCTTCATCGACGCCGCAATGCTGCTTCAGTGCCTCAAAATCCCGTCGCGCTAGCTTTTCAAGATGGCCAACCAAAGCTGCCATTGCCGGGTCGAGCCGGTTTCGCTGGCGCAACTGGATCTCGAGGCATTCTCTGAGACTTCGCGCCAAAACTCCCGGTGGATCAAATTGCTGCCAGGTTCCG
>NZ_JAMYMJ010000105.1:0-5840 GCF_040318435.1 Mesorhizobium sp. M1143 | reverse complement strand
GCTCCAAGCGGGCCGACCTTCGTCTTCTCCGCGCCGCCAACGCCAAATGGCGATCTGCATCTGGGGCATCTTTCTGGCCCCTATTTCGGCGCCGACGTCTATACCCGTTTCCTGCGCATGAAAGGAGTCGAGGCGTATCACCTGACCGGAAGCGACGATTACCAGAGCTACGTCGCGACACGCGCCGCTACCGATCAATGGACGCCTGCAAACGTGGCGCGCTACTACTCCGATGAGATTCGCGCCACGCTTTCACTTCTCGATTGTGACGTCCACAGCTTCCAAGCCACAATGGGCGATGACGGTTACCGCGAATTTCAAGCTGCGTGTTTCCGAACTCTTCTGAGCAGCACGGCGGTAGATCTGCGCCAGAGCCCTGCGCTTTTCGATGCTGTGACAGGCCAATATCTTTATGAGCCGGATGTTAGAGGCCTCTGTCCCGATTGCGGCGGCTCCGCCGCCGGCAACATCTGCGAGGAATGCGGCGCCCCAAACCTTTGCCACGACCTGGGTGCAGCGCGGTCACGGCAGTCTGCCGAAGCGCCGCTGGTCGGCTCCCTCCGCCGTCCGGAACTTGCCCTGGACCGCTGCTACGACAATATCGACCGGCATCTAAGGGCATCAGGCGTTCCGCTACGCATCTTGGATCTCTTCGCGCGCCTACGCCAACGCGGCGAATTTTCAGTCCCCATTATCCACCCCTCGGACTGGGGCCTCCCGGCCGAAGGGTTCCCGGGGCAAGTGATCTGGGTCTGGCCGGAGATGGCTTTCGGTTTTCTTTACAACATCCAGGCGCTCGGCCGCTCGCTGGGTCGCGACTGGAAGGCGGAGGTGCCCGGCAGCGATTGGCAGATTGTCCATTTCTTCGGCTTCGACAATTCGTTCTTCCACGCGCTACTCTACCCCGCTCTTTACGCCGAGGTCTTCTCCCACTGGACGCCGCGCATCCACTATCACGTCAACGAGTTCTACCTCCTCGACGGCAAGAAGTTTTCAACCAGCTGCCGCCACGCGGTCTGGGGCAAGGACGTTCTGAGCCCAAAGACAGTCGACGTCGTGCGCCTCCATTTGGGCCTGACACGCCCGGAAGGGGAGCGGACGGATTTCACGCTGGACGGGCTGCGCCGCACCGAGAAGGAGGTCTTCCAAGGGATTTGGCTGAACTGGCTTGATGCGTTGGACCAGGAAATCAAGCAGGATTTTGCCGGCCGTGTACCCGATGCAGGCGACTGGAGCCCAGTCGACCGCGCCTTCTTTGCTCGAATAGAGATCTATCGCGCGGCGATGGAGCGGGCATATTCGGACGAAGGCTTCTCGGTGCGGCGCGCGGCCACTCGGGTCTGCGAATTCGTGCGGGATTGCGTGATGTACCGTCGGGCGCGAAACTATGCGGCGGCGCGACGTTTCTATCCCGCCCGCAATCGGACTTCGCTAGCTCTTCAGACAGCGGCCGCTGCGATCATGGCACCGACAGTCGCTCCGTTAATGCCCCGGTTCGCCAGAACGCTGGCGCGAGGCATCGATGGCGTCTCAACCGAAACATGGCCCCGGTCCGTCCAGCGCCTTGCACCCGGGACGCGCTTTGATCTCAGACCCGTGTTGGTGTTCTACGCCAAGTCCGGCAATCCTCATCTCGATGAGGAGGAAGCACTATGAGCCCGAAGGTGCACCAGTGAGCTGTCCCAATCTCGACCAGATTTGCGCGGAATCAAAGCCGATGATGCCAAACATCTTTACTCGCTGTCACTGGCGACCGAAGCCGCTATCAAAGGGTACCAGATTGGCGGACCTGAACCAACGCATCGTCGACAACCTGACCTGCGCCTTGGAGGACCGGCCGGCCGATCGCTTCCCAGCCCTTGCTGTTCGTGCCGCAATGCCGTGTGGGCTCGACTGCGCTGACAACCTCTGCGGCATCGGCATTCCGTCCTCCAGCCGGTCAAGGCTGTCATGCGATTCGACCCGCTTGGTCAAACTGGCGCCTTGGATCGTGCGCCGATCACCAATGCGAATGCCTGCCTGATGGTATCTTCGGTTCTGTCCGAGCCTGTACCGGCGCGGCCGTCGGCCGAAGAACAACTGAGCTACTGACAATCTGAATATGGCAGGTCGAATTCTGCCCACGAAAACGGATATTGCCACAACCAGCGTTCACGATAGCTATGGTGCACAAGCTTCCAACCATACCTGCGCAACGACAGCCCGTCGCCTGTAGATAGTCGGCGAGGGCCGCTAAATCGCAAACGTATCCACCGTAGATTGCGCGCCGTCTTCGCCGACATGCAGACGCTTGTCTCGTCGAGAGGCGCTCCTCAGGATTGCGTGTTGCTCGGGTACGGAGCCCCCCCTCAGTTCCCAATCGATCCTACAATTCACATATTTGGAGATCGCTCGCTAGGTTACCCCGTCTGTGAACCTTGCAAGCCGATGCTTCAGATGCCGCCCATGCAGAGATATTTCATTTCGAGGTAATCCTCGAGCCCATGGCGGGATCCCTCCCGCCCGATGCCGGACTGTTTTATCCCACCGAACGGCGCCGCTTCCGAAGACATCCGGCCGGTATTTACCCCGACCATTCCATATTCCAAGGCCTCGGCGACACGCCAGACACGCTTCAGGTTGGACGCATAAAAATAGGCCGCGAGGCCGTAGATCGTTTCATTGGCATCACGCACGACCTGATCCGCATCTTTGAAGTGAATAATCGGTGCGAGCGGCCCGAATGTCTCTTCGCGCGCGACGGTCATCTCGCTGGTGACACCGGTCAGGACCGTTGGTTGGAAAAACGTGCCATTCGTGCCGATGCGTTTGCCCCCGCATCGAATCGCGCCGCCTTTAGCTACGGCATCGGCAATATGGGATTCAATCTTGGCCAAAGCCTTCTTGTCGATGAGGGGTCCTATGTCCACTCCGAGCGCGAAACCGTCACCAACTTGAAGTTGGCGAGCCCGTGCAACGAATTTCTCGACGAACTCGTCGTGAACGCCCGACTGGAGGTAAAGGCGGTTCGCTGAAACGCAGGTCTGGCCGGCATTGCGGTACTTCGCCTGGATGGCACCGTCCACCGCGGCATCGATATCCGCGTCATCGAAGACGATGAAAGGTGCATTGCCGCCGAGCTCTAGGGTGACTTTTTTGATCTGGGCCGAGCACTGGCGCATGAGTAGGCGCCCGATCTCAGTAGACCCGGTGAAGCTGATCTTGCGGACCTTGGGATTTGTGCAAAGTTCGCGGCCGACCGCGTCACCTTCGGATGCGTAGATCAGGTTGACGACGCCTTCGGGAAAGCCTGCCTGATGGGCGAGGGCGAACATTGCTCCAGCCACCAGCGGCGTCTGTTCAGCGGGCTTGAGGACGATCGTGCAGCCCGCCGCCAAGGCTGGCGAGATTTTGCGCGCCACCATCGACACCGGGAAATTCCATGGTGTTATCGTGCCCACGACCCCGATGGGCTGCTTGATCACCAGCATTCGGCGGTCGGCCGATGGTGCGGAGATCGTCTCGCCATAGACGCGATTTGCCTCCTCGGCGTACCATTGCAGATACGCCGCAGCATGCGATATCTCCGACTTGGCTTCCGCAAGCGGCTTGCCCATCTCCGCGGTGAGAATTGCAGCGAGATCGTCGGCGTGGTCGATGATCAACTGATGCCATCGCCATAGAACATCGCTGCGCTCACGGGCGGTAAACCCTGCCCATCCAGGCTGCGCGACATAGGCCTTCTCGATTCCAGCGCATGTCTCTTCGACTCCCATGTCAGGTAGTTCTGCCAGCACTTCGCCGGTCGACGGGTTGAGGACCTCGAATGTCCGCTCGCCCATCCGCGTGCCAAGTGCCGGCAGGCGATCGATGGGTCCAAACAGGTCAGGGGATCGCAGGTGACGGATCATCGGCAGGCACAGGGGCAATATCCGATTCCTCCTCAACGCGGCAGGTGTCCATAGCAGGTGCGGTGTGTATTCCGGACGTAAAGGTTCCTTATAGGGCCTCGGCCATACAGCTAGCAGACCACGGTACCCAAGTGGGAGGGAGAATACGCTACAAGACGCCTAGCGGTTCTACTAGTCGGGCTCGACCGGTCGGTTGCGCGGTGGCAGGTCCGGCCCGCGCGCAACCTTGCCATAGGTCTTCGCGGCCAGCGCCTTCACCGTCTCAGGCTCTGCGTCGCCGGCCACCACCAGCACGGCGTTGTTCGGTCGGCGGTATTCGTTGCACATCGTGAACCGATCGGTGCCGTTCAGCTTCTCCATCTCCTGCGTCCAGCCGTTCACCGGAATGCGGTAGGGCTGATTCGGCCGCAACGTCGCGTTGACCTCCTCGTCCACCAGACCTGAGGGTCCGTCTCTCTGCGCCAACGGCGCTCCTCCAGGATCACGTTTCGTCGGTCTCGATATCATCGTCGTTGAGAATGAGGTTGAACATGCGATCGGCCTCGAAGCCCATCATCTCGCCCAAAGCGATTTATAGGCGGTGAGGGCGGTATTGTAGCCGCTGACTGAGACGGCTCCGTCGAACTCGCTGTCGGGGCGGTTGGGCGTCGCCCTGAAGATCAGACGCTCGAGGGAAGGGGCAAGTTCCGTTTTGCCCGGTGGCTCGTCGGCGCTGCGGACCTTGTGCCAGATCATGTGAGTGACGATTTGCGCGGGGTCATGTCGACCGTTCCATGCCATCATTGAGCAGGAAATCTTGCCGCCGTCGGTGGCGGCCAGAGCCGGAGCGGTCGTCGCCAGGCCAGGGCGGTGGCAGTGAACGGCTTGCGCAGCCAGGGGGTGATCGATGGCTCCGGTTGGAAAGGCAAGTTTCGAGGCAGTGATTTGTTCCTCATTTTCATGAACGGGCTGCGTCTTCGATCCCCGTGGGAGGATCGGCGGGCAGCGCCGAGCCAGATGAATCATGGGGCCAGGGCTCACTCGAGCCTCATCTTGGGATGAGCCCAGGAGACCGGCGGCCGTGTTCTTGGGGAGGTGGTCATTGGAGGGATTTTCCTTGATCCGCGAGGCCTTGCGGATGACCACGCATGCACCGTGCCAGACCAGAAAACATTCGAGGCATGTGGACAAGTCAGTCTGACATGTCGTGCATCCGACATTGTGGGCCATCGGACAGGGCTGAAGGCGACGCGAGCACGGCTGAGAATATCTTCTTCATCTGGAAGACGATTCGGCGCGCTGCTGGGGAAGGGGTACAGGATGCGCTCCGAAGGCCGCTGCACTGACGGTCAGAATTGAGATGTTGGTAGCTCCAGCGGGTCGCTCTCCTCAAAGTCAGACCGGGGCGGTGCTGAAGGGGAGAGGCGTGAGCAGCGTATCTAAGTCGGCCGCGGAGCCTGCTCGCGCGCGAAGACGGACCTGATCAAAAAACGGCGAGTGGCGACATTCGCGAGGCGCTGGAAAACGAGATCGTACTCGGGCGGGAAAAACGATGCCGTTGCTCTCGTCTGGCATGATGGCCTGCCGCCAGGCGGTTGAACGTGATGAGTTGCTGCGGAAAGGGGAGTGTTTTCGCGGGACCTTGGTCAACGTAAGAAGCAAACGTCGAGCTCGCCTTGGATGGGGGCATGCAGCACATTTGCCGCTGCAGGACAGCAGCACGGAAGCTGTCCGCGCCTGCCGTCGTCCCTGGCACCAAACAGGAGAATTCAGCTATCGCGATTGATTTCATGTGCGCGTAAAATACCGGCTGGTGCGCTCGGTTTGCCGGCAAACAGCTATCGCCTCCAACAGCTGCGAACGCATTCCTCGTGGAGTGGTCGCTTAGGTCAAGGGCATCGGGTGATTAACAGCCTGACCTTGCTCAATCTGATGCGCGCTAGAGCAGAATCTGATCACTCAGGCTCGTAT
>NZ_JAMYMJ010000104.1:0-5900 GCF_040318435.1 Mesorhizobium sp. M1143 | reverse complement strand
TTATAGCGACTGCTTACGCTCGTCCGCATGCGATTGCCAGGGCGGGGGCGGGCTAGTGCGCGCTGATCGGCGGCAAAATGTCGTCTCGGAGCGCGGCCGCGCATGCCGTGAGATCGGCGTCAGCCGGTGCACGCATTCCAAACAGCAGACCGGCGGTGCTGCCGAGAGGCCAATAAGGACGGAACTTTCGCGCTGCCGCATGAGCTTATCGACCTGCACCAGTTGTAATTTTATGTCGAACTTGTCGAGCTGCGTTTTGCCAGCCTGCGTCATGCAGGCATTCTGTGATGTACATAGCTCTCGACGCAAATTCTGCGCCATGATAGCAGTCGCCCTGGAACGTCTGATCGGCAAGGACGCGCTCCAATTCCAGTTTCTAACGGGACACACAGAAGCGCACTCGGATCGAGAGAGGTGGGGTGACGGCTGAGTAGCTCAATCGGATTTCGGGCGATGATCCCGCACCCGGATCTTCCCCTGGGTAACCTGCGTCCGTATCGGTGCTTGCCACACCATGTGTGGACGCCTGAAGCGTAGGAGAACCCAGGAATCGGCCTCGGAGATGCACTCAGCACCTCCCGTCCGGCGTGTGCTGTTCGTCATCGATGTCTGCGACCGCGAGAGAATCTCCAGGTAGGCCGTGGCCCATGGAGGTTCACATGATGAGACAGCGACAGGCGAGCTACACCCAAACGCGAACCTCTCCCGGTTTGAGCAAGTCGCCTGTATCGCCGTCTCGTTGCCTGATCGCCAGTTCTTCTTGCGTCGCACCCACGTTTGCAACAAAGCCGTCAAACTACTTCACCGAAACTTTGCAATCACACAGCGCCCAACGATGTTAAACATCAGGCACCGGCGAATCTGGTAGTAGTTACTCAGGGCCCGTCCTACAGAATGCAATGAAGGACACAACGCCAATGGCAAGCAAAGCGCTCGTATTTATTGAAAGTGAGAGTAATGGTCTGCCATACATACAAGCGGCCCAGCGTCTTGGTCTTCATCCAATTATGTTTGCAGCTGATCCAGATCAGTACGGATATCTTGCGGCGGAGAGCATTGAGGCTGTCCGTGTTCCCACAAAAAATGTGGATATGCTGATCCGCGAATGTTCCCGGCTGCGTGCGACGTATGACATTGCTGGAATTGCTGGCTTTGCGGGCGATGACGAGTCGGTCTCTGCAACGGTTGGCAAGAGCAGCGCCGGCCTCTGCGAGATTCTCGCCCGCACCTGCATGAGTGATCCCGTTCTCATTAAGCGCACGGCTCGTCTCGCGCATTCCTTCCACGCCCCAGTCAAGCGTATGGTTGTTCGCCCGACTAACCATATTAAAGCCCATCGCCTTTAAGTCTGGTCCTAGCTCCGGAGCACTGATCAAATATGCACCGCCGGTACTCGGCCTGTGGGCATCCTTTGGACTGAACGTCCAAGATGTTGGTTTCCAAGTTGCCGAATGTCACGTCAGCCCCGTGGAATATCCTGAGAACTTCGGCAAGGCCAGGGTGATAGCCTTTTGTTACGGGCCGCGCGTAAAGCAGGTCGCCGACTGCGGCCATGGTGAAACCGTCTGCAACGTTAGTTTCGATTGAACCTACGGTATCAAAGCCCACATCCCGCGGGATCTCAGGGTGGGCATGTTCGTCAGTATCCATATTATCTCCTGCTTCGCGTGGATGTCGCAACTGTCGCCATAATTTGCGTCTTTCGATACCCTATGACCGGGCAGCTGGCGGATAATCGCCCGCTTCAGCCCGCCGGCCCGGGATGTCTGTAGCCGGAGCGCGCACATGACATGCCACGACGGGCCCGTCCGGCATCGGCACCCAAGGCGGCAACGCTCGACCACGAGCGGGCAAGCGGATGAAATGCGCATCCGCGGGGCCTGGCACCTCGCTTTCGATGGGTGCCTCCAGCCGAACGCGCGTCGGATCCGGCACCGGCGCTGCCGCGATCTGCGGTTTGCGCGCAATTTGGACGAATTTGAAAAGGTGCGGTTATCCCTGGCCAATCCCAAGCGCAGCCTCCACGACGTTTACCCAATAGGCAATCCCGTACGGGATTGCGGCGTCATCAAAGTCGTAGGCTGCATTGTGCAAAGCGGCCGACGGGCCATTGCCGATGAAAATGAGTGCTCCTGGGCGAACCTGCAGCATATAAGCGAAATCCTCGGCGCCCATGACCGGCCTCAACTTCGTGTCCACCGCGGCCGCGCCGGTGCCTCCCGCCGCACGAACAGCAAGAGCGGTGGCAGCAGTATCGTTCACGGTGGCTGGAACCGACCGGCGGTAGCGGTAAGATATATCGCCTCCGAAGGCTTGCGCGATTTTCCGCGCAGTCATCTCTAACCGGGTCTCGGCGAAATCGCTCAGGGCAGGGGCCAACGCGCGGACCGTCCCTGCCAGTTCAACTTCATCGGCAATCACATTGTAAGCATTCGAGGCGCGGAGTTTCGTCACGGAAATTACCAGTGACTCTACCGGGTCGGTGTTGCGCGACACCAGCGCCTGCAGGCCCAAAATAACCTGAGCGGCGATAACGACCGGGTCAACTGTTAAGTGGGGGGCTGCAGCGTGCCCGCCGCGACCCTTTACAACGATGTCAAAATCATCCTGGGAGGCCATCATTGGGCCTGCGCAAATGGCGAACTTACCTACATCGATCCCTGGCCAGTTGTGGATCCCGAAGACCTGGGAGATGCCATAACGGTCTAAGAAGCCGTCCTCGACCATCTTGAGCCCGCCGGACGGCAATTCGACCTCCTCAGCAGGCTGGAAGATGAGCGCGACTGCACCGCTAAAATTCCGCCTCCCAGCAAGGTGCTTTGCGGCACCAAGCAGCATGGCAGTATGGCCATCGTGGCCGCAGGCGTGCATCTTCCCGGGCGTTTTCGACGCCCACTTCTTTCCCGTCGCTTCATGGATCGGCAGGGCGTCCATATCCGCACGAAGGCCAATTGTCGGCCCTTCGCCGCCTTCACCCTGGATGAAGGCCACGATACCTGTGCCGACTATTCCGGTTTCGATATGGTTGATTCCAAAAGATGCCAGCTTGTCCGCGACGAACCGCGCGGTCTCATGCACAGAAAAGTCCAGCTCGGGATTTTGATGAAGATGCCTCCGCCACGCTATGACCTCGTCGGCCAGGCGATGAAACTCCGCGACTGAATGCATGCTAACTCCGTTGTATATGTCTGGGGCCGTCGGGAGGGATCATGTGGTTCGCAGTCATGTAAAGTTTGCCGTGAACTTTTGAAATAAGGTGCACAAAACTGGCATCCAGATGAAAAGAATTGTTCGCGCATCCGCCGCGATTGCAATAATAATGCGTTTGAATGGAGTAGCGTTTGATCCGCGTCCGATCTTGCAACCTGCGTTTCGGATCGCCAATGCCACATCGTGTTTTCGCATCTAGGGTGTTGGGATGATAGATGACCTCGACCGGCGGATACTCGGCGCCCTTCAAAAGAACAACAGGTTGTCATTTTCCGAGCTTGCGGATCTCGTGGGTTCGTCTGCTGCCTCATGCATGCGCCGCGTCAATAAGTTACGCGCCGACGGCGTTATCACCGCTGATATCTCGCTAGTCGATCCCAAGGCGCTCGGGAAGTCGCTGACCGTGGTCGTCACAGTGGAGCTCGATCGCGAGCGTTTGGATCTTGTCGACGACTTCAAGCGAGCGATGAGGGCGGCAAAAGAAGTCACTCAATGTTATATGATCACTGGCGATGCCGACTTCGTTCTTATTGTAGCAGTGGAGGACGTCGAGGCCTTTGACGTTTTTGTAAAGACCAAACTCTACACGAATCCCAATGTCCGTAAGTTCAAGAGCATGATTGTGCTGGACCGAGTGAAGTTCGAGCCCCGAGTGCTTGTGTAGCCTCTTCTGGGCTGTGTTCCGCCACTCCTATCCCGTTTTTGAAGCGTGCATTGCGGCCGGAGCGCCACTTTGATCATAATCACAGCATGGAAGTCTGCGATTTATTTCGAACACTGGGCGACCGGCGGCCCCCCCCCAAAAGGGCCTATAGCCCCGCTCAAGCGGTAATCGATCGCGCTGACGACATCTGGCATGCGCTGCGTGCTGGCGATCCGAGGCGCGCCAACATTTGAATTGCTGTGCAGCCGCTGGGCGGTTCCGCAGCGGCAAATCGTAACCTGGTGTGCGGAGTGCCCGGTTGCAAGATTCGGAGGACTCAGGAATGACACTTGCTGCAGCCGAACCTACAACGACTCTCCCGGCCATTGAGCAACGGCACCGGGATCAAAGGCAATATCCTCACGGCGTGGCCTTCATGGATGGTCAGTACCTGCCGATGTCCGAAGCCAAGGTGTCCGTCCTGGACTGGGGCTTTCTGCATTCCGATGCCACCTACGATACCGTTCACGTGTGGGATGGGAGGTTCTTCAGGCTGGACCTGCACATGGACCGGTTCTTCCGCGGGATGGAAAAGCTGCGCATGAAGGTTCCCTACAGCCGCAGCGAGATCGAAAATATCCTCTCGACCTGTGTGGCGCTATCCGGGCACAAGTCGGCCTATGTCGAAATGATCTGCACGCGAGGCGGCTCGCCGAACTTTAGCCGTGACCCGCGCCAGTCGGAAAACAGGTTCATGGCATTCGCGGTGCCCTTCGGGTCGGTTGCCAACAAGGAGCAGCTCGATCGCGGCCTGCATGTCGCCATCAGCAACACCGTCCGGATCCCTCCCAAGTCGATCGATCCAACCATCAAGAATTATCACTGGCTCGATTTGGTGAAGGGCCTGTTCGATGCGTACGACTGCGGTGCCGAAACCGCGTTGATCGTCGACATCAACGACAACATTGCCGAGGGGCCTGGCTTCAACGTTTTCAATGTCAAGGACGGCCGCCTGAAGACACCGGCTTATGGCGTCCTTGCGGGCATTACCAGGCAGACGGTATTTGATCTGTGCGACGAACTGGGCCTATCGGTCAGCGCCGGCGACATTGATCGCAACGAACTGAAGGGCGCCGATGAGGTTTTCATCACGTCTACCGCGGGCGGAATCATGCCGGTGTCCAAGATTGACGAGACCGTCATAGGCGACGGCAAGGTTGGCGCTCTGACTCGTCAGCTGACAGACCTGTATTGGGAGAAGCATGCTGACCCGGCATGGTCGACCGCGGTAAATTACGCGTAGTACCGCTGAATATTATCGAGAAGTCCTCGCCTGTCTGGAGAGGACCGTGCTGAGTTTGCCGATGACCGACGCTTTCATTTCTCATCTCTCAAACGAGCTCGCCGGCCTGAAATCTGCCGGTCTCTACAAATCCGAGCGGGTGATTGCATCCACCCAGTCGGCCGAGATCGAGGTCGGCGGCCAGAAGGTGCTGAATTTCTGCGCCAACAACTATCTCGGCCTCGCCGACAGCGCTGAATTGCGCACTGCAGCCAAAGGCGCGCTTGATCGCTATGGCTACGGCATGGCTTCGGTGCGTTTCATCTGCGGCACGCAGGAGGAGCACAAGCAGCTTGAATCAACGATTTCATCGTTCCTCGGCCTGGACGACACCATTCTTTATGGCTCGTGCTTCGACGCCAATGGCGGCCTGTTCGAAACGCTGCTCGGCGAGGAAGATGCGATCCTCTCCGATGCGCTGAACCACGCCTCGATCATCGACGGCGTGCGGCTGTCGAAGGCCAAGCGTTTCCGCTACGCCAACAACGACATGGCCGATCTCGAAGCGCGACTGAAGGAAGCCAAGGACTGCCGCTTCCGGCTGATCGCCACCGACGGCGTGTTCTCGATGGACGGCATCATCGCCAATCTGAAAGGTGTCTGCGATCTGGCGGAAAAATACGACGCCATGGTCATGGTCGATGACAGCCATGCCGTCGGCTTCGTCGGCAAAAACGGCCGCGGCTCGGCCGAACATTGCGGCGT
>NZ_JAMYMJ010000103.1:0-6218 GCF_040318435.1 Mesorhizobium sp. M1143 | reverse complement strand
ATACCGACCGCGATCAGCACCGCCTGGCTCATGACAACACCGGCTTCACGCACCTTCTCGTAGCGCGCATCGAGGATGAGGTAAGGAAACGGCTCCTGAGGTCGTTCGGCAAACGCCTTCAGGCTCTCGTCCAAGCGCTTGTTGATGGCCGAGATCGACGAAGCCGAGAAGGCATGACCGCACAGCTCTTCCGTGATCGCCTTGACCTTGCGGGTCGACACGCCCTGGACATACATCTCCGCAAGCGTTGCCACCAAGGCCCGCTCCGAACGCTGGTAGCGCTCGAACAGCTCGGTGGAGAAGTGACCCGCCCGGTCCTGTGGAACCCGCAGCTCAAGCTTGCCCACCCGGGTGACCAGGGTGCGGCCGTAGTAACCCGAGCGATAGCCAAGGCGCTCAGGCGTGCGTTCGCCCTTCGAAGCACCCAGCGCCTCCTCCATCTCGGCCTCGAGAACCTCCTGCATTACCGCACGGATCACTTCGTGCAGCCCCTCCGGGTTCGAAAGCAGAATGTCTTTGACGGCAGCGCTGGTCGATTTACCTTCTGTCTTGGTCATGGTGGCGTTCCTTCCAGGGAATCGGTGACGTTGAACATCACCAGCCTGCCATGACCGCCCTCTCTCAGCGAATTGCAGAACTCTCAGCACACTACCTTCCCTACTCGCAATGCGACGCGCGCTTCACGCCCTGCCTGTGATCGGTATGACTGAGATGGGGCCGCAAGCGGACCGTCAGCTTCGCGGTGAAAATCCTCAGAAAGCGGCCAGCATGTAGTCGTCGCACGGCTGAAAGAGAGGCGTGACGGGCGAGGAATAGGTCTGGTTTCACCTGATCACCTACGCAGGCAGTTCGACGATCATTGAGCGGCGAGAACGCGGCCCGAGGCAGGAGCTTTGAGCGTCCGATTTTTCACGATCGACCTTCAGGCTCGTCGAGCGCATCGTCTCGACGTTACTGCCGAAACCGAGCCTCCATGCCGGCGCCCTGGGGAGGCAAGACAGCCAGCAACTGGACGGCTCGGGGATTTAGCACCGTTCACCCAGAGCTTTTTGTCGAGATGCAGGCGTATCCGCTGGCTTTCTGCGAAGGACAGCGCAAACGATTCAGGCCGAATGAGCGTGTAATTTCCTGGTCGGTCTCTATGATGCGGACGACCCTACCCATTCGCCACTGGCTCCGACTACTTCCACGCAAGGCGTGGCCCTGCGAATTGGCACCACCTTGCCCATCACATCCTCCCTACGAAACGCAATGGGAAGTCGATTTAAGACCGTCGTAGTCGGTAGTTCAATAACTAATGCTTGCTCGGAATCGGACGAGCCATCCTGGATGGGCAGTACGAAGGCTGGTTGAATGGCTAACTTGTCATGCCACCTCGGTCAGGCGAACCTTCGGGGACCTCCCGTGATATAGCCTATGCTTCAGGTTGTTGGCATTCAGGATGGCTGCCAGCTCTTCAGCATACTCCATGTCGGGAAGGTCGACAGAAGGGTGGCCCACCATAATAGCCGGCTGCCCGGTGAACACGTCGAACACCGTCCACGTCCCATCCGGTTCCCGCCTTACCTCGTACCGCAGAGTTGCCATGAGGGGATCACATAGGTCGCCGTTTAGGGGTGGGAGTATTTGGTCCACGGTGACGCCGGGCCACCTGAAAGCACCGAGACAGTCGGCGCTTAGTAACGCGCCCGCCCACCCGACATGTCGAATACCGCGCCGGTATTGAAGTTGCTGGCGTCCGAGCACAGCCAGGCCACCATGTGGGCAACTTCTTCGACCCGGCCGAGCCGGTTCATTGGACTATCGGCGATCATTGTCTCGACAGCTGCGACCCCGAGGTTTCGGATCATGTCAGTATCGATTGGCCCAGGAGCGACGCAGTTCACGCGTATGTTTGTATTGGCAACCTCACGCCCAAGCGCCTTTGTGAAGACTACGATACCTGCGCTGGAGGCTGAATAGGCGGCAAGGTTGGCAAGTCCTTCCTTGCCCGCCAAAGAGCCCATATTGACAATGCGGCCAACACCCCATTTTCGCATGTGGGGCAAAACCAACTGCGTCACTTGCATCGTGCCGATCAGATTGGTTTCGATGATGCTTCGCCAGTCTGCAGGTTCGTGTTGGTCAAACGGGTGAAGGGTTCCTAGATAACCGGCGTTGTTAACCAGAACGTCTATACGCAGGCCACGATCGACGATCATGTTGATCGCATGGGTTACCTGATCGCGGCTGGTAATATCGACCTTCGTAGACACCACACCCTTCAGTTCGATCTGATCTCGATCCCACACGTGCACTGAAGCACCCGACGCTACAAGGCGCTCTACGATTGCCTTGCCGATACTCTTTGCTCCGCCGGTTACGACGGCTGTCTTGCCAATGAGGTCATATGATACCGGCACAAAGCCCCCATTCATGTGTGTTCACACGGGATAAGTTTAGCAGGATCGCATATTTTCGCCAGCGGCCAGATGGTCTGGGGGGCGCCGGAGCCAGCTATGACCTGATCGGTAGCGAGCTCCAGATCGTACACAGCTTCGCCTTGCGGCGCCGCCTGGCGCTTTTCGTCACCTTTTCCTGTTCAGATGCCTCTTGGCAGGTCAAGGGGGCTAGACGATGTTGTTCTTTGTCCCGCTCTCCTGCGGCGACACGCCATTGCCCAGTTTGAAAGAACCAAAGAGACAATCAGGACAGGCCGGCGATATTTCGATGAAGGGCTTTCGCCATTAGTTAGCGCAGGCTAATATGCGTTCTTCGCGGTCAGAGAGCCGCCTGCATGTTGGGCAGAGATGCTTTAGCACCTGATACAATCGTGCCAGCCGCGATGCCTATCCCAATTTGCCTTGGCGTCTTCCCCGACGGGCTCTGGCTAGAAGCATTCCAAACCGATCAGGATATCCGTGCCTATTGGAGAGGCTATGCCCTTGCGGGCACGGTGTGCGCCGTTTTGCTGATCATCGAGCTTGTGACAATTCACCTGCTGCTCTGACGTAGCAGCGCTGTCTTGATGGCGCTATCGCTGTAGCGGTCGGACCGCTCTAGTGCGCCTTCTCCGCCTCCATCGTTGAGCAGTCAATTTCAGCTCGAGCGGGCTGGACGAGGGGAGCGCGGGCGCATGACCGTGGTGCCTACATTCGTCGTGACCACGCAGCCCACCTCATATCGGCCGACCACCACGCTTCCGCTTGCATAAGCCTCGGCGCGAATTCGATCTTGCAGCGTTTCGGGACCGAGTTCTGAAGCTGCGATAACGCCCATCTGCTCCATGACCGGAGCCATGGTCGCTGCGAGATTGGAGATCAGATCAATGCCGCTCATACTGTCTGATCCACCTCCGGCGAGAGCACTTACCGCCTGGCCCCGGCCGGCGTTTCGTTCGATTGGAAGCACCGGCGCAATGTCGCCGCGGACTAGCGTCCGTCATCTGCCCTGCCGTATGCATTCGGGGTAATGCCACCAACTGCGGTCCATGGTATGGTCCCGAGCGCACGCAGTGGCGCCTGATAAACAATCAGGAGTGAACGGGAGTGGCGGCCATTGAGGCGCTATAAGAAGTTTATTTTGCATTGCGGAATTCACAAGACTGGAAGCTCTTATCTTCAGGCGAGCCTGGCCTCCAATCGGGATCTGTTGGCGGGGAACTCGATCCATTACCCCGACCCCCACGACCCGGCCAATGAAGCGTTCGGGCCGCAGCACAGCATAGCCGCAATCGGTTACGACGACAGCAAATCGTTTGAGCAGAACGTTGGCGCGTTCTTCGCACTCGATTCCGATTGCGAGACGTTGCTGATGTCAGGCGAGGAATTTTCGCGAGCCAGCACTCATCCATCTTTTTTTCAGGGTCTGTTGGATATTGGCGCCGAGGTGAAGGTGGTGTTCTATTTGCGGCGCTTCGATCACTTGCTTGAGAGCGTGTATGCGCAATGCGTCAAAGACTACCTGACGGGCCCCATCGAAGTCGCGGAATATCAACTTGATTTCTACGAAATCCTGCGACCGTTTGTTGAGGCGCTCGGACCTGATCGTGTTGTCGTTCGACCATACAACCCTAAATTTTGGCCCGGCGAATCGATCGGTCAGGATTTCTTCTCTGCAATTGGCTTGCCTCACCTCTGGGGCGCCATGAGGAAGCCGGCCGGCCGGATCAACGAAAGTCTGTCACGGCCGGAAACATACATGATTTCAGTTACTGAAGGCATCGCTGAAAAGCAGCGCTTGATGGACCACTTCCGAGCCCGGCCTTTCCCGGACTGCGACAGGGCCAAGTTCTTCCGGTCACCCGATTTTCGCTTTGACTTCAACCTGAGATACATCGGCTTGAACTCTGGCGTCGCCGCCCTCAATGGCGGGGTGGACATCACCGAGTTTCTCGATCTGGCCAACGTCGATGATGATCCACATTGGCAAGCGTTCGACCCGAACGACCCTCAGATAGTCGACTATCTTGAAACCTTCAGGGCCAAGCATTCGGACTTAGACGGTGGGGATGATTGGGAAGTGCGTGAAGATGGCATCGAGGGGATGCGCTTTTAGGGCGCGGATAATCGGGCGGAAACACTTACCCAACCGTAGGGTAAGGGCCGCTAGCTAAAAGCCCGCCAACCTTTCGGTGGGCGGGCCTCTACTGTCGGAACTGGAGAGTGTCATGTCGACAGCTCCGGCACTTGCGAACGGTTTGGTTAGTGGCGCCAGATCAGCAGGCAGAGCTGGCGCAGGTCACGATCATAAACGCCCCGGCTCTCGATCACGTCGATGCAGCGCTTCTTGAACCGAGTGATTTCGGCGCTCGACATAGCGTCGACAATGCGAGGCAGATCCGTATTGGTCGGATGGTCGGGGGACTCGGTTCCGACAGTGGCACCGCTCGTGCCAGTGGGGGCAGTGGTTCCGTCGTCGCCAACTGCGGCGTTCGCCGGCATGCAAAGATTTGCGAGAACGGCTCCAATCGCCATGCTTCCCACCAGGATCTCAAAAATCTTTGTCATAATTCGCATCCAGGATGGCCCCTTTTCCAAACCAAGGCCGGCGGGATTTTGCTCGCAACCAGCGGGACGGTGACAGTCGTTGAGTGATTGATTGGGTATTGATCGAAAAACGGGAACGCGATCAGATAGGCGTAGTCGGCGGTAAGATGTGCCATGCGGAAACCTCCGCTGGCGGCATCAATTATCATCCACGACATCCTCCAATATCCGGGTGAAGGTGCTGAAAGACATAGCTCATTAGAAAGCACGGATAGATGAATGAATGTCTAAAAACTCCTTTCCTATTCTTTGCAATGACAGTGTTAGGCGTCCTTAGCCGTGTTAACCGTTGATCAGCGTGAGGCGAGTTCCTGCGGTATCGCGTTCAGCTCGGCCTTTGCGGCGTTGGGATGCGCGCCTCTCGCAAAAGCGATGGCCAGTTGTGGAGCTGCTATTTGTTCTCCTCGCGGAAGTCCTGCAGCGATGCATGCCGCAGGTCATCCTCCACACGCAAGTGCTTCACGCGGCCGATCAGCCCGGCTTGACCCATTGCGTCGCAGGCCGCTTCATGACGCCCTTGGGCGCCGTGCCTGGGTGCTCCTGGACGCGTTTCCATAGCCTCTCGCGCATTTCCCGGTTCAAGGTGACGAATGCGCTGCCGACATAGCGCCCGGTGCCGCGCTCAGCCATCAGAGCGAAAGCCGGCTTGCCCGCTTCACGCTCGACGCCGAGCAGATCGAACTCGTCAATCGCATAGCACTTGGCCTTCAGCCAGTTGGTCGACGGACCGCTTCGGTATTTGCTGTCCTTCCGCTTCGACACCATGCCTTCAAGTCCGGCCTTGTCGAGCAAGTGAAAGATGGCCTTGGCTTCCCCCGGCAAGGGCTCGCTGAACTGAATACGCCCGCCGGGCTCGATCATGCCGGCCAGGATCTCGCGCCGCTCCTCTAGCGCCATATCGCGCAGATCGTGGCCGTTAAGATGAAGCAGATCAAAGGCAACAAAATACAAGTCGTGCTGCCGGCGGGTAATGGCTTTGCGCAGCGCTGCGAAGTCCGAAAGGCCCTTGTCGTTCAGAACGACTATCTCGCCGTCGACAATGGCGCTTTCGGCACCAAGGCGCTTGGCCTCTCTCACCAGGTCGCGATATTTCGCCGTCCAGTCGTGGCCGTTGCGCGTATAAATGCGTGTGCCGTCTTCATCGATGATCATCTGCGATCGGTAGCCGTCGAACTTGACCTCGTGGGTCCA
>NZ_JAMYMJ010000102.1:0-6549 GCF_040318435.1 Mesorhizobium sp. M1143 | reverse complement strand
TCCTTCGTCCGCGAAGGGTAGCTCTGCGCGCCCTTGTAGCCGCGGAAGTTCATGAGCTTTTCCGGGGTCTGGTTGCCCGCCAGATACTGAAGTGCATGGAAGATCGGCGCCGCATGGGGTTTGACCGCCACCCGATCCTGCGGGCGCAGGACCGAACCGTAGAGCGCGGTCATGATGGTACTCAGCGACGCGGACGAGGCCTGATGCCCCCCGACCTTGATCTCATCGCCCTCGCGGACGTGGTTGGCGTGGTGGATCGTCCAGGCTGCGAGCCAGGAGACGCAGCGCTCGATCTCGTTCAGATATTCCAGTTTCCTCGTCATTCAGTTTCCCGCAAATCAGCTGCCGGTCTCACAGGACCCCCGCCCAAATGGTCAAAGATCGAGTTTCAACACACCTGTCGCGCGCGACACACAGGGGATGAAGCGGTGGCCGCGTGCCTCCTTGGACAGGACGGCATCCCGATGGATCGGCTGTCCCTCCAGCATTGCGCATTCGCAGGTCCCGCCCACCCCGTTCTCACACGAGGCCATCAACGGCACACCGGCCGCACGCAAGGCGGCCAGTGCCGTGGTCTCAGCCGAAACCTCAACCACCCTGCCCTCAGCCAGTTCTATGACGAACGGTTCCGGTGGCGCGCCATCAAACTCGGGAGGCTGGAAAGTTTCGAAATGAACAGTACCCTCGGGCCAGTGTTGAGCCGCGCGCCCCACAACCGCCATGAAGCCAGGCGGTCCGCAGTAGTATGTCTGCGCGTCGTCCGAACGGTTCGCCAGCAGCGCGGCGATGTTCTGCCGGGTCTGAGGCTCGTCGTCGAAATGGATCCGCACATTGCCGCCAGGAAGATCGCTCCCGATCGCCGCCAAGAGTGGCGTGAGCGCCCGGCTGCGGGTGAAATAGTGCAACTCGAAGGGCTTGGCCTGCCGGGTGAGCGCGCGCGCCATGGCCAGAATCGGGGTGATCCCGATTCCCCCTGCCAGCAGCAAAGTCGGCCCCTCGCCTGGCTTGAGCGCAAAATGGTTGCGTGGCGCGGAGACAGGCAGTGTGGAGCCGACGGCAATGGTTTCGTGGATCCACGCCGAGCCGCCACGGCCGTCATTCTCGCGCTTCACCGCGATGGTGTAGCGGCCAAGCTCGGTCGGGTCGCCGCAAAGTGAATACTGACGCACCTTCCCTTCAGGCAGATGGACGTCGACGTGAGAACCCGCTTCGAACGCCGGCAGCACAGGTTTGCGTGGGTGTTTCAGGTCGATGACCAGCACGTCGCCCGGCTCCTTGCGGGCGGCGGTCACGGTCAGCTTCATGATGATGCGCGGCGAGGCCATGGCGTTTCACTCGTCGATGGGCAAGATCAGATCACCGGGGCGGATCACGCCCCCGACCTCGATTGTGCAGTTCAGGCCGGAGCGGTTCAGAAGCCCCTCGTAGAGACCCGGAAGCCCGAGCAACTCCTCGATATACTTGCACGGCACATTCATCCGGGCGGCCCTGAGAATCGTTTCCCCGACCCGGAAGCGTTTGCCGACAAGATGGCTAAGCGGAACGCCTCGTGTCGTCAGATTGCGCCGGTGATCTTCGGGTGCGAGCTTGGCCTTGAAGCCCGGAATTCTGGGTTCGCCCTGGGCGATGGCGTCCAAGACTTCAGCTTCGATCAGCGTCACTTCGCGAACGTCAGGACGCGCGGAATAGGTCCCCGTCCCCAGGTAGTAGCGGTCTCCGACAACGCCTTGGCCGGCAATAAGCTGCGCCTGCGCCAGCTCCTCCATTTCATAGGAGGCGGCAGGCGCGATATGGACGTGAAGCAGCTTTCCTCGCCAGGTCATCATCGCTCTCGGAAATTCGTCCGTGGAAACCTGCTGCAAAACTGGCCTGATCAACAGCGCCAGTTGCATGGCATTTTCCCGGTCCAGTTGGCTGTTTGGAAAGAAATACGGGGGGCCCTCGGACCGTTTCAGCGCCAGCTTTCGGCGTCGCCCCGGCTCAGTTGTTCCGCGCCGGCATCGCGTCTTGCACCTGCTTGACAACCTCTCGCAGGACCTCAACGCCCTTCCCGATCTGCCGAATGCTCAAGGCGGCATAGCCCATGACAAGTCCGACGCGATCGGTGCGGCCTTCGTCCGATAGCCGTTCGTAGAGCGGCGAGATCAGGTGTAGCCCCAGGCCAGCGTCGCGGGCGGATTCGACCAAGGCCGTTTCCCGCGATCGTGGCAGGTCATTGCACCAAACCGCGCCGTGCAGTCCCGCATCTGCTCCCTGGACAGTGATGCGATCCCCGAAGCTGTGCTGCAAGGCACCCAACAACGTTTCCCGACGCTCGCCGTTCAGCCTGCGCACACGGCGCACATGGCTTTCGTAGCCGCCGCTCTCGATCAACGATGCCAGCGCTTCCTGTTCAGCGACCGGCGAATGCCGGTCTGCGAATTGTTTGGCGGTTGCGAAGACCTCCTGCAATTCGGGCGGGACGACGAGGTAGCCGATGCGCAGCATCGGCGAGAGCGTTTTGGAGATCGTGCCGAGGTAGATGACAGCCCCGTGGTCCTCGAGACTGTGCAGCGGAGGGACCGGATTGATGTCGTAGCGATATTCGCTGTCGTAGTCGTCCTCGATCACATAGGCGTTGTTGTGCCGCGCCCATTTCAGAAGCTGATGGCGGCGCGCGATCGGCATGACGCCGCCCAGCGGAAACTGATGCGATGGCGTCACATAAGCCAGTCGTGCTCCGATCCCCGCTAGCAACTCGGTCCTCATCCCGTCTTCGTCGACGATGACCGGGATGGGTGAGGCACCCGTACTGGCAAAGACCTGACGCGCCATCCTGTAGCACGGATCCTCGATGACGAAACGGTCGGCGGGATCGAGAAGCAGGCGCGCGCACAGATCAAGGCCCTGCTGCGAACCGTTCACAACTATGATCTGGTCGAGGTCGCAGCTCAGGGTCCGGGCGCGCCAGAGATAGCCCTGAAGCGCCTGGCGAAGCCGGCGCGAGCCGCGAGGATCGTCATAGGCAAGACGCAGCGGGCGCTGCCCCATCGCCTCGTTCATCGCGCGTTTCCAGACCAATGAAGGGAAATCCGACGGCGCGAGGTCGCCATAGCGGAACTCGACCTTCAGCCCAGTCGGCAGATAATCTGGCCAGGGTGACGTCGCGCGCAGCCGCTCGCCATATGCGGACAGGTGGATTGGGCCGACCGGTTGCGCGTGAGTGCGCCCCGTCCCATGGCCCATCAACGAAGACGCAACGCGAGGTCGTGCGCCTTGACGGACTTCGATGAAACCCTCCGCAGCCAGTTGTTCATAGGCGACCGTCACCGTGGTTCGCGAAACGCCGAGGTCATTTGCCAGGGCCCGGGAGGATGGCAACTGACTGCCGGTTTCGTAGACGCCGCCGAGGATTTGCTCGCGAAGGGCTTCGTATATCTGGCGTGCACCCATCGCGTGCGAGCGCGCTGCAGACCCGGCACTTGAAGACTGGACCATCTCTTTCATCGCCAACTGGATATTTCACATTGGCCAGGTTGCCGTCAATCTTTCGAACCCCAAGAGAGATCGCAGAGGCCGAATGACCAGCTCCCATCAATCCGAAACCGATGCTCCCACGGGGTCGCTCAACCGCACCAGCCCCGGATTTGCCACCCGGGCGATCCATCATGGCTACGATCCGGCCGGCTTTTCCAATGCCGTCCAGCCGCCAGTGTTCCTGACGTCAACCTATGGGTTCGAAAGCGTGGCAGCAAACGATGCCGCCGCCGCCCTTGGTGGAAGGCTATATGCGCGCGAATACAATCCCACGACCGAGATCCTCGAGCAGCGGCTCGCGAATCTGGAAGGAGCCGAGGCAGGGCTGGTTGTTGCCTCGGGGATGGCGGCCTTCGGCACTCTGATCCTGTCGCTCCTGTCCCAGGGCGATGAACTCATCGTCCACAAGACGCTTTATGCGAACACGCTTGCCATGGTCGAACAGGCGGTCCCCCGCTTCGGCATCAAGGTCGTCGCGGTCGATCTGTCAAATCCTCACAATCTCGATGCTGCGATCACCGAGCGGACGCGGCTGGTTTTCTTCGAGACGCCGGTGAATCCGCTGAGCCGCATCCTCGACATAGCGGCAATTGCCGAGCGCGCTCACGCGCGCGGTGTAAGGGTTGCAGTCGACAGCACCTTCGCCTCGCCCGCGCTCCAGCGACCGCTTGAGCACGGGGCGGACATCGTGCTCCATTCGATGACCAAGTACATCAATGGTCATGGCGATGCCCTTGGCGGGGCGCTTCTCGGCGACGCCCAGACGCTCCGTACGCTGCATGAAACGGGCCTGCGCTACATCACCGGCGCAGCGCTCTCGCCCATGTCAGCTTTCCTAATCCTGCGCGGTCTCAAGACGCTGACGCTGCGTATGGAACGGCACAGCGCCACAGCCCTTGCGGTGGCTCGGGCGCTGGAAGCGCACCCGGCGGTGGCATTTGTGAGTTATCCGTTCCTCGACTCGCACCCTGATCAGGTGACGGCGCGAAAACAGATGTCCAACGGATCGGGCATGTTGGCCTTTGGCCTCCACGCTGGATACGAAGGAGCGCGCCGGATGATGGACCGGCTCAACCTGATCATTCGCGCCGTCAGCCTCGGCGATGCCGACAGCCTCATCTATCATCCAGCAAGCCTCACCCGTGCTCGGCAGCCGATCCGCAAGGATGCCCATTTGGCCGATGGAGTCGGCGAGGATCTCATGCGTCTCTCGGTGGGGCTTGAAGACGCTGATGACCTGATCGCCGATCTGCGGCGGGCTTTGGACGTCTTGTAATGACCTGGCGTGCGGCCACCTCTGCGCTCACACATAGATCTGGAGCCTTGCCATGGCATTCCTGAGCGGTCTTTCCGCGTTCCCCATCACCCCGACCAATCGTGACGGCCGCGTCGATAGCGTTGCCCTGCGCAGGCTGATTGCTCGGCTTGGCATTGCTCAGGTCGATTCCATCGGTCTTCTCGGCAGCACCGGCACATACATCTGTCTGTCGCGCGAGCAACGGCGGCGGGCGCTCTCCGAGACCTTGGACCAAACGGCGGGGCAAATGCCGGTCGTGGTGGGTGTGGGCGCGCTGCGCACCGATGATGACGTGGGGCTCGCGCATTTCTCCACTGTGGCGCGCGAAAGCGGCCTGCCGATCGTCGTCTACGACAATCCAGGAACGACGCATTTCCATTTCAGTCCACCCCTTGTCAGCCGCCTGGCAAAGGTGGCTGGGATTGTCGCCATCAAGAATCCGACAGACAAAAGCGATGCGATCAAGAACCACCTGACCGCCCAGAGGCGCACACTGCCGGAAGGGTTCTCGATTGGTTACAGCGGCGACTGGAACGCCGCCGAGGCCATGATCGCCGGCGCCGACACATGGTACAGCGTCCTCGCGGGCATCCTGCCCGAGGTCTGCATGACGATCGTCACAGCGGCGCAACAGGGCGATGCGGCCGAAGCGCGACGGATCAATGCCGCGCTGGTCCCG
Source organism: Mesorhizobium sp. M1143 (assembly GCF_040318435.1). Lineage (NCBI taxonomy): Bacteria > Pseudomonadati > Pseudomonadota > Alphaproteobacteria > Hyphomicrobiales > Phyllobacteriaceae > Mesorhizobium > Mesorhizobium sp. M1143. Next base: position 1,057 of record NZ_JAMYMJ010000102.1, on the reverse strand, counting down.
ATCTGGAGCCTCTTCAAGGAGTTCTCGAGCCTTCGCGTCGTCTATGCACTCGCTGAATTGCTCGACGTTTGCAGTGCCGAACCCCCGCGTCCCATCCTGCCTCTGCCCCCAGCAGCGAAGCGCCAGATCGCCGCCGCGTTGAAAGGTTTGCCATCGGATGCCAGCCGGTGAACAGCAAACCCCGTTCGGCAAGTGAAAGGTATTTACCCGCTCATTTCGAGAACTGATCGAAAACAACGCACTCGGCGTGCTGATAGCCATGGCTGGAGCGGTCTCGACGCCAATCACACCCCCTTCGAACTCGACAATCGACTGCGGAGGTACAGACTGCGCAGGGCACTCCGCCCATGCCGCACCGTTCGCCTTCAAACTAGGAATCGGTGGTTTATCCATTGGAATGGCATCGAGCCGGCGCTTTACTTCCGGCCCGGTGCGCGCATTGAAGCCGGTGCCAATGCCGCCGGCGAACACCAGATTTCCGTCCTCGACATTCGCCAGAGCACGCTTCCCGACCGCTGTAACTGTTGCCGGGTTCGCAGCCGATGACGATGAACTCATCACTCAGCACGCATTTTGTCTCACCCATTCTTGGCGCCGGCCGGATCGATATGGACTGACACGCAGCTTGGAGACGATGCCCATCGAGGCCGAACTGGGAGACTTGCGCGAGAATGTCGCTGCCGCCGCTGATCTCGTCGCTCAGAACGATGCCGTTTGGCGGCGTCTCAGCAGGTTAACTAGCGCTTTGCGCCGATCGACGAGTGGCCGATCGCGAAGACCCTCGCCGTCGATCTTGAGCAGGTCGAAGCGGGCAAGCATGGTCCTGACGTCTCCCGCCGCGGCCAAGAGCCCGCTGAAGACTGGGAATGCGCGACAAGCCTTCTGGTCAACGACGAACGCCTCACCGCCTATTATCGCGTCCGAGGCGCCGAGCTCGGCCACCGCCCGGGACGATAGCCGGAAACCTGAGGGTCCAGTCGTGGAGGTTGCGGGTCGAGGTAGGCCCCCATCGATAGTTGTCCCAGTTCATTTCGTGTAGCCAATGAGGGGCCTGCCG
>NZ_JAMYMJ010000101.1:0-6622 GCF_040318435.1 Mesorhizobium sp. M1143 | reverse complement strand
CGTCGAGACCTTCACCTACCAGGCCACCGACGCCAACGGCAACACGATCACCAACACCATCACCATCGACGTCATCGACGACGTGCCGTCGGCGATAATCCCGGCCTCCGCAGTTGTGGCAAACGGGGCAGGAGCGGCCGTCTCGTTCGACCTCGATATCGACGGGATACTTACCAACAACTACGGCGCCGACGGCGGAACCGTTATCTTCCCGTCGTCGCTCGACGGCACGGCAAGCGGACTGACCTCCAACGGCATTTCGATCGTGTATGACGTCTCCCCGGACGGCCACACGCTTACCGGCTTGGCCGGGGCCATTTCTGTGTTCGTCGTAACGCTCGACCCGGCGACCGCTTCCTACTCCGTTGACATGAACGGAACCGTGGACAGCGTAACCCAAGTCGACTTCAGCTCGGGGGGATACAACTTCGTCGGCGGAAACGGTGCCTGGGCCGGATTCATTCCGAGCACAGAAACCGTAGGCTCACCGATCAACAACGATAGCTCCGACCTGCTCATAACTCCCGAGGTCAGTGGGTCACCCGCCAGCACGGTCAATTCCAGCGCGATTTCGGGCGGTGTCGGCTCGGGTGCTTCGGTCGGTTCGACCGAAAGCATGAGGGTGGATTTCGTAACCGACCTGCGCGGCGATCCGGCAGGGTCGGGCAGCTATAGCGACGCCACCAACCGCGATCACGTGTTCGATGGCCACTATACGGTCAACGGTTCGACCGCGACATTCACGGCCACTAGCGGGTCAACGATCAAGATCACGGCATCCGACGATACGGACGGCAATAACGTCGTCGGTGACGGCATCAAGGACCACATCAATTCGGTCGTCATCGGCTACGATGGCGTTTTCCAGACCATAACAGCTACCGCTGTCCTCGAGAGCTACACCATCAACGGCCATACCTATACGGTACAGCTGAACGCGGATGGCAGCGTCAATGTCGGCGGCGTCTTTGGCACCTCCGGCGCCGGTGCGATCGGCACTGAGATCGCGGTCTTCACCAACGACGGCTACAACAGCCTCGAATACAGCTATGTTTCAGGCGATACTTTCAAGGTCGGAGATTTCGGCGCAGCAGTCGCGACACATACGCCGGTGAGCTTCGATATTCCGGTCAGCGTCGTTGACGGCGATGGCGACATCGCCGGTGGCACGATCGGCATCACGCTGAGCCCGACGGGAGAAAACATCCAGAATCACTCATCAGATCTGGCCGGTGACTCTCACTTGTATACTTCGACGCTGGCGGCGCCTCATATCATCGGGTCGGACTTCAACGACACGCTGAACGGCGACAGCGCCAACAACGTGCTCTATGGCGGCGCCGGCAACGATACGATCAACGGCAACGCCGGCAACGACCTTCTGATCGGCGGCGCCGGCCAGGACACCATGACCGGCGGCACGGGCGCCGACACATTCAAGCTCGACGGGTTGGACATCAAGGACCTGATCGCCGACTACAGTGGTGCACAAGGCGACAAGATCGACCTGTCATCCCTGTTTGAAACAGGACCAGGGGCCAACATCGCCGACTTCGTGAAATACGATTCGGCCTCACACACGCTCAGCGTCGATACCAATGGTACAACCGGCGGCGCCAATTTCGTCGACGTCGCCGTCTTGCAGAACGCACCTGTCGCCGGCACCATCAATCTGATTTACGACGACACGGCCCACGTACAGCACACGGCCACGATTTAGCACTTATGCGTGGCCGTGCTCGCATGCTATATATTAGCGAAACATAAAACCGCAGTTTGGAGAGGGACTTAAATGAAGCGTTGTGCAAGATTGCTGGCTTCGGCAGCGGCGCTGCTGTTGGCTGGGTCGACGGGCTTCGCCGCCGATATCATCGAAGGGCCGGTGGCCGACTATTGCCGAACGGTCGGCACGTCGAACCTGGTGCTGAACGACAACATCGTCGATCTCAAGTCCGAGGTGGTGAAGCTGATGGACGAGTCGGTGGCCGTCGCCAACAGCTCGGAATGGATCAACTCTTCGCGCCCCGCTTTCGTCTGGGCATCGGAAGCCAAAGTCGCCTGCGGCATGGCCTATGGCTATCTCAAGACGAACTACAAAGACGAAGATACCCTCAACAAGTGTGAATGCTTCCACAACCGCATGGTCGAGTACATGAACTGACCGGAAGGGATCCGGCCGTGCCGGTTGGCTGACCCCATGGTCGGCGGACGATTGACGAGGGCGATCGCCGGAGCGATCGCATTGACCGGTTTTGGCCAGCTTGCCACTCAAGCCTGCGCCAACTGGCTGGAACGACCTAGCCTGGAGAGACCAGCACCGTTCGGCTTGAGGCGGCCGGTTCGCTGCGACGCCGCCTCCGAATGGACGCGCGCGACATTCAAGGCGTTTGCGACATGCCAGGCATCGCTCTACGGCTTGGAACCGGTGCTGGCGCACGCGGTAATGGAGATCGAAAGCGGTTTCGATCCCGATGTGCGCGGCGCCGATGGTGAGGTCGGGTTGATGCAGGTGATGCCGGGAACGGCGCGAATGCTCGGCTTTCGCGGCTCGCTCGACGAGCTTGGCGCGCCGGCGACCAACATAGCGCTCGGCGTCAGATATCTGGCGCAGGCAAACAGCCTTGCCGCAGGCGATCTCTGCACCACCGTCATGAAGTATCGTGCCGGGCACGGTGAAACCCGGTTCTCCGAACTTTCGGTCCGCTACTGCCGGCGTGCGCGTGCAATCCTGGCGAGAGAAGGTTTTGCAGTGGCCGGGCCATTGCCGGTGGCGACGTTCGGATTCTCCGCATTCCCGACAGCAGGAGACGATGGTGCCCCTGCCCCGGCGAGGCGGATTTGTGTGCGCCGGCTGTTCGTGCCGGGCCCGCGATACATGAAATGCACGGACTATCGAAGCGCCGGGCAAGCCAGAATGATCAAGGCGCTCCGGGCAAGACTTTTCGACGGCTGAGCCATAATCCAGCAATTGCAAAGACGGCGAGGCAAGTCTGCCGTAAGATGAACGGATGAGACCGGGACAAATACCCGGCGGGATATGAGGGAGGCATCATGGATTCTGGCCGGCAGCGACACGGTTCGTGGACGTGGGCGATCGTCTTTGCGTTAGCGGGCATAGCGTCGGGCTGCCAGTCGAAAGGCAGCGTCTCGGACGCGCTCGACCAGGCGGCGATCGCCGCACCCGGAGCGCCGGCCGCCGGCACCGCTGCCAGCCCGGCCCAAGCCACGCGATCGCTCGGCACCGGGTCGACGAAGGTCACGATGCTGCTGCCTTTGTCGGCCCCGGGAGTCGCCGGCGAAAACGGCCGGAAGATGCTCGATGCGACCAAGCTGGCAATGGCCGACCTTGGCAGCGCACTGCTCACGGTTACGGTCGAGGACACCAAGGGCGACAGCGCGCACGCCAGCGAATTGGCTGTGAAGGCGATCACCACTGGAACCAAGATCGTCATCGGCCCGGTCGAACTCGCGGCCGCGCAGCACATAGCCAAGCTGTCGGGATCGAAGCGGCCGCCGGTGCTGGCGTTGGCCGACAATTTCGCTGGCGGCCCAGGCGTCTATGCGGTGCGCCTCAACGAGGCCGACAGCGCGGCCGCGGGCGCAGCCGGCCTGGCGGCCAAAGGCAGCAAGAAGTTCGTGTTGCTCGTTGCGGCGGGCGCGAATGCCAGCGTGGTTGAAAAGCGGGTCGCCAACAGTCTCAGCATCTATGGCGCGACGCTCGCCGTCACCATTCCGTATCCGGCCGGCGACGGCGGCACCAAAGTGGTCGATGATGTGGGCTCGCTGGTCGAGGCTCCCGACGCCATCATCATCGCCAGCGGCGACGACAATCCGGCGCAGATCCTTGCGGCGCTCAAAACGAAAGGCATTCCTGGAAAAGCAATTGCCGTCGTTGGAACCAACCGCTGGCTGGAACATCCGATGGAGCCGCTGTTTGAAGGCTCCTACATCGCCACGCTCGACCCAACCGAAACCGGCCCGATCGCCGACCGCTTCAAGACGACCTACAATTATCCAGCCGACGCCAATGTCGCCTACGCCTATGATATGGTCGCCCTGACAGCAGGAATTGCAAGTTCGGCCGGGCCTGACGGCTTCAGCAAGCAGGTGCTCGAGAATCGGAGCGGATTTCGCGGATCGACCGGCCTGTTCCGGTTTCGGGCGGATGGCTCCAGTGAGCGATCCATGCCCTTCTATCAGGTTCAAAAGGGTGCACTCAAGCTGGTCGCCAAATCGACATCGGGGTATTGAGGGGCAAGGAACCTTGCTTGAGTTGATGGGCTGGCTGAGGCACAATCGCTTGATAGCGCTCGGAAGCCTGCTGCTCCTGTCCGGGGTCTTGTTGATCATCCGGGCCGCCGATCTGCTTCCCATCGATCGGCCGATACCAGCGCCGCGTCAATCCATCGACGATAGCCAGCCAATGCGACCAGTTGCGACCGTCGCCAATACGCCATGGCGAGGACGGGCACGCAAGATTGCTCAGGACTTTATCGCGCCGCCACAGCTTGATTCGGCGCAAATCGAACGGGTCGAGCCGCGCCCGCCGCTCAGCGACCTTGGTCTGGCCGCGCCTGCAGGGATGCGAATGCCAAAGGATTGGAAAGAGGTCCTGCTGTACCAACCGGTTGCCACCTCGTCGGCAACCTTCGAATCGATGGGGCGCAAGGTAGCCATCAGCGGGATCCAAGGCATTGACCTGGATGAGACCTGTTCCTTTCGTGGCATCGCCTGGCCTTGCGGCCAGCGTGCGCGCGCGACGTTCAATTCCTGGCTGCGCGGCCGGGCGCTGAAATGCGTCGTGCCGCCGGAAATCGATCGTTTTGCCATTGCGGCACCGTGCAGCTTGGGCAAGCAGGATGTCGGCGCGTGGCTTGTTTCCAATGGCTGGGCGACGGCCTTGGCGAGTGGCATCTATGGCAAGGCGGAGGCAGTGGCCAGAGACGCGCAGATGGGGATATTCGGCCCGCCGCAATAGCCGATAATTCGGTGTCGTTGCTTTTGCCGCCGTAGCCTTGCTTTTGAAGGGCTGATTTCGGGCCGATGGTAGGTGATTGCGCCATTACTAAAATTGTATGTTTCCTCGAAACTGAAAGTGCAGCACCTTGGCCTTATGACAGCCGATCAGGCGGGAGATTGGCTAATGATGACACCAATGGCGAATAGCTCGCCCCGGCAATGGAAAGATATCGCATGGCTGACTGCCTTGGGATCGGCGGGAATTCTGCTCCTCTCGGTTGGCCTAAATTATCTGCTTCTGTTCTCGGAAGCCTTGACGCCCTTCGGCCGCAGCATGGTCACAGCGATCCTGTTGCCGGTCATCGTCGGTGGCCCACTTTTCCTGTTCATTGGACTGCAGCGGACCGAGCTCGTCCGTTATCGAAGAGAACTCAACAAGTCGGCGACCTTTGACAGCCTGACAGGCTGCCTCAACCGGACAGTCTTCACGTCGATGGTTGAAAGGAGAGCAACCAGGCCGGAATCGTCTGGTCCAAGATCTGGCGCCTTCCTGGTCATTCATCCCGAACACATCAGGTCCATCAATCTGCGCTTCGGCCTTGGCTGGGGTGACGAAGCCTTGCGGCTCATAGCCTCGACCATCCAGTCATCGGTACGCAAGGAAGATCTGGTGGGCCGGATCGGAACCTCCATGTTCGGGGTCTTTCTGCCCGGTGCGACAGAAGACGACGCCAGGGAGATCGGCGAGCGTATCCGGGCGCGCGTGGCCCAAGCCTATTTCGCGCCAAAAGGAACCGCGGACACGCTGACCATCAGCGTCGGCGGCGTGGTGTTTGAAAACGAGTTGGAATTCGAGGACATGTTCCGATCGGCGGAATCGCTGTTATCCGGCGTCGAACGCCAGCCCGGATTTCAATTGTCGCACCTCCACAACTAGCTGAAACAAGTCGTTGCCGGAGTGAACACCGCCGCAAATGTCTTGCCGCACGGCTGCGGCAGCGATCATCTTGGCCCTTGTTGCCAAACCGGACGATTGACCCATGGGCGGTTTCAACCCGTGGGAGGTCTGGTTCCTGACGGTGCTGACGGCATCGCCGCGCATCGCTGGCAGTATTTGCCGGACCGACCAAGTTCTGGTTGCCGCTGGTTGCAGCAACCTTGATCGCCTTGATGGCCGGCTATCGGACCATGCTGCTGCCGCCGAACTCCTGACAGGTCGAGACACCCGCCGCGCGAGTAGCATCAGGTTCGGCGCTCAGGGCACGAGCGACAAAGCTTGAGAGCGCACAGATAGCAGCTGGATCCCCACGGCTCTCTCTTCATCCGTGGGGATCACAAGCACGTCGACGTCGGAACCAGCAAGGCTGATGACCTCGTCGCCTCGTCCATTCAGCTTGTGGTCGATATTAACCGCAAGCCAGCCGGCCACAGCCCCGGCCCTCTCTCACAGTTCGAAGACGCTTTCGATTTCGCCGTTGATTTGGTCGGCAGGGATGCCAGGCTTCTCGGCCGCTGTCGTCAATTGGTCTGCTAAGTCGCTGGCGGCGATCGGATCGCCCCGCGTCACAATCGCGGCGCGGAGGGGTTTTATTAGCTCCCCCTCATCTTGACGCCGGCGCCGGCTGCTCCAAAGTCTTGGGCATCGCTCGGGGAAGTATCAAAG
>NZ_JAMYMJ010000100.1:0-6681 GCF_040318435.1 Mesorhizobium sp. M1143 | reverse complement strand
GATAATGGACAGAATGGTGGCCACGCTCTCGCGCGAATTGTCCTCAAGCCGCAGGAGTACGTTCTTGAGATAGTCAACGAAGCCGCGCTCGATCCTTAAACTCAGAACCGCATTACCGATTCCGGTGACCGTCGTGTAATTCCGGGTGCGCAAGGGCTCGAGATCGTCAACTCCTAGAACAGTTTGGAAAATGAACTCTAGGTTCTCAACGGAGAGCGTGTAGGAACCCTCTTCAAAAAGGAAGCGAGCAATTCCAGGAAACCCTTCTATACTTCTGAGGTCTTCCAGCTCGATCCCAAGGGGCTTTAGACGAGACGGGTCGATGTTGGTCCCGAGCGCGAGAATCTGAGCCAGCTTTTCGGAGACGAATGGCGAAATCTCGGGATATGCGGCCGGCAGCGCTTTGAGGGCCGGCTCAGGCAAATGCGCGATTATCTGACCAACATGGGGGAGATGCCCGGGATTGGCAAGGACAGCCGGAATGAAGCCTGGCCACCCGGCTCGCAGTCCTGCAACCAACTTGGGCACTTCTTTTCCCGCTGCGTAGTAACTAGTGAAGAAGGCGCCGCAATCCTCGAAATCAGAAGCCAAATACTCAAACATCTTCGCCCCTTGGTCCGACTACGCGGCGTCGTCACCCAGCAGGCAATCGACGATCTTGACGTTGAGGACGTAGTGCTGACGGAAATCCTCGCCACGCATCGCCGCCACGACTTCCTTCGCATTGTCGATCAGGAAGTTGGGGTCCGGGTTTATGAATCCGCGTATCTGAATGAGAAATTTGTTGTCGTTGGGCGACAGTCGACCCGAATGGAACAGCGATGTATACTGGTAGTAGGTGTCGTCGATATAGCCTTCCATCACTAGAAAGCGAGGCAGCTCGCCATTTTCGCCGAACGCGCCAAAAAGATCGCTCATTTCTTTTACATTCAGTCGAATAACCTCATTGAATTTAGCGGAGCGCAGAGCGGCGATCTTCTCCCGCAGCGCTCGCCGCCTTCTAGAGGTAGAGCTCCTAGCCTCAGCAGTCCGCTGCTCAACCTCTTCCTTGCGCTGCGCAAACGTCCTCAGACTATCGACCTCGGACTGCAAGCTCGAGATGTTGATGGTCTGGTGATACCCGTTGAGATTACGATAGGTAATAGTTTGGCTACTGATGATCTGGTCGAAATTTTCACTTCTCGCGAGTGTGCTAATCTCAATCTGGGTCTGTCCATTCTGACCGATGTGGGACGCCTGAGCAGGTAGTTTCTCAAACAACGCCATCGCATAAATTCGGCGGAGATCGAGCAGATCGGCTGGAATTTGCCGTTCGGCAACGTCGGCCTCATGCTCGATGCGCTCAATAGCGGCCTTATATTCTGCCTCACCGCGAGCGATAAACTCATCATGCTTGCCAAGGATCTGCGCGAGATTGCCCTTGCCACGATGAAGGCTCTCAAAGTCACTCGGGAATACATTCTTATATATCAGAACCGCTAGGAGTTTGTTTGCGTCCAGCACATTGTCGCCATCAGTCTCCAGATTAGCGACATAGATGGCATACTCATTGAAAATGTTTTGTATGAGCCTCAGGTCGTTCAGATATCGCGAAACTTCACGCAGAAACTGGCGATCAAGTCGACTGTCCAGCGAAAGCCGCTTCCCCTGCTCCAGGACTTTATCGATCGAGTTCGAGCTGTTGATGACTGGTATGACGGGGATGATGAACTCAAAGAACTTCGTTCTGTCCGTGTTGGCGAACATGTCATCGCGTAATGCGTAAAGGAAGCGTATTGTCCGCTTCACGCCAGCATTCGCATTTACGAGGCTATTTATCTCGCGGAGACTAATGAATATCTCGGAATTGTTGAACCTGTCGAGATCTTCGATAATGACGAGAACATACTTCGTTGACTGAAAGAAGTATATAATATCGTCCAAATGCCGATTAAGAATCGATTCTTGGCTGACCGCCACAGGTGTGATCTCAATATCTTTTAGAGAAATACTCTTGAGAGACAGGCCGAAGCTGACCTTGTAGAATTGGTAGACCGTCAGCCAGAGGAACGATGCTCCCACGGCAAACCACAGAAAAGTGGGCCAGTTACTTATCGAAAGAGGCAGGAAGAAGCTGCCATTGATGACGTCATCGCGTTTTTGGAAAAGATGCCAACAGGCCACGACGCCAAGGATCACGTACAGAGAAAGCAAGATCGACCATCTACTGGGCGACCTAATTCGCTTAAATCGCGAGAGCGGCAGCTGGTTCGCATCCGCGCCATAGAGCATCTGTTGAAGGATGCTTCTCTCGATCTCCTGTTTGCTCACAGCGCCACCGGAGGCGGTTGCCTCAGGAAGGAACGCGGCGAGCGATATCTGCAGAATTGGATGCCGGTATTTTTTTAGGAAGGCCCTGATGATGCTGCTTTTTCCCGAGCCATAAGGCCCGGTCAAAGCGATGTTCGAAACTCTGGGATTGCTCGTCGCGTACAGGAGCGCATCGGAATATACTCCTGCCTCGTCTGCCTTCTCGGTTGGCGCAAGATCGATAAACTTTGATTGTACATCGACCGCGTCGTTCGAGCGGCAAAGCAAGTTAAGGATTCTAGCGATGATTTCCCGCAAGCTATTTCGAAGTCCCATAAACAGAAGCGTTAGCGCTTCAACGCTTAGCATGCGCACAAGTATGGCCAAAGCCGATTTAGAACATGGGTGGGGGACGTCCGAATATGAGTGATGTCGGCGATTCCTTCGAGAGCCGAAAAGGCGGACGAGCTGGTCGTCAGTCCGGGTGCAAGCTCAACCTCGTGGTCAAACCAGGGCCAGCTGCCGCTGCCCAACTGATGGATAGATGGTCACGAAACCTGGGTCTAGGCGCGGGGCCGGCTGAGGCGAGACCTGCAGTCCGACACCAAGCGGGCGGGATGCCGAACTGACCGCTCATCGCCAAGTCTTACCAAGACCTGACAGTCTGGTCCCGGCCAACAACGTCGTTCCAGTTCTCGACCAGCGCGCGGTCATTCTCGATGGTACCCTGTCGAACGTCTGATCGCACATGCCGATAGTGTTTGCGTGGCGCAATGAGTTATATAAGTTTGTATATGGAGATCGCCCATATGGGAACATATATAGCGAAAATTGATATAGCAGCGCATATTGACACCTGTAATATACGATTCTATATCAAGCTAGATTATACAGAAACCGTATACGCCATGAAGATCAGAACAGCTCGCGACATTGGTATGCTGATCAAGGAGGCCCGCACCCGGCGCGGCCTGTCACAGGCTGCCTTGGCCAAGATGATCAACACCACGCAGACGTGGGTGTCGTGGATCGAGAACGGCAAGCCCAGCGCCGAGATCGGCAACGTGCTGCTGGCGCTGACCACGCTTGGTGTGGAGCTGGACTTTCAGATCCCGCCGGCGCCGACGTCGGCTGCTAATCATCATCATAATGCCGAAGAACGGCATGTCGACGATGACGACGACGAGATTCCCTACAAGCTCTAGGTGACGATGATCATGGTGAACCCGATCGACACCCTCGGCGTCTATATCGCTGGCAGACCAGTTGGGGGGCTCCACCACCTGCAGGGCGGTAAGCTTTCGTTCTCCTACCACGAGGCATGGATGGAGGGCCGGGTGGCGATCCCGCTCTCCCTGTCAATGCCGACGATCACCAGGACATACGAGGGCAAGGTCGTCGAGGCATTCCTCTGGGGCCTGCTGCCGGATAATGAGCAGACCCTCGCCAGATGGGCCCAGAGATTCCAGGTCTCCGCCCGAAACCCGTTTGCCCTGCTCAAGAACGTCGGCCGCGACTGCGCGGGCGCCGTCCAGTTCCTTCCGCGTGACGATCAGGTTTCCCGCGGCGAGAACGTGGAGTTGCTCACCGAGGCGCAGATCGGCGACCGCCTGCGCGACCTGCGCAAGGATGGTGCAGCGACCCGGCGAATCGGCGATCCTGGTCAGTTCAGTCTCGCTGGTGCGCAGGCAAAGACGGCGTTCTATTTCGATAAGGGCAGCAATCGCTGGGGGATCCCTCTAGGCGACACGCCCACGACACACATCTTCAAGCCGCCTTTGCCGCACTTGCACGGGCATACCGAGAACGAGCATTTCTGCCTGCAGCTTGCATCCAAGCTCGGCATGGATGCTGCACATAGCCAGGTTCTCGACTTCGCAGGCGAAAAGGCGATCGTTATCGAGCGCTACGACCGCCGCAACATCGAGGGCAAGACCATCCGCATCCATCAGGAGGACATGTGCCAGGCCCTGTCGGTGATGCCGACGCTCAAGTACGAGAACCAGGGTGGGCCAGGTATCACGACGATCTCCAGAAAGGTGCTGTCGGCCTCCCTCGACCCCGTCCAAGACCGTCAGATCTTCATGGCCGCGAACGTCTTCAACTGGATCATCGCCGGCACGGACGCGCATGCAAAGAACTACTCGATGCTGCTCGGTGCCCAGGGCGAGGCCCGCCTAGCTCCGCTCTACGACATCTCCTCCATTCTGCCGCACCTCGGGGGAGAGATCCAATCTGAGATGCGCGACCTTAAACTGGCGATGAAGATCGACAGAGTCTATCCCATCGAGGAGATCATGCCGCGCCACTGGGGGCGCTGTGCGTCCTCAGCAAAGGTTGGCAGCGAGTACACGGTGCGGACAATCCGCCATCAGCTCGCGGTGATGCCCGACATGGCATCGGAGTGCGCCCAAGAGCTTCGCCAGGAGGGGATCATCCATGAGATCGTTGGTCGCCTCGTCGACGCGATCGCGACGCGCATCAAGGGCTTGTCCCGGATCTCTGGAGAGGAAGGTTGTGGAGGTTAAAGTCGGGGGGGGATAGCGGATCCACGGACTAATGCCGGCGAAAGGACGGACCGCACACTGCCCACGGGATTCTCGCTCTAATAGCGCCCCGGCTCCGGGCCGGGTAGATGGCCGGTTTCGGAACCGGCCATCGGCAGCTTGAATGTCGGAAATGGGGTCGGCTGCAGAACGGCAGCTTCCCGCCGAACGCGGTCCAACTTTCTCTCCAGGAAATCTGAAAATGCGGGCCTACGATTTGGCGTTGAGTTGTGGCGTTTTTCGACGGTCAGTATGATTCCGGCGGTTGGAGATTTGTATCGGCGTTTGATGAACGGCCGCTGTTGGGTTCAAAGTGGATGGTCGCGTTGGTGTGTGGACAGCAGGCTTGCGGCGTCCCTCGATTGAGATCACCCGCAGGTTTTTGCTCTTGAGTTCATCCAGATAATCGGCCCACCACTGCATCATCTTGACGCGCTCGTCCCAATGCTCTGCCCGGGCGTAGGCGCGCCGAACGTCGTTGTTCTCAATGTGGGCCAGCTGCCGCTCTATCGCGTCCGGATGCCACTTGCCGCATTCGTTCAGCAGAGTTGATGCCGTTGCTCGAAAACCATGCGCGGTTGCTTCTTCCTTGCCGTAACCCATACGGCGCAGCGCGGCGTTAAGCGTGTTATCGGAAATCGGACGCGAAGCCGATCGAACACTAGGAAACAGCAGCGATCCACCACCAGAGATCTCTCTCAGTGAAGTCAGGACGCTGATCGCCTGCCTTGATAGGGGTATGCGGTGCGGCCGTCGCATTTTGATGCGTGCCGGAGGGATGGTCCATACCGAGCTTTCAAAATCGAACTCTTCCCATTCAGCGGAGCGAAGCTCGCCGGGGCGGGGAAACATCAGCGCCATCAGCTTCAGACCAGCTCGGGTTGTAGGCTGTCCGTCAAATGCATAGATTGCCCTCAGCAAACCGCCCAAGGCCTTCGGATCAGTGATCGCGGCGCGAGGCGTTACAGTCGGACTGATGAGTGCGCCTCTGAGGGCGAAGGTCGGATCTGTCTCGGCGCGTGCCGTCGCGATTGCGTATCGAAACACGCTGCCGATGGTGGAGCGCAGTCGCCTGGCCGACTCGTATCGACCGCGAACCTCGACGCGACGGAGGGCGGTAAGGATGGTGGCCGTATCGATCTCCCGAATGCACTTGTCGCCGATTATCGGATAGGCAAAATCGAGCAGCCATTTGACCTTGCTGATCGTCCGGTCGGCACGTCCCTCCTTCTTTAGCTTGTCGACATATTCGTCCGCGATTGAGCGAAAGGAGTCCTTTGCCGAATCGGCCTTCCGCAAGCTGCGTTCCTTTCCAGGGTCGACGCCAGCTAGCAGGAGCCTTTTAGCATTATCGCGCGCCTCCCGTGCCTCGGCGAGAGAGATAAGGGGATAGCTGCCCAGCGCGAGCAGTTTCTGCTTGCCCTCAAAGCGGTAGGCGAGCCGCCAGAGGCGAGAGCCCGTAGGCTGTACCCACAGCTGCAGCCCGCCCCCGTCAGATAATTTCACGAGTTTGGAAGCGGGGCGGGCGCTTCGACATTTCACGTCGGAGAGGGGCATTCGTCAGGTCTCCCTTGGCTGTTTCGATACCATCAGGATGTCGAATACCAACGGAAATACCATCCCCCCGCCTCGTTGGACCAAATGCGCCTGAAGCGTTCCCTGTCCCGCTTAATTGCGTCATGCGACTGCAAAAGATCAACAATTCCAGTCGCTTGCAGAAACTCCAGCGTAGAAACTTCGGCGAAAGGGAGTGTCGGGAGAAGAGCGGATGGTGCCCAGAGGCGGATTCGAACCACCGACACGCGGATTTTCAGTCCGCTGCTCTACCAACTGAGCTATCTGGGCC
>NZ_JAMYMJ010000099.1:0-6747 GCF_040318435.1 Mesorhizobium sp. M1143 | reverse complement strand
CCCCGGGACCCCCTCTTTGTGTTCCACGACCAGGCCCCCCCGCCCCACCATCCCGAGACCACGCCGGTAGCCGACCCGGCGACGCTCCTGCGCGATCGCCTTCATCCGCTCGCGAACCTCGCGGTGGTCCGGTCTGCTGGTCTCGTAGCGAACCGTCATGCGGCAACAGCCGATGGCTTTACACGAGCCGATGGCTTTACACGCCCACCGTTCGCTCATCCCAAAGCGTTCCTTCAGGCGAGCGACAGCTTTCTGCTTGGCCGCGGGCGTCACCATTGCTTTCACACAAGATCCTTCAACGCGGCATTGTCGAGCATCGGGTCGGCCAGAAGCCGCTTTAGCCGCGTGTTCTCGTCCTCCAGCGGCTTTAGTCGCCGAGCCTCGGAGATATCCATCCCGCCGAAGCGGGCCTTCCAGTTGTAGATCGAGGCGTCGCTGACCCCGTGCTTGCGGCACAGATCGGCAACCGACACCCCGGCCTCGTGTTCCTTCGCAATTCCGACGATCTGCTCTTCAGAGAAGCGGAAACGTATCATGTTCTGGTCCACTCGATGGGCCAGAACGAACTTCAAACCGGATTAGATCAGAGGGGCAAGGTCACCCCATTTCCACTGTACGAATGACGTACTGGCGTCCCAAAATCCGCGCCAGCCCCGTTGCTGCATGCCGACGCTACGTTGGCGTTGCGCCGGCATCGCTATCCTCGAATATCAGCAATTTACCAATAGGTCGCGTGACATGTTGCTTAGCGAGCTCGCGCCGGTATCCGTAACGCGAAGGGTCTCACTGAAGATATAACCATCGGCCTTTTCAAATATGCCTATGATGAGATGGAAAGTCATGTTGGCCTGAATTGTCGTTTCGTCTCCCGCTTGGATGTTCGGGCCGCCTTCCATCCAATCGATTCCCAATGAATACCCAATTTTAGATGTTTTTCGCACGCCTCGCGGTTCAAACTCACGCCGAAAAGCTCGCTCCACATCGTTGCACGTCACGCCAGGCCGTATAGCGTTAAAAGCAGCGAGGAACCCATCCAAGCAAGCTTGGTGCACATGCCGCTCTCGTGCGCTTGGTTCTCCCAAAAACACCGTTCGCGACAACGCAGAGCAGTATCGGTGACGGTAGGCGCCGAGTTCGAAAATCGTCGAACATCCTGTCTTGTACTGTCCGTCGGTCCATTTGAGATGTACAGCGTTCGCAGGCGAGCCCACGTTCATAGTGAAATCGGAGGCCGAGCCCGGAATTTCTGGCGTGCCCGCGTGAAGTGCATGTGACACGGCGGCGCCTACATCACATTCTCGGGCGCCAACAGATATTGCGAGCCTACCAATCTGCATAGCCCTATCGGCGATCTTTGCCGCCTGTTCCATGTAGGTGAGCTCGGCAGTTGATTTGATAACCTTCAACGCGGGGACCATCCAATCGGCATCAATGAATTCCGAGACGCCCAAATTCTTGCTCAAGGCGGCATGGCCCTTCACTCCAAGGACCTTCCCTGAAAGTTCGACCCCAATGCGACCAAGGCTCGACTTGGTGCGCTCGCGAATATGGTCCGAAATGGGCTCCCAAGGCGTGGATTGGCTCGAACCAATATATTCTTCTGGATAACTAAGGACCCGAGACTGCGGCAGATATGAACATACATCTGCAGCCACTATGTCCATTTCGCGCAAAATGAGCCACGGATCCTCTTCATCTTGGCGCACCAGAACGAGCTGAGGATTATAGTCGGAGTAGGCTGCATAACCGGTAAGATAGTAGATGTTTCCTGCATCAAAGACGAACAGTGTGTCGATGCCGCGTTCGGCCATTAGCTGGCGCAGCCGGGCCGAGCGTGCGCGATACTCTTCTTGATCAAAGCTTAGCATAAGTGATTCCCTCTTTCATAAGTGACCGTCGCAAGATAAGCAGCTCGTGCCGTTGCTGGCTACGGACTAACATTGCGCGAACGAAGGAATAGGAAAAATCAAAAGCCCTGCGAATCTGACGTGGGCACATCAAAAAGCGAGGCTTCTCGAGCAATATATTCAAACTCCGATCAGAACGTGAGTAGGGAGGCCGACGGCCGATGTCCTGCGCTGCAGGTTTGTCCCTGGGAGAGTCCGACGGTGGCCAAGCCGCTCGCGAGCGCGCCCTCAACAGTGCTATGGGCGGCGGCGAGCGTGTGGCACCCTCGGCGCTGTTGAGCAGCTACCTAGGTGTGCAGGCCCGGACTGTGATGGTGTATTATTGCTGAGTCGTTAGGAGGAGGATGCGCTATTGCAAGCATTTCTTCACGGCAGCGCCCGCACGAGGGAATGTCGGAAATCATGCGTGAGCCCATGATGTTGGAAGGAGAATCATCGCATGGCCATTGAGAAGGAAGTACTACTAATCTAGATCGGTTGCTTGCCTGGCGCGACCCACAGGCGCTGTTTGCCAAGGACGGTTTGCTCGACGATCTGAAGAAGGCGCTTTCGGAGTGGATACCGAACGCCGAGTTGGCCGATAATCTTGACGAGGAGCAAGCCACAGGATTGGCGAACCGCGCAACGGACATTCGAAGAAGACGGTCCTGACGGGTACATCGAAGCTCGAACTTTCGATCCCGCGTGACCGTGCCGCCAGCAAAGTATTAGCGCCGCTTTCCCAATTTCGACGTCAAGATCGCACTCCATGTATGCACGCGCCGTGAGCGTGCGCGAGATCCGCGGCCACCTGGAGGAACTCTACGGCGTCGACGTTTCGCCGGACCTGATCTCGGCCCCGACGCCGTGCTTGAGGAAGTCGCCGAATGGCAGAACAGGCCGCTGGACGCCTGCTTTCCGTTAGTCTTCTTCGACGCCATCCGGGTCAAAATTCGCGACGAGGGCTTCGTGCGCAACAAGGCGATCTATATCGCGCCCGGCATCCTGCCCGACGGCGGCAAGGAGATATTGGACATTGGATCGAGCAGACCGAAGGCGCCAAATTCTGGCTGCGCGTCTCCACGAGATCGAACAGGAGCGTTTGCCGCAGCTCTCGGTGGCTCCAGACACGGAGAAAGGGTCCGCTCGCAATGGTTCAATGATTCGCCTTCTTTCGCGGATCATCGGTATCGGTTCGAGACTGCGGACATGCTGGTGAATGAGATTCTCTCACGCGGCCTGAGTGATCGGAGCCGTCGCTCGCTATGCCGGGCTTACCGGGGCGCCGGATGAGAGCGGCCAACGCAGGCGCGACAAAGGTCTTGCGCGGGCCGGCAACGCTCGCGGTATCCATCCGGTGAGGGACGCGGGCGGACCTATTTGTTTCCGTCGCGATGGATGGCGATGAGGTTTTGAAGGCTTTCGATGCCGAATTCGAAGAAGGCCATGACGCCGTATTCTTGGTCTGGCCCGTAGACCCAGATCAGACCGTCCTCGGGTTCCATTTCGATAGCGATTTGGCCGAGCCAGTCCTCATCTTCGCCGAGGTCCCGGGCGACGAGCGCGATGGTTCGCACGGAATGCATTTTGTTGATGTGCATTGTCAGGCTGCGATTGCGGCGGGCTTGGACCGCCAGTTCCACGGCAGCAAGTCGTCGAGGCGATTGGCGGGGTGCTCGGCAATGCGGTGAAGCACATCGGTAAGCCAGGCTTGCGGATCGACATTGTTGAGCTTGGCGGTGCCGATGAGGGCGTAGATGACTGCAGCGCGCTGGCCTCCACGATCGGAGCCACAGAACAGCCAGGCCTTGCGACCGAGCGGGACGCAGCGCAAGGCCCGTTCAGCCGCATTGTTCGTAATGCAGATCCTGCCATCGTCGAGGAAGCGGTTAAACGCCGGCCATCGGCGCAGCACGTAGTTGATGGCCTTGGCGAGATCGTGGTTGCGTGAGAGCTGGGCAAGCTGGGCGATCAGCCAGGCGTGAAGGTCCTCCATCAGTGGAGCGCTGCGCTCCTGGCGGGCGCAAGCACGCGCTTCAGCGCCCAATCCCTTGATCTCGCGCTCGATATCGAACAGTCCATCCAGGCGCTGCACCGCCTCCAGTGCGATCGGGTAGATCGCCCCTGTCCGTTCGCCGCGGCTCTTCTTGCGCGCTGATCCCTCGACGTCGGCGAGTTCGAAGAACTTGCGGCGCGCATGGGCAAAGCAGCCCGCTTCGAGCACAGGCCCTGGGCGACGATCGGCTGCGTAGAGTTCGCCATAGCCGCTATAGGCGTCTGCCTGCAGGATCCCGGACCAGCTGTCGAGATGCGCTCGCGGATGTTCGCCACGGCGGTCGCGCGAATAGTGGAACAGCGCGGCGGGCGGATCGGCGCCGCCGAATGGCCGGTCGTCGCGGACATAGACCCACAGCCTGCCGATATCGGTCTTGCCCTTGGCGAGGACCGGCACCGTTGTGTCGTCGCCGTGTAATCGGTCGGCGGCGAGAACATGAGCCTCGATCCGGCGATAGAGGGGCATGAGCGCGAAAGTGGCCGCGCCAACTTGGTCGGCGAGCGTCGACAGGCTCAGTGGCACGCCCTCGCGAGCGAAACGTTCAGCCTGGCGGTTCAAGGGTTGATGCTGGCCGTACTTGTCGAACAGCAGCATGGCGAGCAAGCCAGGACCTGCCCAGCCACGCGGCACGACATGGAACGGCGCCGGCGGCTGGGTGATCGTCTCACAGTTCCGGCACGAGAACTTCTCGCGCACCGTCTGGATGACCTTCCACTGACGCGGGATCACCTCCAGCGTCTCGGTCACGTCCTCGCCGAGCTTCGAAAGCCGCGTCCCGCCGCAAGTCAGGCACGAACATGGCGCGGGGATGACGATGCGCTCACGCGGCAGATGCTCGGGAAACGGCTTCTTCACTGGCCGTTTGCGCTCGAAGGCGGTGACACTGGTCGTCCTGGTCGCCGCCGCCTCGGCGGCAAGGTCAACTTCGCTGGCTGTGGCCTCGAGTTCCTCGAGTTGCAATTCAAGTTGGTCCAGGAGCCGGCGGCTGCGCTCGGCGCTGGGGCCATACTGCTCGCGCCTGAGCTTGGCGATCTGCAAGCTTGAGGTGCCCGATCAGAGCTTCCCTGGCCGACGCCTTAGCCCTCGCGGCGGCAAGTTCGGCTCCCATCGAAACAACCAGCGCCTTAAGCGCTTCGACATCGTCCGGCAGGGGCGAAACGGCGGCTTCCATGGCCGAAATGAATCAGCACCTGTCTCTCGGTGCAACCGAAAAATGCCGCTTTGGCTGAGGAAATCCGTGTCCTATCCCGCGCTCGCCGGACGCCAGCTGTACTGCGGGTTGCGCCAGTCAATCCCGTCGAGCAAACACGCCAGCTGAGCGCTCGTCAGCGACACTGCACCGTCCTTCGCCTGAGGCCAAATGAAGCGGCCCTTCTCGAGCCGCTTGGCATAAAGCGACATGCCGATCCCGTCATGCCAAATGATCTTTACCAGCGATCCGGCGCGTCCGCGGAAAACGTAGAGATCACCACCGTGAGGATCGCGCTTCAGGTGCTGCTGCACCAGCAAAGCCAGGCCCTGCATGCCCTTCCTCATATCGGTGTGGCCCATCGACAGCCACACCCGCGCGCCCGACGGGATCACCGCAGTGCCTTTACCACTGCCGTAACCAGCGTGGGCGTCGCTCCCGTGAAGATGCTCACCCGGCCGCCCTTTACCAGCTTCACGACAATAGCCGGCCGGTGCTCCAGTGGATGGCCGACGTCTTCATCGACAACCACCGCCTCTGTAAGGCACGGGTCCGGGACGTGTTCGCACAGCTTGCGACGCCAAGTCTAGATCAGCGCCGTCGAAACGTCATGCCGCTGCGCCACCTGCGTCACACAGGCTCCGGGCGAAAACGCCTCCTCCAAAATCTGGCGCCGTTCCTCTTCGTTCCACCGCCGCCGACGTTCGGGGCCTGTGAGCAACGTGATCTGACCCATCAACTGCTCCTAAGTGCGCTCATAAGAGCACGCTTAAGACCACTCGTTCATCACCCGAACAAGGCGCGACACGCCGGATGGATACTCAAAATGCACCCCACCGGTCAAAAGCGGAAACAAGCCGATCGACGACGACAACACCTATGCCGCCAACGTCACAAGATCGAGAACATGTTCGCCAAGCTGAAGGACTAGCGGCGCATCGCGCCCAATTTGACCGCTACGCACACACCGTCTTCTCGGCAATCTGCATCGCAGCCGCCGTCGCCTTCCGTCTTAATCAATGAGCCTGATGCTAGCTGGCCTGTTAACCATCGACGCGACCCGATTCCGTTCGATCGGGCATTGCTCCAATCCTAGATTAGCCCGCGCATCGTGAGTTCAGCCTTCAGATAGGCATAATAGATCGGCGCGGCGACAAGACCCGGCATACCGAACCAGGCCTCCATGAAAACCATCGCCAGAAGAAGCTCCCAGGCACGCGCGTTGATCCGCGTTCCAATAATCTTGGCGTTCACGAAGTATTCGAGCTTGTGAATGACGAGGAGAAAGGTAAGCGAGCCGAGCGCTGCAAGGAAGGAGATGCTGAGGCTGACAACGACGATCACGGTGTTGGAGATCAGATTGCCGATGACCGGCAGAAGGCCGGCGACGAAAGTCAGCGCTATCATCGTCCTGATGAATGGCAGATCGATTCCGAAGGACGGCAAAACAGCGACGAGATAGATCGCCGTTAGAAATGTATTCAACGCCGAAATCCGAATTTGCGAGAACACGATGTTGCGAAAAGCCTTGCTCAGAATTTTGACACGATCCGCCAGCGCGATCGCCAGTGGGCCGGGCTCGCCCGATGGCGCCGCCGAGTTCACCGCGATCAAGC
>NZ_JAMYMJ010000098.1:0-7060 GCF_040318435.1 Mesorhizobium sp. M1143 | reverse complement strand
GGACGACCTGCGCGAGCACAAGAAGCTCGCTCTGCGCCAAGCCGCATGACCAGCATCATGGCCGCCCCATTTTGCAGAACTTGACGCACACAACCGTGGTGCGCTTCCACATTCGATCGTCGCAGTCTGATCGCACCGAACTCGATGCTGCTCGAGCAAAATGGTGCGGCTCTGACATGGATCAGGGCGAGCAGGCGACGGCTGCGCAATAAGGCACCGCGGTTTGGCATCCGCCGGAATTGGAAATCGGGGCTTGCGATGAAATTCGGCAAAGAAATCGTGCTTCTAAGCCTGTTCGCATTCGCGGCTTTGGTGGCGGCTGGCGCTGGGGTGGATGAACCCTTTCGCCAGCAGATGTGGGTCTTGTTCTTCGCCTTGGCTGGCTTCACTGCGATCCTACTGCGTAACACTGAGTTCAAGCCTGCCGCTCCGATCGACCCGTCCGCTTACATGGACGGGCCAATCCGCTACGGCGCCATCGCCACCATGTTCTGGGGTGTGGTTGGCATGGTGGTCGGGGTGGTCATCGCGCTGCAGCTTGCCTATCCCGATCTCAACATCCAGCCCTGGTTCAACTTCGGCCGCTTGCGGCCTCTGCACACCTCGGGCGTCGTCTTCGCCTTCGGCGGCAATGCGTTGCTTTGCACGTCTCTCTATGTCGTCCAACGCACATGCCGCGCTCGGCTGTTCGGTGGCGATCTCGCCTGGTTCGTGTTCTGGGGCTACCAGCTCTTCATCGTCATGGCCGCGACAGGTTATCTGCTCGGCATCACCGAGAGCCGCGAATATGCGGAACCCGAATGGTATGTCGACATCTGGCTGACCATCGTCTGGGTCGGCTACCTGATCCTGTTTCTGGGCACCATCCTGAAGCGCAAGGAACCGCACATCTACGTCGCCAACTGGTTCTATCTTTCCTTCATCGTGACCATCGCGATGCTGCATGTGATCAACAACCTGTCGATGCCGGCCTCCTTTCTCGGCTCCAAGAGCTATTCCGCATTTTCCGGAGTCCAGGACGCCCTGACGCAGTGGTGGTACGGCCACAATGCCGTCGGGTTCTTCCTCACCGCCGGCTTCCTCGGCATGATGTACTATTTCGTGCCCAAGCAGGCCAACCGGCCGGTCTATTCCTACCGCCTGTCGATCGTCCATTTCTGGGCAATCATCTTCCTCTACATCTGGGCCGGGCCGCATCACCTGCACTACACCGCCCTGCCCGATTGGGCGCAGACGCTCGGCATGGTGTTCTCGATCATGCTGTGGATGCCGTCATGGGGCGGCATGATCAACGGCCTGATGACGCTGTCGGGCGCCTGGGACAAGCTGCGCACCGATCCCATCATCCGCATGATGGTGATAGCCATCGCCTTCTACGGCATGTCGACCTTCGAAGGCCCGATGATGTCGATCAAGACGGTCAACTCGCTGTCGCATTATACCGACTGGACCATTGGCCACGTCCATTCCGGCGCACTCGGCTGGGTCGGCATGATCTCGTTTGGCGCAATCTACTTCATGGTGCCGAGACTCTGGAACCGTGAACGCCTCTATTCGCTCAGGCTCGTCACCTGGCATTTCTGGCTGGCGACGCTCGGCATCGTCGTCTACGCCGCGGTGATGTGGGTGTCCGGCATCATGCAGGGCCTGATGTGGCGCGAATACGACGAGCAGGGCTTCCTGGTCTACTCCTTCGCCGAAACCGTGGCCGCTATGCACCCTTATTACATCATGCGCGCCATCGGTGGGGCCATGTACCTCTCCGGCACCCTGATCATGGCCTGGAACATCGCCATGACCATCCTCGGCTACCGGCGCGAGCAGGATCCGATGCCGCGCGGCCCCCCCGCCCTCCAGCTTGCGCGAGGATGAGACAGAAAATGAGGTTGATGAACAGACACGCGGTCATCGAGAAGAACGCTACACTTCTCCTCCTCGGGTCGCTGCTGGTCGTGACAATCGGCGGCATCGTCGAGATCGCGCCGCTCTTCTATCTCGATAATACGATCGAGAAGGTGGAAGGCATGCGCCCCTACTCGCCGCTCGAACTTGCCGGGCGAAACATCTATGTCCGCGAGGGCTGCTACCTCTGCCACAGCCAGATGATCAGGCCGTTCCGTGACGAGGTCGAGCGCTACGGCCACTACAGCCTGGCGGCCGAGTCGATATACGACCACCCCTTCCAGTGGGGATCGAAGCGCACCGGACCGGATCTCGCCCGCGTTGGCGACCGGTATTCCAACCTGTGGCACGTGGATCACCTGACAGATCCACGGTCCGTGGTGCCGGAATCGATCATGCCGAGCTATGCCTTCCTGAAGGACAAGCCGATCGCGGTGAAGGACTTCTCGACGCATCTGGTCGCCAACAGGCGCGTCGGCGTCCCTTATTCCGACGACATGATCGCCAACGCCAATGCCGATTTGATGGCGCAGGCTGATCCCAACGCCGACACATCCGGCCTCGAGGCCCGCTACCCCAAGGCCAAGATCGGCGACTTCGACGGCAACCCGCAGCAAGTCACCGAAATGGACGCGCTGGTTTCTTATCTCCAGATGCTGGGCACGCTGGTCGATTTCAAGAACTACGATGAGACCGCCGGCTACCGCTGAGGACAATGGCCATGACGTACAATTTCATGCGGGAAATTGCCGACAGCTGGGGCCTACTTGCCATGGCTCTTTTCTTCATCGGATCTGTTGCCTTTGCAGTTCGTCCCGGAAGCCGCAGGCAAGCCGGCGAAGCAGCTCAAATTCCTCTGAAGGAGGACTGATCATGAGCAGCGATCACATCGACGAGGTTTCCGGCATCTCAACCACCGGTCATGAGTGGGACGGCATCCGGGAGCTCAACAACCCGCTTCCGCGCTGGTGGGTCTGGACGTTCTACATCACCATAGTCTGGGCGATCGGCTACACCATCGCCTATCCGGCATGGCCTCTGCTACACACGACAACCAAGGGTGTGCTCGGCTATTCCAGTCGCAACGATGTCGGGAACGAGTTATCCAAGGCTGAAGCAGCCAAGGGCAAATATGTCGCCGCGATAGAAGCGAAAAGTGTTTCGGAGATCGCGGCGGACGACACGCTGCGCGAATTCGCCGTCGCCGCCGGCGGTGCCGCGTTCAAGCTCAATTGCGTGCAGTGCCATGGTTCCGGCGCCCAGGGCTCCAAGGGCTTCCCCAACCTTAACGACGACGACTGGCTGTGGGGCGGCAAGGCGGACCAGATTCAGCAGACGATCACCCATGGCATTCGCTTCGCCTCCGATCCGGATACGCGCCTGTCGGAAATGCCCGCCTTTGCCGACATCATCACCGCCGACCAGATCAAACAGGTCAGCGCCTACGTCGCCAGTCTGTCGGGGGCCGTCGTCAATCAAGCATTGGTCGCGCCGGGCGCAAAGGTCTTTGCCGAAAACTGCGTGGCCTGTCATGGCGACAATGCAAAAGGCAACAAGGAACTCGGCGCTCCAGATCTGACCGACGCCATCTGGCTCTACGGGTCAGGCGAAGCGGCCATCGCCGCCCAGGTAACCGCACCGAAACACGGCGTGATGCCGGCCTGGGGCGCGCGCCTCGGCGAGATCAAGGTCAAGGAACTGGCGGTCTACATCCATTCGCTTGGCGGCGGAGAATAGGAAAGCAGCCTATTCTCGTCCTCCCCCTCCCGCCAAGCGACGAGGCCCGGCGCAAGCCGGGCCTCGGCATCATCCAGAACCGATGAGTCGTCTTCCGGCGAAATCGTCGCTGGTGACTGGAGCTTCTCGTGCTCGATAACACGCAAATAGAACGGATCGAACCCACGACGTTCAACTCCGCCAAGGTGCGCCAGCCAATGTATGCCGCGCGCAGGAAGATCTTCCCGAAGCGGGCCTCGGGCAGCTTTCGCCGATTCAAATGGATCGTGATGGCGATCACGCTCGGCATCTACTATCTGACGCCGTGGCTGCGCTGGGACCGCGGTCCGTTTGCCCCCGACCAGGCGGTGCTGCTCGATGTCGCCAACCGGCGCTTCTATTTCTTCTTCATCGAGATATGGCCCCAGGAATTCTACTATGTCGCCGGCCTTCTGGTCATGGCCGGCGTCGGTCTTTTCCTGATCACATCGACTGTTGGCCGTGCCTGGTGTGGCTACACATGCCCACAGACCGTATGGGTCGATCTGTTCCTGGTCGTCGAGCGCGCGATCGAGGGCGACCGCAACGCACGCATCAAGCTCGATGCCGGTCCTTGGACCACTCGTAAGCTTGTGCTGCGGGCATCGAAACACGTCATCTGGCTGGTCATAGCCGCAGCGACTGGTGGCGCATGGATCTTCTATTTCGCCGATGCGCCGACGCTGCTCGGCGAACTCTTCACCGGCACGGCAGCGCCTGTCGCCTACATCACCGTCGCGGTCCTGACGGCGACGACCTACACGTTTGGCGGGCTGATGCGCG
Source organism: Mesorhizobium sp. M1143 (assembly GCF_040318435.1). Classification (NCBI taxonomy): domain Bacteria; kingdom Pseudomonadati; phylum Pseudomonadota; class Alphaproteobacteria; order Hyphomicrobiales; family Phyllobacteriaceae; genus Mesorhizobium; species Mesorhizobium sp. M1143. The sequence continues at coordinate 2,620 of NZ_JAMYMJ010000098.1, read as the reverse complement.
AACAGGTCTGCACCTATATGTGCCCATGGCCGCGCATCCAGGCAGCCATGCTCGACGAGAGCTCGCTCACCGTCACCTACAATGACTGGCGCGGCGAACCGCGCACGCGTCACGCCAAGAAGGTTCTTGCCGCAGGGCATCCCGTCGGCGATTGCGTCGACTGCAATGCCTGTGTCGCCGTCTGTCCGATGGGGATCGACATACGCGACGGTCAGCAACTCGAATGCATCACCTGCGCGCTCTGCATCGATGCCTGTGACGGCGTCATGGACAAGCTCGGCAAAGCGCGAGGACTGATCTCCTACGCGACGCTCTCCGACTACAACGCCAACATGATGCTGGCCACCGCCGGCGGCGCCAGCTCGGTCGATCCATCACTGGTCAGGACGGATGACGGCCTGTTTTCGGACAGGGTGGCGCATTTCCATGTCCGCAAGATCTTTCGGCCACGCACCTATGTCTACATGGCCATGTGGTCGCTGATCGGACTGGGCCTGCTCTTTTCGCTGCTGACGCGCGACCGGCTCGAAATCAACGTCTTGCACGACCGCAACCCGCAATTCGTGACGCTGTCGGACGGCTCAATCCGCAATGGCTACACCGTCAAGCTTTTGAATATGATCCCCGAGCCAAGAACGATCGTCGTCACCGTTGGAGGCTTGGCGGGCGCAGAAATGAGCATCGTTGGCGTCGACCTGCCGGCCACCCGCTCCTTTGCAGTCCAGGTCGAACCCGACCGGCTGAAGATGTTGAAGGTTTTCGTGCGCCTGCCCGCCGACCAGATTCATGGCCAGGCGCAGACCTTCACATTCCGCGTCGAAGACAAGGTCAGCTTCGAGTCCAACGAATACACCGCCACCTTCAACGCGCCGGAGATCGCCAGATGAACGCCACCACGCGAAAACCCCGCGAATTCACGGGCAGGCACATGTTGGCCATCATCCTCGCCTTTTTCGGCGTGGTCATCGCGGTCAATCTGACGATGGCGACGCTTGCCAACACAAGCTGGACCGGTCTTGTCGTCGAAAACACCTATGTGGCGAGCCAGCAATTCAACAGAAAGGCCGAGGAAGGGCGCGCGCAGGCAGCCCTCGGCTGGACCGGAAAGCTGACCGTCGCATGGGGTGAAGTCCGGTATGGCCTCACCGACGCCGCCGGCAAACCGGTTCCCCTGCATGGCGTGAAGGCGCTGTTTCGCCATCCCGCTTACGAGAAAGAGGATGAGTCCGTCACGCTCGCCCCCGCCTCGGGCCAGGAATTTGCAGCGCAGCACATGCCAAGGGACGGTGTGTGGATTGTCGAAATCGACGCCGAAGCCGGCCTGGCCAGACCTTATCGCGATGTACGCAGGATCATGATCTCCCATGGAGCGCTGCAATGAGCTGTTGTGCACCCGGTGCTGAAATAGCGCTGGATCTGGTCAGCGGCACCTCGGTCCTGCCCTCCAGCCAGGAAATCAGGCTGGCGAGCCGATCGCTTGGCGACGACCTTCATCAGACCGACCTTTCGGTGCCGACCGTTCATTGCGGCGCCTGCATCCAGACGATCGAGACGGCGTTGGGAAAACTCGATCACGTCGAGGCAGCTCGCGTGAACCTGTCGACAAAGCGGGTCTCAGTCCGCTGGCGCGGCGACGAGGCTCCACCATTGGTCGCTGTGCTCGGCCGGCTCGGCTATCAGGCGCATTTGTTCGAAGCCGAGATTGATGCAAAGGACAAGATGCTTTCGGAGCTTATCCGCGCCGTCGCTGTTGCCGGCTTTGCTGCGGGCAACATCATGCTGCTCTCGGTGTCGGTCTGGTCCGGCGCCGAGGGCGCCACCCGCGACCTGTTCCACTGGGTCTCGGCCCTGATCGCCATTCCTGCGCTGGCCTTCGCCGGCGGCATCTTCTTCAAGTCGGCGTGGAATGCGTTGCGCCACGGCCGCATGAACATGGACGTGCCGATCGCCGTCGGCGTGTCGCTGGCCTACGCCATGAGCCTCTATGAGACGATCACCCACGGCGACCACGCCTATTTCGACGCGTCGGTATCGCTGCTGTTCTTCCTCCTGATCGGTCGCACGCTCGATCACGTGATGCGGGAACGCGCCCGCACCGCTGTGAAGAGCCTGTCACAATTGGCCGCGCGCGGCGCCATGGTGCTGCGCGGCGATGGCGCTCGGGGCTATCTGCCGGTGGCCGAGATCGAACCGGGCATGCTGTTGTTGATCGCCGCCGGCGAAAGAATCCCTGTCGATGGCAAAATTGTGCGCGGGACATCGGACGTCGACTGCTCCCTGGTCTCCGGCGAGAGCACGCCCAGTAGCGTGGCGCCGGAAGACACCGTGCAGGCCGGCGTCCTCAACCTTACCGGTCCGCTGACGGTAGAGGCCACAGCCGCCGCGAAGGATTCGTTCTTGGCGGAAATGGTTCGGCTGATGGAGGCCGCCGAAGGTGGTCGCGCCCGCTATCGCCGTATCGCCGACCGCGTGTCGGCACTCTACGCGCCCGTGGTTCATCTCACAGCATTGGTAACATTCACGGGCTGGATGGCGGCGACCGGCGACTGGCATCGGGCGATGACGATTGCCATCGCTGTTCTCATCATCACATGCACCTGAGCGCTTGGCCTCGCCGTCC
>NZ_JAMYMJ010000097.1:0-7907 GCF_040318435.1 Mesorhizobium sp. M1143 | reverse complement strand
TCTTGAATGTAGTCGGTGCCTTCATAGAGCAGCCGGCCCCAGGTCGCAAAATCCGGGGGAAAGCCAAGGCCCAGAAACGACAGCAAGCTTTCCGCAATTACCGCGTCGGCGATTTGGAGAGTGCTTGAGACAATGATCGGCGACATGATGTTGGGCAGCACATGACGACGAATAATCCGGCGCGGCGGCGCGCCGATACTGCGTGATGCCAACACGAATTCGCGCCGCTTGACAGACAGCACCTCGCCGCGAACGATGCGCGCGGTTTGCATCCAGCTCGTCAAGCCGATGGCCGACACGATGAGGATGAAATTCCCCATAACGATGCCGAGAGAGCTCGCTACCGCGTCGCGGAATAACATCATTGCGATCAAAAGCAGCGGCAGGACCGGCAATGCCAGAAAGAGATCAGTGAGCCGCATCAGCAGCCCATCGAGCGATTTAAAATAACCAGCGACGACACCTATAGAAGTGCCGAGAAGAATTGAGATGATCATCGCCGCTAGGCCGACAGCGATCGATATCCGACCGCCTGTCATCACCCGAGAAAGTAGATCGCGGCCAAGCTGGTCTGTGCCCGCCGGATGGGACCAGCTTGGTCCCGCGTTTAAATTCGTGAAGTCGATATAGGTGGGACTTACGCGCCAAACGAACGGGCCTAAGAGGACGCCGACAACAATCAGGAAGAAGACAGCAGCTCCGGCAAGCGCGCCCTTGTGGGCCCTGAACTGGTCCCACACGTCCCACCACTGATTGCGCGACGGCGTCGCGAGCAACACAGGGTCATCGGCAATGGAATCGATAGTTCGTGTTTGCGAAACAGGCGCCTCGACGACTTCTTTCGCGACCTCGTCGTGTAGCAACTCAGTCATAGCGAATCCTGGGATCGAGCAAGCCGTAGAGCAGATCGGCGATCAAATTGAAGCCGACGATCAGCACTGCGAAGATGAAAGCCAATGTCTGCACCATCGGCACGTCGTTGGCATATATGGCGGTGATGAGAAGCTGGCCGATTCCGTTTACCTTGAATATCTGTTCGGTCACGATGGCGCCGCCGAAAATGCTCGGCAGGCCCAGCGCTACTACGGTCACGACAGGGATCGCCGAGTTGCGCAAGACGTGGATGAACACGACCGTGGCCTCGCCCATGCCCTTGGCGCGAGCCGTGCGGACATAGTCATGATTGAGATTGTCGAGCATCGACGAGCGTAGATAGCGGCTGATGGAGGCGGTGGTCTGCACGGCCAGCACCATCACTGGCATGACCATCTGCCGAAGCTGCTCAATGAAACTGCTCCAGCTGTTGATGACGAGATTAGTGTTGTAGATCGTCGGAAACCAGTCGAGATAGACGGCGAAAATCAGGATTGCAAGAACACCTGAGAAAAAAGGCGGCACGGCAAGGCCGAGCATCGAAAAGAAAGTGCCGAGCTGATCGAATGCCGAATATTGTTTGTAAGCCGATACGATACCGATCGGCAGAGCAATTAGCACCCCGACTATATAGGCAAGGCCAACCACGAGCAGCGTCTGCGGAAGGCGTTCGGCGATGACGCTGACGACCGGGCCGCGCGATTGCCAAGAGATAATGCGCTGCATACCGTCCGAAAAGTGCGCCCCGAACAGAACGTCGAAGCCATGCAGCGGCTCGATTACGAAGAATAGCTTCAGCCAGAGGAGATACTGCACGATCAGCGGTTTGTCGATGCCAAGAGCGGCGCGCATGTTCGCGCGCACTTCAGGTGGAATGGTAGGGGGCAACTGCGATAACGGATCGCCTGGCGCGATTTTGAGCAGCGAGAAGATCACGAGGCTGATCAATAACAGCGTCGGAATTGCGATAAGTATTCGTCGAATGGCATAGTTAAGCATGCGCCGGACCTATTGCTGCTGGCCGGGGCAATAATGCCCGCGACCGGCTTGGAACATGGAAAAACCGAGCGCCCTTATCCCTACAAGAACGCGGGGTCAATTTCACTTCTTGCGATACCAGTCCTGAGCGTTCCACAACGGAGAATCCCAGGCGTTCAAGACGGATCCCCCCAGCGTGTCGGAGATGCCGGAGACGCTGGCGCGCCAGACCAACGGCACGATCGCGTAACTGTCGAGCAACATGTTATTGAGCTGTTTCACTATCTCGGCCCGTTTTTCGATGTCAGCGGTGCTACCGAGTTCTGTCACCAGCGCGTCATACTTCGTGTCGCAGTATCGTGGGGCGTTCCAGCCTTGCCACTGATTGTCCGGCCGCGGAGCCTGGTTGCAGGTGAAAGTTGTAACGTACGAGCCGAGATCGGTACCGTTGGCGTAGTTGACCCACATCTGGACGTCGGTATAAAACCTCTGTACGTTTTCCAGATTGCTCGTATCGCCGCCGAACATGACAGAAGTATCAACACTCTTCAAGTCAACTTCGACGCCGATCTCGTGCCACCATTGTTTGATTACCGCCTGTGCCTGATTTCGTATTGGATTAGTCGTAGTCACGAAAGTAAGCTTAAGCTCCTTGCCGTCCTTCTCCCGGATTCCGTCGGCACCCGATTTCCAGCCCGCCTCTTCAAGAAGCTTCACGGCGCCCGGAATATCCTGCTTCAGACACTCCGTATTGCCAGCGGCGAAGTTCGCCGGCGCCGTAATCCAGTCACAAGTAGGCTTGCCCATCGGGCCGTAGCCGATCTCGCTTAACGTAGCACGGTCAATTGCAATCGACAGAGCCTTGCGCACACGAACGTCACTGAGGATCGGATTTGGATGCTTGACAGTCGAACGCTCGTCCGGCGGGAGGGTCGGTGATGGATCGGTCAGATTCATGAAGAGCGTTTCGACCCACGTCCCAAAGGATAACTGGATCTTGCCCTTGCCCGCTTTCTCCATTTTGCTCAGCACGTCCGGAGGTATCTGCAAGTTCAAAGCATAGTCAAATTCGCCTGTCTGCAAAACGGCGCGGGCTGCTCCTAGCGCATCGCCACCGCCCTTGAAGTTGACGATGGAGAAGCTCGGCTTTTCTGGATCGCGGTAATGCGGATTGGCCTTTAACTGAATCGCGTCGCTCGGCTTAAAGCTGGTGACGGCAAACGGTCCGGTGCCGATCGGATAGAAATTGGCTTCCGTGCAGGTTGGAGCCTTAGCGCCGAGACAATCAGCGAACTGTTTTGCCTGAATGACAGGATAAAACCAGCCCACAAACAAGGTGTAAGGAACTACGGTAGGGACCTTGAAGGTTACCTTCACAGTCAAATCGTCCAAGGCTTCGATTTTCTCTACACCCTCGAAGCCAAAAGCCACCGCGCAGCCCATCTTTGGGTCCATGCAGTAGTTCGCGGTAAAGACCACGTCCCGTGCTGTAACAGGCGTGCCATCCGACCACTCAAGACCTGGTTTCAAGATCCAGGTGATCGACTTCATGTCCTTCGAGACGCCGCCGTTCTCTATGGTCGGGATGTTTACTGCAAGGCGGGGAAATAGTTCGCCGTTGTCGTTGTAGCTGGCGAGCGGCTCAAGCACCAGCGAGGCAGGAATGGTGTCATTGTCCTGTCCCGAGATGTAAGGGTTCATCATCGAAGCTGCCTGCCAGTTCAGGATGTTCACGACGCCGTCTGCACCGCGATCGGCAGATGCAGACGTCACGAATAGGGTCATTGTCCCAGCGGTTATAAGAAGTTTCAATGCAGACATTCTGTTGTTCTCCCCTTTTTCAAACCTCGGCTTGGCTTATTCCTGCCTTGTTGACCTAACAATCCATCCTCATTGCGATCGCGGGCCCACTAGCTTTCCTGCGAGGGATCTCGCCTCCCCTGCTTCACTCGGCCTTATGGCAAGCGATCCATCGGTCGCCAGCCACTTTTCGCCATGCCGGTTGCTCTGCCGTGCACCGGTCGAATGCGACCGGGCAGCGGGTGCGAAATCGACACCCCGAAGGCGGATTGGCGGGGCTCGGCACATCACCCGCCAGGATAATGCGGTGGCGCGCACGTTCGACCCTCGGATCCGGCACCGGGACCGCAGAAAGTAACGCCTTCGTGTAGGGATGCATTGGATCTTTGTAGATGAGGTCGCGTGGGCCGAGTTCCATCACCTTGCCCAGATACATCACCGCCACATGGTCACAGAGGTGACGGACCATTGAAAGATCGTGGCTGACAAAGAGGTATGTCAGCGAGAACTGCTCCTGAAGGTCTTTGAGGAGATTGACTACCTGGGCCTGGATGGAGACATCCAAGGCGGCAATAGGCTCATCGCAGACAATGAAGTCGGGATTGAGCGCGAGTGCCCTTGCGATCCCAATTCGCTGGCGCTGTCCGCCAGAAAATTCGTGCGGATATCGACTAGCGAACCTCGGATTAAGACCGACGGAATCGAGCAATTCGTCAATCCGCCTCTCCTTTTCCGTACCTTTCAGCACACCGTGCTCATTGAGCGGTTCGGCGATGATCGAGCCGACGGTCATGCGCGGATTGAGACACGCCTGCGGATCCTGAAAGATCATCTGCATGCGCGGGCGGACCCGGCGGAGTTTATTACCCTTCAGATGCGTGATGTCTTCGCCATCAAACACGATGCGCCCCCCGGTCGTGTCGCAAAGACGCAAGATGGCAAGCCCTGTAGTCGACTTCCCACACCCGCTCTCGCCCACCAGTCCGAGCGTCTGGCCGCGCCTGACTTCCAGGTTCACGCCGTCGAGCGCTCTGATAGCGCCAGCTTGGCGCCCGAAGACACCGTGATAAGTTGGGTAGTGCACGGCCAGGTCACTGACGCGGAGCAGGACGTCGTTGCGGCTAGGGCGCGCTTGTCTTGTGAGGATGCTTGGCTCAGACATGCGGACTCTGCTCGGTCACGTCCCGCCAGCAGGCGGCTTCATGACCTTCTCGCACCGGCATCAGCGGCGGCCTCTCGACGCGGCAGCGATCGAAGACGTGCGGACATCGTGGTGCGAAAGGGCAGCCCGTCGGAAAGGCGGTAAGGTGTGGCGGTTGACCGAGGACACTCTTCAATCGCTCCTCTCCCCCCTGGTTGGGCCTCGGTAACGTCTCCAGAAGCGCGCGCGTATAGGGATGACGGGGATCTGAGTAGAGATCGTCGACAGTGGCGCATTCGACAACGAGTCCGGCATACATAACCATCACCCGATCAGCGATTCCGGCTACCACACCAAGATCATGCGTAATCCAGATGATACTCATGCCGATTTCCCAGCGAAGCTTCTTGACGAGCTCCAGGATCTGGGCCTGGATGGTTACGTCAAGCGCCGTCGTCGGCTCATCGGCGATGAGCAACTTTGGATCGCAGGCAAGCGCAATTGCGATCATCACCCGCTGGCGCATCCCGCCGGAGAACTGGTGAGGATAGTCGTTAATCCTTTCCTGTGGCGAGGGTATGCCGACCAGGGAGAGAAGCTCGAGCGCACGCTCCCGCGCCTGGCCACGGCTGAGACCCAAATGCTTCCTTAATGGCTCCATCAACTGGTACCCGACCGTCAAGACCGGGTTGAGCGACGTCATGGGGTCCTGGAAAATGAACCCAACCTCGTTGCCGCGGATCTTACCCATTTCGCTTGCGTGAAGCGATAGAAGATCCCGATCTCCGAGCCTAACTCGCCCAGACACGATTTCGGCAGGCGGAGACGGCAGAAGCTTCATGAGCGACATCATCGTAACGCTCTTGCCGGAGCCGCTTTCTCCGACCACAGCAAGCAGTTCGCCAGGCAGAAGTTCAAAGCTGATGCCATTAACGGCGTGGATCGTCGTTTCCCGAGTTCTGAAAACAATCCGCAGGTCCGATACCCGCAAGATCGGCGCCTCGCCAATTCCCTGTGACGTTGGTTGTAAAAACTCCACCCCCAGTTCGTCACAGTGCGGCCCTTGGCGCGCCTTAGCAAGGCCGGTCATAGGACTCTATCCGGCGCGGAATTTCCCATTGATCGTCGGCAGGGTTAAATTTCATTTGTACTCTATCGAGGCTAGCGTCTGATTGAGTTGCGACATCTCACGACGCTAGCGTCTAGACGAGGACATTTTGCATCAAAATTCGTAGGTCGCTGAAATGCTAGCCCGGATAGCTGCCTTATTTTGAAATGTCTCACTTACCGAACGAGTTCAAGGATTGTGCATAATCGCACCTACGATCAGGTCGATGTGACGAAGCCACGCAGGCTGAGGCGTCCGGAGCTCGGAATAAAAGGTTCTCAGGAGGCAAATGGTACTGATCGCCACCTGCGACTGGATACGGAGCCTAGCTACTTGAATAGCACGCGGCCATTGATATTCGCCGTTTGCCTGATTCCAGGCGCCAGCGCCTGGTTGTGCGGGAAACTATACCGAGCAGACTTGCTGTAACTTGGCAGCGACAAGTCGCACTACGCCCCACTGGATTGGTGATAACGTTTTCGCCTCGATATGCCTTGTCCGGTATCTACGCCTTGTGACGCGCCGATCGTGGGCATCATGGCGACGTTGCCCCAGTTTGATCCAATTCTGAGTTCGTTTCTGGTCTTGCGCTGCTGCGGTGAAGCGACAGGCGCAGGGTGATGGTGCTGGCGAACTCGTCCGATATCTGCCAGTCGGTGGGGCTAGGTCCGCGTCGGCCTGGAGCCCAGACCGCTGTCGCAGTGGCTGTTCTTCGGACCGAAGGAACTCGGCCTTCCAGCCGTGCATCGAGGCCAGACACGCCAAGGCGGCCATGGTCGCAATGAACCGCAACAAAAACGACCGCAACGATGAATGTATCGCGCATCTGATCCGCTCGGACTGGTTCAAGACGGTGCATGTCGGTGGCGCGTTAGGAGCTCCGCTCGCTGCTCGTGGCGAGGGTTCTTCGTCAACAAACTGCGTGACCACGAGAACGAGATACGGCCTGCTTCGGCCCTTCTGTCTGAACGTCGGACGCGTCAGTGCAAGCGGCTTCGATGCCCGCGCCCGCGATTTGGTAAACGGCAACGCTCAGCCCCGCGTTATCGAGACCGCTTGGAACAGCACGCTGCGGGGCACGTAACCGTTCGGGATCGGCCATTATGCGGTGCGCGATGCATGCGGGGTGCTACGGGTCTTTCTGCGCCTCGGCACCATCTGCGCGAGTTCGACCGATTGGGCGATGACCTCCAGGTCATCGAACGCGATCTTGCCCGCTCGACCCTTGAAGATGAGGGCGTGAAGCGTCTGATGACTATTTCTGGCATCGACATGACCGTCGCGCTTGCAATGAAGGCGGCGATCGGCGACGTGTCGCGCTTCGAGTAGCCGCAGAAGCTTGTGAGCTATCTTGGCCTGGATCCGAGTGTTCGGCAATCAGGGCCAGGGCCTGCCTGCCACGGACGGATCACGCCAGCCTCGGCGTCGCGATCGCCCGCTTCATGACCGACAAGGTCCTAAGAGCGGAAGGAAATGGAGAAGACTGTCAAAGTCTCTCTGTTGGCCAGCATGCTCTCGCTGCGTGACGCTGGTCAAGTCGTATGATCGAAGCAGGCGGCTTCCACCGGTAAGGGAAAAGGTCTCGTCCATAGCAAACACAGGGTACGCGTGATGGCGGCCCTCACCATCCTCAACACGCATATGGGTGGGCCGCGAGGAAAGGTCGATCATGCCTGCCCGCCCTTCGGCCTTATATGCTCGACCCAGCCCGCCACGATCTTGGCCGACACGCCGTAGACACGCGCCGCATGGGCTTTGGAGAAAGCGCATTCTATCACCGACAGCGCCATCTCCTCTCGACGCAGCGGCGTGAGACGGGCATTCTTGTGGATGTTCATTCGGACCCTCCGGTGAGTGCTGAAGCCTGGTAACTCCAGTCTCCTCGGTTCGGTCCGAATGGACAACTTCCCGAAAGCTCACATCTAGAGCATAATCTGACCTGATGGAATCGCGAGGGATTCCCATCGGGGAGAATATCTGATTCATCATGTCGGCTGGGTATGGAGG
>NZ_JAMYMJ010000096.1:0-8209 GCF_040318435.1 Mesorhizobium sp. M1143 | reverse complement strand
GCCCCATCAGTGCAACGTTCCCTTCCTTGTTTGCACTGGCCGGCTGCCGAAAGGTGGCCGGCTTTTTTGTATATAACCGCGACCTGATGTTTGGGATTGTTGATGGACAGCCGCGAGTGGCCGCTGCTGGCCTAGCGTCTAGGATTGGAATATGTAGAGGCGAGATCACCAAGGCAGGGATGACCAGACTAAACAGCGGTTTCGTCTTTTAGCCGCGACGCCGGCGATAATTGAATTCAGAAGGGCGTCGGCCCGGCTGCACAGCTGGGCCAAGGCTGGAAAGAGTTCCGCTCCCGCCCAGCACGATACGCATCGCACCTGGGCGCAAGCGGTACCAATGGCTCGCCTATTCCGCCGCGCCTTTTCGGCAGGAAACCCTCGGCCTCATCACAATGGAGGGCGACATTCGCAGCGCCCTATGGAACCATCCAGAGTGACATAGGCTGTTTCATGGAACTTCCTGATGACATCAGGAGGCCTGTTAAGCATGCCAGTTGTTCGCGCTCGTAGCTCAGATGCAGGTTGGAGCTCTGCCTAGTGCGCCAGTATCGGAAGCGAGAACTAGGAACCGGGAGTGCTGCGGATAGATTGCCGCAGTCGAGCTTTTATCAGAGCATGGCAAGGGCTGCCTTTCTCTCCACGTTGGCGGTCGTCCTGTTGCTCGCGCTATTGCCAGACCACTTGCTGCACGCGTTGGCCTTTACGTCTCATCACGACAAGCTCAACCACGCCGCCGCGTTCGCCACCTTGTCGGCTTTGGGTAGCCTCGGCTGGCCCCAACAGGTGGTCCGGCTGGCGGTTCTACTTGCTTTTACGGGCGCAGCGATCGAAATCCTTCAAAGCGTCACAGGGCGTGACATGAGTGTCTTCGACTGGTTTGCCGACTGCGCCGGAATGGCATACGGGCTGAGAACCATGAGCTGGGTGAACGAGATTCTGGGCGAACCGGTTATTTGATCGCCACAGCTCCGCCTTACCGCCGCCGTCTTGGCCCACTTGCCAGCCTCACGCCCGCGGCCGCCTTCGAACCCTCGCTATTTTTAATTTCCGACGCAAAGGCCGATGGGTTTCAGGGCCGCTCACCATTTAGACTTAGGTCCGATTCTTTCCCGCAAATGGCCGAATCCGGAAACATTTCTCCTTCTACTTTGTTGCAGTGGCCGTGCCGCTGAGGAGAACATGCACAGTGCCTCTATCAAATGAACTGCGCGACGTACCTTTAGAATTCCAATGCCCCTCCTGTTCACGCCCTATGGTGAGAAGGGGATCCTGGCTGAAAACGATTGCCGGTTTCAAATGCGATAGTTGCAGGTCCAGAGTGCGGATCGGCTACGAAGAGAAGCTGGCCATATTCGACCGGCACCTTAAGCGAGGCGCGCCGGATCTGGGCCGACGACCAATGGAGTGCGATCCCGGCAACGGTTCCTGAGAGTGTGTCGGCAATTCAAGCTCCAACTGCTTGCGGTCTGCCGCAAGTCCAAGCTTTCATCTGGTCGCAGGGTCAGGCGGCTCTTTCGTCCGCACGGAACCGATGATGGCGAGAGGTTTCGATGCGTCGGAGCACCGAGCAGGTCTACACGTTTTTCGTAGCGACCACCAATCTCTAGCTGACCACTTCAACGCTTTGACGAGGTGCGAGCAACTTGATTTTCAATAGTCTTTTTCGGGCCAACATGCGCGCCGCCTCTGCGATGCGGCCTCCGTAAGCATCGGCGACGAATGATAGCGTCGACAGGTCAATAATGAGGTCGTCGATCGCGCCCGCCAAGACACTGGACCCGCGCCCAAATTGATGCACCAGCGCCCGCACTTCCTTAAGTGCCGTCGAGGCTTCACCCGCATCCAGCAGCGCCTCGATGTCATCGAAAATCTGCATCCCGACCCTCCCGCTTGAAAACGATGGCAATTTCGCGCGAAAAGAAAGCGCCTGCCAAGGTGCTCGCGCACGAAGGCGGCTATTCAGACAACAAGAAAGCCCTGGTGGACCCACGATGAAGGGCGTCCATGGAGGGCGTTCAGCGAGACGCAACCGAGATCCGGCGCGACATTAAACGACAGCGATGCTTGAGCCGCGCTCTCTTACGAGCAATCCGAGCAGCGCCCAGCCGCCAGCCGATCGAAGATGTACGCCAAGACCGACAAGCTGGTGCAGCGTTTTGCCAAGGCTGAAGACGCGGTGAATCGCTCAGCGAAGACATGACCGGGGTGAAGGCGGCCACTGCCGAGGTGACCCGGTGGAAGTTGATGGGCCTCGGCGCATTCGGCTCACTGCATCGCAGCGGCGGCGCTCGCGTCGCTAGTTACGCCCTATTGGTCCTATCTGGCGCGTGCTGCGTGGCGGATCACGAGTTCTATCCGTGCTGCTAAGTCAGCAGAATTCCACACCACCTCCGGATAGGCCGTCTAGATCCGGTAACCGCACATTCTTGAGCACATTGTACGATTGTTACGCAAAGCAGCGGCCGCATCGACTCTCATCATCTTGGAACTACATTGCCACAATGGCACAGCTCTTTGAATCCGCCCCAGTGAGCGCTTCATTTCAGATGATCGTGGACCACTATGAGACAGCGGTTTCACTCCAGGAGCGCATTGTGACTCGCGCTCGACAAGTCGGCTTGTCAACGAAAAGCGATGACGAATTCCTGGAGTATCTGAATGCCGTCTTAGCGCGGGCGCGCCAAAGCTTGGCTCGCGCTGATCAACGCAGTTGTTAATAAATGGGACATCCGCGGCCCGCAGGCATACAGTGTGCTATCGACGGCAACTCTAAGGGCGTCCGTCGGCTGTGAGCGATCAACATGCTTCCGCCCCAATAGGGAGAGGGAGCTATGACAGACTCCAGTTCACGAACTCACACTGCCGCGCAATGCGACACCCGCCAAAATTCCATCTATCGCAATTCGCTGCTGCTTCGAATGTGCTCGGCAGATTTGGCCTTGCTGCAACCTCATTTGGAAAGCGTCTCCCTTGGACTGAAGACGCATCTCGAAGTGGCGGGGTCTCCAATCAGAACCGTGTACTTCTTCGAGAGCGGTCTCGGGTCAGTGGTGGGCGAACTGCGGCCTGGTATTGAAGCTGAGATCGGAATCATAGGTTGTGAGGGTATGACCGGCTCAGCGCTTATCATGGGCGATGACCGGTCAACGCACGATTGTTACGTCCAATTAGAGGCCCGAGCCTTTGTTATCGACGCGGGCCTCTTCACCAAGGCGCTTTTGACAAGCCCAACCCTGCGAAGTTTTCTGCTCCGCTACGTTCACTACTTTCACCTCCAGGCAAGCTTCACCGCGCTCAGCAATGCCCGGATGAACATCGTCGACAGGCTCTCAAGATGGCTGGTGATGTGCGATGATCGCGTCGACGGGAACAGCTTTGCGATTACGCACGAGTTCTTGTCAGTTATGCTCGGTGTCAGGCGGCCCGGCGTCACCATAGCGCTGCAAACCTTGGAGGGCCAAGGTCTGATACGCTCAATGCGAGGAGAGGTAGTCATTCTTGACCGAGCGCGTCTGATTGCGCTGGCTGATGGGTCATATGGCAGGGCTGAAGCCGAATACGCTCGGCTAGTCGGCAAACTGCATTGACCCCAGACGCCGCGCCCGTGGCACTATCCTGAGTGCCCCTGCAACGGAGCCCGCCGGCTGAGCCACGGTGTTTTTGCGTCAGGCGGGAACATTCCCGCTCTGAGGCTGTTTGGCCACAGCTGGCTCGTTCTTCAGCGGTCCGTGCCGGTGACCAAGATGTCCTCTCCACTCGTCATGGTCGGCCCGCGCAGCCTCCGAAGCAGGCGCGGGCCATCCCTGCAGCGTCGCCAGACGTCAGCGGGCTTTTTATCATTCGCCGTTTATCATGGAAGATTTGCAAGTTCGCGCCTGCGACGTTGCGCCATTGGATCAACACGTCCATGGGACGATCATCAGGCCTCCGCTCGAAAAGCCGGGTATAGAACTCCTCCGCTTTGTCCATCCTTGGCGAGCACGGCGTAAATTCCTTGGATTTGCATTCAAAAATTGATTCCACCCATAATGAACAAAGGGCGGGTCCCGTTCCAAAATGGGGTGTTTGCGGCAACCTGCTTTGTACGTTTCCGGCTCTTGCCTTTTTCGGAAAGTGACCCACAGAATAGCTGGTGAGGTTCTATCTCTCTGGGACGATGGGATGGACGTTCAAGCACCTGTTCGGCCTGTGCAGCAAACGGCCAAGGAGCTGGTCCGCGAGGTCCTGTTGGGTTCTCAACCGGGCAATATAATTTCCCTGAAGGCGACCATTGCAGCGGTGCGCGAGCGCGGCCATGATCTTCGTGAGACTGACTGCCAGTTGGTCGGAATGATCGTCAATTCAGCCTCCGTTTGGGGACTGTTCATCGCCTTTGACGTTCGAGAGGCTTGATGCCCCACCGCTGGTTCAACCCTCCGGTTTATGTGAAGACTGAGCGCCCGGGGCTTCGCCTTGGTGTCAACCGAGTTGATGCCGCCGCGGAGGAGCTTCTAAAGTGGTCCAATCGTGGCCCCAAGTGGCGGCTGGCGGCTGAGGCTTGCCTATCTGCGATGGATGGCAAAATGCCGGGTAACGACTTCCGGCTGCTGTTCGAAGCCGCAGCCGATGAAGAGGAGATGCTACTGCCGGATTAACAACGCTATACGGACGGGACCATGCGCGTCTGTTCGCGTTGGCGGTCGGCGAATTAACTTGAATAATCTGACGCAAACGGCTGTGGCCATTGCTCTGTTTTGACCTTTTGTGTTACCTATTGTGCTTCGTTCCCGAGCTTCCTTTTCGATCCCTTGAAGAATACCGGAAAGAACGGGTTCGCGATGTCCGACACCAGAACAATAAGCGAATCGGAACGACCCCGGCGAAAATCAATTGCTTGTCGATTGAACTGAAATCCGATCGACCTTACAGCCTCGTTCACGCGGGTTCGGGTATCCTCCCTCACGTCGCCTGTACGCTCGAATTTCTGCTTTTGGGATCCGCTGGGGCCAGCTCAAAGACCGACGAGGCGCTTAGCCGACTGGCGGCTCATCACGAGAGCGGTCCGGCAGCTTTAGGAGTAGTAGATTTGCAATATGGGTGCCAACTATTCGTCCCAATTGGGACAGGCTGCGGCCGGCAAGCTGCGCCTAGGTCTCACAAAAGGCTCAGGCGTTGGCATCGGAAAAGAGGCGGCTGCTAATTCTGAATGACCGATATGAGGCGCATGCGGTCCGGCAGTATATGGAACGAGAGCAGAAGGTCTGCTTCTGGTGCAAACCAGCGGAAAGGTGCCATTCCGCTGGTGGCGCGATCTTGGCCGCAACGACGTTGGTTGCCGCTGCCTGAAAGCAGACACGGTGGTACCGCGTTGGCAGCTTTGGCGCCTCAAAGCGATATTGAGGCTCAGGACGGTTTTAATCTCACCTCGACCAATCAGCTTGGAAAAGCGGCGATAGTCCGGATGCTCGTACCGCCAGCGGCCGGCGGAGATCGCAGGATGCACGCCAGCTTCCTGCGCCGCCTCCAACACCTCCTCCGTGCTGTTGTCCTTGTCGGTGCAAACGAGCCAGCCTCCGCTTCTATGGTTTCCGAACGAACTAAAATGATCTTGAGAAAACCATTATCAAATGCGCGTCCCGAAATGGGGGCGAAGGCGATGCGAGCGCATCGGAGCGGAAGTTCTATGCCGGCGACCCTCCGCGGAAGTCGGTGCGAAACTCCTGCCACAGCCCGCAACCGGAACATCACATGTGCTGGTGCATTGCTAGTGAACGCCAATTCGACTGGGGCGCAAAATGCATCGCGCGATCACAAATGCATGGGCAATGGTGCGAGAAGCCGTCGTTGGGTTCGTCAACGACAATGCTCTCAGCCATGGCGCAGCAATCGCTTTTTATGCCACAACATCGTTGGCGCCAATTCTGCTCATCGTGGTTGCAATTGCGGGTCTCGCATTCGGTCACGAGGCAGCGCAAGCGGCATTGTCCGCCCAAATCACAGGGATGATGGGTACAGAAAGCGCAAATATCCTGCAAACCGCACTGAAGAGCGCATCCGAAAAGCCATCCGGCGGCACTTGGCCGGCGGTGATTGGCATCATCACCTTGCTTGTGAGCGCTTCCGGGGTCTTCGGCGAAATACAGCAGTCTTTGAACATGATATGGAAGGTCGAAGCGCAGGGAAGTTCGTTGTCGCGCCTGGTGCGCGCACGTGCGGTAAGTCTGGGACTGGTCACCGCACTTGGCTTCATGTTGCTCGTCTCTCTAGTCGCGAGCGCGGCGATTTCGGCCCTAGGCAACCTCATCAACGCACAGTTGCCGTTCGGGACACTTGTCCTGGGCGTTATCAACGCGGTCGTTTCTTTTGTCCTCCTCGCAGCTATTTTCGCTGCCATCTTCAAGATCTTGCCTGATCGAACCCTGGAATGGCGGGATGTCTGGATTGGCGCTGTTGTGACTGCTGCCCTGTTCACGCTCGGGAAATCGCTTATCGGTTGGTATATAGGCTCCAGCGCGGTCGCGGCCTCATATGGGGCCGCCGGTGGGCTGCTCGTCATCCTGTTGTGGGCTTACTACTCGGCGGAAATTTTTCTTTTTGGTGCGGAAATCACTCGCGCCTATTCCATTCGACACGGCAGCAGGTCCGATCAGGAAGCTGTGCTTCACAATGGTTGACCTGCAAGAGATGCCACTATCGCCGGCTGATCCCCGGTCCTGATCGCGTACTCTGATCAGGTCTAGGCTCGCCGGGATCGAGGTGGTTGGGGTCTTCGCCCGGCGAGCTGTCCACCTGCACGGAAAGTACTGGCCGTGGGTTTGCCCATCAGCCGTGACTTATGCAATATCGGTGCGGTTAAGCCCACAAGCATGCCCAACTGCACCGGCCATTCCCTACGGCTGCGTATGGTCTTCGCGCTCGGCAATTTTTTCCAAGAGCTTCCGTGAAGCGTCTAGGACACGGCGCGTCTCTTGGATGGTCGATTGTAGGGATTCAAGTTCTCTCTCCGCCCATCGCTGGCTACGGCGGGCGCCTTCGACGAACTGGTGGTCAGATTCCCATTTGTCTTTCATGCCTCTCAACGAGCGAGCCGGGGAACTCGTTCTAGTATACTCAAGGCCGATTGCCCGCTGGCTCACGCTGGCGGGCTTTTTTGCGTCAGTCGGGAACATCCTCACCCTGAGGCTGTTCGGTCACACCCGGCTCGTTCTTAAGCGGTCCTGCCGGTGACCAAGATCGCCCCTCACTCATCATGGTCGGCCCGCGCTCGGAAGCAAGCGCGGGCCATCCCTGAACAAGTCCGGGGCAACCGGCCAGGCAATTGCAGCATCGATGGTGGCCGCCGGCCGCCTTGACCGAACTTGCGGGCCAATTCCTCCTAGGTTGACGACGAAATATCGGTAGCAATTTCTACAATTTTCAATTTGGCTGGAAACCCTTTCTACCCGCAAGCGTTGAATTAGCACGGCTGCATTCAAGCAGTTGCATTCGGAGGAATTTTGATGAATTCGAAAATGCTCATTCTCGGCGCGACATTTGCCCTTATGACCGGATCGGCCTTTGCCGGCAGTTCCACTGGCACGTCTGCGCTCGACGATCCTGCAAAAATGTCTCCTTTCTTCACGGACAGCAGCATGAAGACCATGAAGTCTGAGGCCGAAGCGAAAACCGCTTGGTCGGCTATGTCTCAGGAGGATAAGGACGCTGTGATGAAGGACTGCGCTGACGCAGATATTGCGAAGGCCCATGAGAACTTCTGCAAAGCTGCGATGATGATGGGCAAATAGGCCCAGCACCTAGCTTAATATAATACGCGCCCGCTGGCCCGGCCGGCGGGCGTTTTCGTTTGCCCTCGGAACCTGGTCAATTCGCACAGTTGCTCCCCTGCGATGGCGCGGGCCGCCTCGAATCTGAAATTCTGTCAATCGCCCGACGCGGCTGCTGCCCTCCCTGCCGCGAGCCGGAATGCATAACGATTGCGGATGTGGCTGTTAAAATAGACGCCCTTGGCAAAGGCAGCTTTGAACGCGGCAACGGCCTCAGCAGGTACGTCCAAAAACTCGTAATGCTTCCCGCTCGCTACAAACCAAACCGAGAGAACCCTGGTGTTCGGGTCATAGTCGAACTTGCGTATCGAAGTCGACGGCATGGTATGCCATCCAAACTCAGCTAGCCGAGTTGGATCGCCAGCTACAGGCTGAAACTGTATTCGAATATGTGGCCGCGCTTTTCG
>NZ_JAMYMJ010000095.1:0-8794 GCF_040318435.1 Mesorhizobium sp. M1143 | reverse complement strand
CCCACGTATTGTCCACCACCGCCAAGGCGTCTGCCTCGTGCGCGATTGCGCAGATGGCCGCAATGTCGACAACGCGGATCATCGGGTTTGACGGCGTCTCGACCCAGACGAGGCCAGTCCGCTTCGATGTCACCGCAGCGCGCAAAGCGTCCAAATCGCGCATGTCGACGGGGGCAAAGTCGAAGCGAGACCCAATGTCGGTCTCTTCGATCAGCGAACGAATGCCGAAATACATGTCATCCGGCAGAACGATCCGACCCGCCGACGGATGGCTCTCGAAAACTGCAGCGATTGCGGCCATGCCCGAAGCGAAGGCGATGCCGTCTCCCCCTCCCTCAAGCGTCGCCATGGCCGCCTCGAACGCATTGCGTGTCGGATTTCCATCCCTTGTGTATTCGAAGCCGGACGGAAATGACCCGTTGGCGCCTCGTTCGAACGTCGTGCTGGTGTGCAGCGGCATGGATACGGCCCCCGTGGACGCGTCGACACCTCGGCCGCAGTGGATCGCCTTCGTCTCAAAACGCATCGGTTATTCCTTCCTAACGGGCAGTTGCAATTTCGTGCCGGTCATTATACT
Organism: Mesorhizobium sp. M1143; assembly: GCF_040318435.1. Classification (NCBI taxonomy): domain Bacteria; kingdom Pseudomonadati; phylum Pseudomonadota; class Alphaproteobacteria; order Hyphomicrobiales; family Phyllobacteriaceae; genus Mesorhizobium; species Mesorhizobium sp. M1143. Next base: position 8,217 of record NZ_JAMYMJ010000095.1, on the reverse strand, counting down.
GACCGCAATACGTGAGCCGAGGACCCAAGTCAATATAATGACCAATGTTACGGAAGCGTTTGATGCCGAGCAAGCGCTTGGGCAAGCGATAGCAGCCCGGATCCGAGACTTGAGGCGTGACCAAAGCCTGACCCTGGATCGCCTGGCTAAACTAAGTGGCCTATCGAAGGGAACCGTGGTCGCGCTGGAGCAGGGTAGGGCGAACCCCAGTATCGGCATACTGTGTCGGCTGGCGGCGGCGTTTTCGCTCTCGGTGGCCGATTTGTTGAACGAGCACCCTTCCACGGTGCGCCTTCCCATCGAGCGGACAGAGACCAGGAGGCTTTGGACGAGCGCCAAGGGAAGCTCTGCGCAACTGCATTCGTCGACCTCGGGACGCACGATGTTCGAACTGTGGAGCTGGGTCATGATGCCGGGCGATGTGTTTTCCGCGGACGCTCATAGTCCGGATACGCGCGAGCTGATCTCGGTCAGTCAGGGTGCCCTGAGCGTTGTGGTAGGTACCCACGTGGAAATTTTAAGCGAAGGCGAGAGTGCGCGGCTTGTCACTGACCAACCTCACTCATATGCGGCGGCATCTGATGTGCCCGCCCACTTCACGATGGCGGTGCTTGAGCGTGGTGGACACCGAAATCCGGGGCACTCGTCGACGGCAGCGAAGATTCAGGGGCACGTTCCGTAAGGCCCCGCCGATTACTAACAACCGCACATTCGCGACAGGAGATAAACCGTTGTACGTTCCGCCTCATTTTGCCGTCCCTGATCAGAACGCCCTGTTTGACCTTATCGAGAGACACCCGCTGGGTATCCTCGTCACCCAAAGCAAAGGCACGCTGGACGCGAACCACCTCCCTTTCGAGCTTGACCGCTCGAAGGGAGACAAGGGCGTTCTCAATTGCCATGTCGCTCGCAAGAACCCAGTCTGGGAGGAAGTCGCCAATGGCGATGAGGTTCTCGTAATCTTCCGTGAGGCCGACGCTTACATCTCGCCGAACTGGTATCCGAGCAAGCATGAATTCCACAAGCAGGTGCCGACCTGGAACTATCTCGTCGTCCATGCCCACGGACGCATCACTGTCCGGGATGATGAGCGGTATGTGCGCCGCAACGTGGCGAAGCTCACTCACATGCAAGAAGCCTCGCAGCCGGTCCCATGGAAGATGGGCGACGCGCCGAAGGACTTCATCGACACGATGGTCAGGGCAATCGTCGCCTTGGAGATCGAGATCACCGGCCTGGTTGGAAAATCAAAACTCAGCCAGAACAAAGAGTTGCGCGACATTCAGAACCCTGGCGAAATGCTGCGTGCCCAAGGGGCCATTGCGATGGGAGAAGCGATGCTCGCGGCTGCGGCGGTCAAATCCCAATAGCATGTGTCTTGTCCCGACAAAGCCGCTGGTGCCGGCTTCCCGACGGGTCACCTAGTCCGCCTTGACGCACGGCAATAGCGTTTGACGGCCTGAAGCGACGCTGTGGTCACCCTTGTGATGCTTTTCCACGCGCCTGGTCAGGCGACAGGATTGCTCCGTCGTGAGGACAGGCGGGAGTTTGCAGGTTGCGGTGGGCGGGTTCGTTTCCGGCGCCTGCGCCCCGTCGTATGTCGCGAGTTGAGGAATGCGATCGAGGGCGATGTGCAGGATGCGCTGCGGGAACGTCGTCGGCTGGCACAGACGGACTTCCGATTTCACCTCGACCACCCGCGCAGCGGTTTTTAATGAGGTGCAAACGCACGCGTGTCGAATTGGGCGATTTCCCTTGGGCGCCGAGCTCGACCATGCGCGATGATGCGCTCGACGCAGCTCCAGCTGGCGGCGCCTTCAACGAACTCCTTGAACCTGCAGACCTTGCCCGAAAGCACTTGCTCTTACGGGAGATGATTGGCTTTGTCGCCGAAGCGACTGATGGAGATGTTGGTGGGCGCCGCCGCGTAGGCGACGACCCCGTAATCACAGCGGGAGCTCGCAGGCGGGGTCGACAAACACCCTTGATTGGCCGAGCTTGAGGTGCATCTCTATCAGGCTGATTGCTTATTGGGCTGGTCCAGCGTTTGATCGGACCCATGATCCATCCGACCAGCTTGTGAGGGATGCAACCGAACCAGGCGCTGCTCCCACAGTCTTCGCAGGCCCTCCATTAGAGCTGCATGCCTGGCCTGATCCGGCTCAATCATATTGAGGTGATCTCGCAACACGGCTTCGCCCTCGATCCGCATCAGTAGATTAAACAAGTCGTTTGAAATTCGCACACTGTCAATGCTGGAGTGGTTCGGAATAATCTCGCAGACAGTCTCCTGATGATCTCGCGCTGTGTAAGCACGGGTTTGATGGAGGGAGACTGAGGGAGGCAATGAAATCGCAAGCGCAGTCCAATCCTGCAGCGTTGCAGCCCGTTTTTTTACCAGGAAGGGCCCGACCACAAGTCCATCCAGCTCTGTCGTCAAAAATGTGGCAATCGCGTCTGCAACCGTATCCACGATCGGTTCAGCATTGTTGTTAAAGGACGTATTGAGCAGAATTGGAGTGCCTGTCCGCTTCTTGAAGGCATTGATGACCTCCCAGTAAGCTGGGTTGGCATCGCGCGATACTGTTTGCAGCCGAGCCGTACCGTCGACGTGCGTAATGGCACCCAACAAGGCGCGCTTTGAGTCACGCACGCGAACGACGAAATTCATGAATGGAAATTCGTGCTTACCGTCCGGGAGGTCGAAAAATTCGCTCGCATCCTCTTCCAGCACAGATGGTGCGAAAGGCCTATAGCCTTCGCGCTTCTTGACCATGGCATTGATCCGGTCCTTGTTTGCAGCGGGCCGAGGGTCGGCAAGAATGCTGCGGTTGCCCAGCGCACGTGGCCCAAACTCCGAACGACCCTGCACCCAGCCGATCACGGCGCCGTTGGTGATCCAGTGGGCTGCACTGCTCGCTACGTCATAAGAGCGTTCAACCTCGAGATGTCCGGACCATGCATTCAGTTCCTGTTCCACGGCGCGGTCGCTCCCGAGATCAGGACCCCAATAGACCTCCTGCAGTCGCTCACGCGGCGCGGGGCGGCCCATCTCGTTAGAGACTATCAGCGCAGCTCCCAATGCGCAGCCAGCGTCGTGAGACGCGGGTTGCACGAAGATGTCTTCGAAAAGCCCTGAATACAGCAGCTTGCCGTTCATCGTGCAGTTGTGGGCTACCCCTCCCGCCAGACACAACCGCTTCATGCCGGTGGCCTCACGGTGGTGCCGGAGAATGTGGAACACGATCCGCTCAAGCGCTTCCTGCAGTGACGCACTCACATCTCGATGCTGCTGGGTGAAAGGCATTCCCTTTCGCCTGATCTCGATGTTGCGGAGCAACGCCGGACCGATGCGGTCGAGGTGAACACGGTAGCCACCGTTGGCGGAGAGCTCGTACAACTGCTCGAAGAGCTCGCGATAGGGAGCGGGGTCGCCATAGGGCGCGAGTCCCATTACCTTATACTCGTCGAACATGCCGTAGCCGAGACAGCGGATCGTCTCGAGATAAAACAGCCCAAGAGAATTGTCCTCCGGGAAAGCCTCGATTTGCGTAATTTCTGTGCCAGACCCTACCGCCACAAGGCCCGACAGGAAATCACCACAGCCATCAATCGCTAGAATGAGACTTTGTTCGAAGCCCGACATTGCAAAGGCGCTCACGGCGTGCGCCTGATGATGCCCTACGAATGAAATACGCGAACTGTCCAACTTAGTGCCGAACTCACGCGCTAACAGGTTCTGCACCAACATTTTAGCATCCAACGGAGTGGAGAGAATGTCCGGTTGGGAAGCGGACATACCTTCAAGCATGGCGTTGGCATAGGGCTCGCTGGCGTAGACCGCGACACGATCAATGTCGCTGAGCTGAACCCCGGCCGTCGAGAGACAGTATTGAATCGAACCACTTGGCAGCTTGTTCGAGTGCTTGATTCGATTGAGGCGTTCCTCTTCTACGGCGGCTATCACCTTTCCGTCTCGGACGAGCACCGCGGCGCCATCGTGCATAAAGGCGTTCGGACGCTCGAATCGGTTTTCATGGGCTTGGTCAAGTCCGCCGCTGATTCCTAGACACAGCATTTCTTTCTCCAAATAGTAACGGGAAGCCAAATTGGCTTACCTCGACTGTTCCAACTAAATAGGCCGTGTTGTCGCCTGCAGCTGCGACCGCCCGTCAGGCATCAGCGGCATCGAAGAAAGCCCCATAAACGATCAATGAGATGCTTCGACTGTGACGCCTACAGTGCCATCACGCCGAGAGCTTGGCTGGATCATCCAATCCTGAGCGGCTGCTGACATGTATCCGGCGATGTTGTTTTCATCGGCAGAACCAACTTGCGATGCCGCCTGTTCTTGGGAAGGGCGGCCGTCGACGAATAACAGTACCGCCCCGTGAACTGGCCCGATTTCATTCTCCGAAGCGACCATGGTCGCACCGCGCGACATTGTCGGCCAGTTGCAACTCACTTTCTCGGCACGACCTCCACTGCACGTCAGGGCGCATCGAAGATTTTCTCCTTTGGATTATACCTAAGGCAGCTTTCGTCACGCGTTAGAGCAGCGTGTGATTGGTGCGTGAGGCTCTTTTTTGTCCATGCACGATTCCGGAAGAGTGATGAAATCGATTGTTTTGATCAAAGTCATCCACGCTATGAATAACAGCCGCAGCACATGCGTTTTCAAAGCGCTTCAGGCTTCCCGGATGGCTACTCCGATCTGAAGCGCATGGCATTCCAAGCGCTCTGTCAACCAAACGATGAGTATCGGCGTCGACCCTCATTGCCTTCGTCTTCGCGACTCCGTGACAGCGGCTGGCATTGTGTTTGTAGGGCATCGGGCGAAGATCATGTCGATCGGCCATCTCGCCTGCCTATTGCCAAACCCTTGAACAATGATCCACGCACCAGCGCGATTGTGATCACGAGCGCCTCTGAGCTCTGGAGGTTCGGTTTTCTGAGGGTTCCTGGGTCTCCGAAGCGATGGAGGTAGCTAGCTGTGAGCTTTCCATAGGTTGTGCTCTTCATGGAGTGGACGCATTTGCGTCTCGAAAGCGGTTCTTCAGTGGAACCGGCGCCAAGGCCCGTCTGTGGTCGTTCAGAACACGGGGTGCCGTGTCCAAAACGGATATTCGAGCGGGCAGCCGCCGGAATTTGACCCATGGAAATGAGCGCCTGTCAGGAGGCGTTCGAAAACGGCGCGATCTTCATCGCGGCTGTTTCATGGTGTCATTCCTGACATCTTCTTTATAATCGGCAGCTTGCGGATAGTCTTGCCCGTCGCCGCCCGTAGCGCGTTGGCGACGGCCGGGCCGATCGGCGGCACACCTGGCTCACCAACTCCCGTGGGCGGCTCCTCGGACGGCACAATGTGCACCTCGACTCGCGGCATCTGCTCGATCCTGAGCGGTGTATAGGTATCGTAGTTCTCTTGGTCTACGACACCGCCCTTCAGGGTCAGCTCCTCCTGGAGGATCGCACCTAGCCCGAATCCGATACCGCCCTCCATCTGAGCGCGAATCTGGTCAGGATTTATCGCGGTGCCGCAATCTACCGCGCAGACGACGCGGTCGACCTTGAAACCATTTTCATCGTTGAGGGTGATCTCCACCACATCGGCGACATAGGTCGAGAGGCTTTCATGCAGGGCCACGCCGCGGAAACGGCCTTCCGGCAGAGGCTTGTCCCAGCCTGCCTTCTCAGCAGCCACTTTAAGCACGGCGGCATGCCGTGGATGGTGACCGAGCATTGACAAGCGGAAGTCGACCGGATCACGGTTCGCAGCGGCGGCGAGCTCATCGATCAGGGTTTCCACCGCGTAAGCGGTGTGGGTGGAGCCTACCGAACGCCACCACAGCACCGGGATGTTCACGTCCGTGGTGGTCAGCTCGACCTTCAGGTTCGGGATCGCATAGGGCAGGTTGGTGGCGCCCTCTACGGAGGTTGGATCGATGCCGTTCTTGATCATCGCCGGAGAGGTCGAACCGCCCAAGACCGATTGACCCACGATGTGGTCATGGAGAGCGACGACATTGCCTTTCTTGTCGAGCCCCGCCTTGACTGCGTGCACATAGGCCGGCCGGTACCGCCCACCCCGCATGTCATTCTCGCGGGTCCACTGCACCTTCACTGGCTTGCCGCGTCCCAGTGCACGCGCTGTGGAAACAGCTTCGATAATGACATCTGCATCCAAGACCGCGCGGCGGCCGAAACTGCCGCCGGTCTTCATCACGTGCAGCCTCACCTTGTCCGGCGTGGTGCCGCCTACCTGAGCGGCAGCCGCCTGATAAAGGTCGGGCATCTGGTGTCCGCCCCAGACATCGATGGTGCCGTCTTCGTTGATTCGGGCGGCCGCGTTGAGTGGCTCGATCGAAGCATGGACAAGATAGGGGAATTCGTAGTGCCCCTCGATGATTTTCTCAGCACTGGCGAACGCTGCGGGAGTGTTACCGTCGTCGCGCGCGGTGGCCGCGCCCAGATCGTCTGCTGCCTTGTTGTATTCGGCCATGATCTCGGCCGTGCCGCGCTCTTCGGCCTTCTCCTCGTTCCAGGTCACCTCCACGAGGTCGCGGCCCTTCAGCGCCGTCCAGGTGTCCCTGCCAACCACGGCAAGGCCTCGCGGCGTCTGGACGACATCGACAATGCCGTCGAGTGCCTTGGCCTTGGTTGCGTCGAAGCTCTCGATCTCGGCGCCGAACTTCGGCGGATGGATCATAACGGCCGTCTGGAGTCCCTCCATCATGAGGTCGATCGTGTAGGTCTGCGCGCCGTTGGTCTTGCCGGCGGAATCGTAGCGCTTGAGGCTGTCCGATCCGATCTGGGCCCACTTGTCGCGCGGCTTTAGCGGCACGTCGTCGGGAACCGGCATTCCCGCTGCGGCTTCAGCCAGGTCACCGTAGCGCGCCTGCATCCCTGAGGCGTGCGACACGACCCCGGAAGCGACTTTGATCTCGCCGGCTGGCACGTCCCACCGCTGCGCCGCGGCCGCCACCAGCAAGGCCCGTGCGGCAGCACCCGCCTTGCGGTAGCGTTCCCACGACGAGCCCATCGACGTGGAGCCACCAGTTGCCTGTGCGGCCCCGCCCCAGGCGAGATTGCCGTAGAACGCGGTATTGCCATATCCGCCGACCACGTCCACCTGCGCCCAGTCGCCGTCGAGCTCTTCCATAACCAGGGTGGCGATGCCGAAATAGGAGCCTTGTCCCATCTCGAACTGCGAGGAGTGGATGATGATTCGGTTCTCCTTTGTGATCTCGACATAGGTCTGGAAGGGGTTCGCCGGAACCTTTGCAGGGGTCGTTTGTGCGATGTCGGGCGCGGCCAGCACTGGCCGGTAGCCCACTGCGAGGCCGCCGGTGGTAACGCCCGCGCCGACGAGGAACCAGCGGCGCGTGGGCCGCACGGCAGTATGCTTCGAGAGAAACTGCGACATGCCTCAAGTCTCCAGCCGGTTGGCGGTCTCGTGGATGGCCGCGCGGATGCGATGATAGGTGGCGCAGCGGCAGAGGTTGCCGCTCATCGCCGAATCAATATCATCGTCCGTCGGCTTAGGCGTTTCTGTAAGGAGGGCCACGGCCGACATGATCTGGCCAGACTGGCAATAGCCGCATTGAGGTACGTCGAACTCGGCCCACACGGCCTGGACCGTTTCGCCTATCTTGCCCGACACACCCTCAATGGTGGTGATCGAGGCTCCTTCGATGTCGCCGACTGCGGTCTGGCACGAGCGCGTCGGCATGCCGTTAACGTGAACCGTGCAAGCGCCGCACTGGGCAAGCCCGCAACCGAATTTCGTTCCCGTGAGTCCGATGACGTCACGGACCGCCCAGAGCAGCGGCATCTCTGGATCGACGTCGAGTGTTCGCGCCTCGCCATTGAGGGTAAAAGCGACCATTGCTTGCTCTCCTTGTCCTGAGCTGGCTATCTCGTTGAGCCTCCGCCCGCCTGGCAACCGAGCTCTTGTTGCTGAGGCCTAGCGACCACACCGTAGGAACGCGCAGCTCAAGCAACAAGCCGCTAGGTTGGCGAGTTACGAGATCGTGAAGTGGGTCGTGTCGAAAGGCTGGAGGCAACTGAATGTCATTTTTTGGGCGGACAGGCCGCTTTAGGCTGGGTTACACGAGACTGGACATTCGGGTCGTCGCGAACATCGACCGCTGGTCGGCCGCGTCCGGCAGGGCCCTGATTGGCTACACGAAATGAAATGGGACTACTATCGATGGG